>NZ_CP080442.1:515833-866666 GCF_019597925.1 [Clostridium] scindens | reverse complement strand
TGAGACAGAAAAATACTGAATAGCGCCTCTATACGAGAACTTTAATGCCCTCTCCGTTTCAGAATATATTTGGGAATTGCCGCAGAAACTGCACAGCAGCAGATGAAAACTGATATTGCTCTTCCAATGCTTCATCATATTTTTCCCTTCATGGATTTCTGAAGCCCTTGATAGATTTTCCTTTAGCAGCTGTATATGATGATCATCCAAAATTGTAAACGTCTTTCTAAGCGCAGCCAGCTCCAGAATTACCCGCAGTTCTACAATATCTGAAATTTCCTTCATAGATATAGGGCGTATCTGATATCCCATTCTTGGACGGCTTACCAGCACATTTTCATTACAAAGTTCAATGAGCGCCTCTCTGACAGGGGATTTGCTGACTCCATATTTTTCTATCAATTCTCTTTCCGTAATAATTTCATTCTGCAGATAGCGGCCTTCCGTAATTTCATTCAGGACCTTCTCATATATCTGGTCTTTCAGTTTCATCGTTTCAGACATACCTATCCCCCCTGCTCTTTCTTAATTATTAGCCCGTTCCATGCTGTATAAGTATATTGCCAGACAGACCGGGCTTAAGGCACTTTTATTATACCATATTTTACCATACGGCTACATCTTATTTCTGCATGCGGTTCTCTTAAGCATAATTTCTACAATCTTTCGATCCGTCTGCTTCATTCCCTCTTTTCCCAGGATTCCTACGTTTTTAATTGTTTCATCCGCATCACAGGTAACGATTCCATCGCCTCCGACAAATTCTTTCTTATCTATAAACATATCATATCCCAGAAGGCCCGCCTCCACAGACGCAGCAATCTTCGCCGCACAAGAAGGCTTCGCCCCATCACAGATCACGCCAGAAATAGCCGCCAGCGAATTGATTAGAGTATGTGCTACTTCTTCAAAGCCTCCTCCTTCCAGATAAGCAATTCCAGCTGCGCTTGCGCACCCTGCATTTACTGCCCCGCAATAGGCAGACAGCCTGCCAATGAACTGCCTCTGATAAATGGTAAGAAGGTCTGACAGCGCTACCGCACGGAGCATCTTCTCTTCTCCATAGCCCTTTTCCTCTGCATATACGGCAATCGGAACCGAGGCCGTGATACCCTGGTTTCCGCTTCCGGATACAATAATGACAGGAAGCGTGCATCCACTCATGCGGGCATCTGAACCTGCTGCCGCATAGGCTCTGGCCTTGTCAGCGGCAGTTTGCTGTGAATGAGACAGGATGGTTCGTCCCACTGCGCCTCCATATTCTTTGGCAAGTCCGTCCCTGGCAATCGCCATATTATAATCCACCTGCCTGCGGACTGGTCCCCGGATATCTTCAATGGCTGCCAGATCTGCAAATTCCACGATTCTTTGAATCGTCAAAGAGGCCTCCGGCTGCTCCTGCCGGTCCTCTTCATCCTTTTCAAAGATCTCCTTCCCGTTTTTCTCAACGTACACGATATTCAGGTGCTCTTTCACAATCCTCACCAGCGCATACTGCTTTTTACACTTCACCATGATCCTGATATCAAAGACTTCATCGCTTTCGCTGGCAGAGACTTTTATCGGTACCCTCTCTAGATATTCTTTGATCATCGGGATCTGCTCCTTAGATACCCCGGCGATAACTTCCAGTTCCTTTTCCGGGTTTCCTACGACAATCCCTGCCGCCACGGCGGCCTCTATTCCTTTCAGGCCTCCGGTATTCGGTATGGTGACGCTCTTTACATTCTTTATAATATTGCTGCTGACTTTGATATCGACTTCCTCAGGCATTGCATCCAAAATATTCCTCGCATACGCCGCCGCATAGGCGATCGCAATCGGCTCCGTACAGCCAAAAGCCGGAACCAGTTCTTTCTCAAGCAGCTTGATATATTGCTGATAATATCTTTCCATAACTATTCACCCTGCATCTTCTTCAAAAGATTTATTACTGCATCAATCTCTTCCTCTGTATTCCAATAATGTACGGACAGTCTGGCTGTTCCTTCTATTTCGAACAGTTCGCTGACTCCAGGGCAGAAGAAATGATGTGCCATCATCCCGACGCCGTTCTTATTCAGATATCCGGCAATCTCTTCACATCCTTTTCCTTCTACTATGAATCCGGTTGTGCCGCACCGGCAGGCGGCCTCCCCAGGTCCTAATATCCGGATGCCGTCAACGGCTTCCAGCCTGTCAAGCAGATAGCCTGTCAGTTCTCTGATCCTGGCCTCTATCCTGCGCATTCCGCCGATTTCGCTGATATATTCAACAGCCTTAGAAAGGCCGAATATCCCCGGATAGTTTTTCTCTCCGAATTCCAGCCTGCGGATATCATTGTGATACGTAAACTCCTCAGTCCCATAATCCCAGGTACCGCTGTTCCAGGCTGGCATATACCCTTTTAGCATCCCGATCCTTTCTTGTCTGACATAGAGAATGCCTGTGCCTGATGGGCCTCTTAAATACTTTCGGCCGGATGCGCTTAAGAAATCGCAGCCGATTTTCTGTACGTCCAGCGATACTGCGCCCAATGTCCCCGCAGCATCAACAAGATAGGGGATCTTGTACTTCCCTGCCAGACTTCCGATCCGCTCAATATCCTGGAGCACGCCCAGGCTGTTGGCCGCATGCGTCACGCTGATCAGCGCCGTATTCTCATCGATCAGCTCCTCCAGTTTCTCTAAGTCGAGAAAGCCTGGCAGCCTGGCCGGTATATAGCGGATCTCAAGCCCATGTGACTTAGCCGCCTCTATAAAAGGCGCGACATTGCTGATAAAACTCATAGAATCTATTAATATATTCTGGCCTGGCTTCCATGGCATTCCCTGCGCTACCATGCCAATCCCCACCGTACCATTGGGCACGAACATTATCTCCCCGGCATCCGCGTTCAGAAAGGCTGCCATATTTTCCGCAGCCTGCCTGCAGGTACGGATCGTTATCTCTTCCGCTTTCCTGCTTGTGGCTCCATATTGCATGATCATGCGATAATAGTCTTGTGCCGCTTCTATCACCGGCAATGGCGGAACTGAAGTAGAGGCGTGATTCATATAGATGTTTCCACAGGGCGTATCCTCTCTTATTTTCTTTCTGTCCATACTCATACCTCCGCTGGCGCAGGATTCTCTTCCTTATTCCCGGATGCCTCTTTACTGTACAGATGGCAGGATACCTGATGCCCATCCTTAACGTCGCTAAGTATTGGGCGCATTGTCCTGCACCGCTGCGTGGCATATCTGCATCTTGTGTGGAAGGCACATCCTTGTGGGATGTTCACCGGATTTGGCACATCACCCTCCAGCATGATCCGGTTCTTCTCCTGCTCTGGATCCGGCAGCGGAATTGCGGAAAATAAGGCCTTCGTATATGGATGAAGAGGATTTTCATACAGTTCCTCGCATTCCGCCATCTCTACGACCTGCCCCAGGTACATAACGATCACCCTGCTGCAGATATGGCGCACTACAGACAGGCCATGGGAAATGAATAAGTAAGTCAGGCCGAACTCTTTCTGGATATCTTCCAGAAGATTGATGATCTGCGACTGTGTGGAGACATCCAGCGCGGATACCGCCTCATCGCACACGATCAGTTCCGGTCTTAAGATCAGCGCCCTAGCAATCCCCACTCTCTGCCTCTGGCCTCCTGAGCATTCAAAAGGGTACTTGTCATAGAAATCTCTTACCAAACCTACAACGTCCAGTATATTAAGGACTTTTTCCTTTATCTCGTCTTTATTTCCCAGTTTTTGAATCTTCAACGGTTCTCCTATGATCTCTCCTATTGGCATTCTGGGATTCAGCGACGTATACGGATCCTGATAGACGATCTGGGCGTGTTTTCGAAACTGCCTCAGTTCTCTTCGTTCTAGTTTCAGGATGTCCTGTCCCCGAAATATAATTTCTCCCGCTGTCGGCTCGAACAAATGCAGGATTAATTTACCAAGAGTGGTTTTCCCACAGCCTGATTCTCCTACAATGCCGATCGTCTCACCCTTATGTATCTGAAAACTGATATCATCCACGGCCTTGACCATACGCTTGTCCAGGGAAAATGCTCCGGACTTTGCCGAATAATATTTTGAAACATGACGGATATCAAAAAGTGGTTCCATTCTCTCTTTCTCCTCTCCTGATTTGGGGTGCCGCAGATTACTGCCGTGCCTTTGCAGGTCCTTCGCCGTCGTCATATAGCCAGCACGCGGTTTTCTGGCCATTGCCCATGTCTTTCATAGCCGGCCTTTCCTCCCTGCATTTTGGGAGGGCGTGCTCGCATCTGTCGCAGAATTTGCAGCCCTTCATCGCATACTGTTCCTCCGGTCCCGGCACGGTGCCTTTGATCATATACAGCCTTTCATTCTTCATATCGGGTCTTGGAATCGCTTTTAGAAGCCCCTTTGTGTATGGATGAAGGGGATTCTTAAAAAACTGCGTAACTGGCGCTTCCTCTACCACATTTCCCGCATACATTACGATGACCCGGTCAGAGACATCCGCGATCACGCCCATATCATGGGTGATGAACATTACTGCCATATTGCGCTCCTGCCTAAGTCTTTTTAGGATGTCCAGAATCTGCGCCTGAATCGTTACATCCAGGGCTGTCGTAGGCTCGTCCGCAATCAGAAGTTTGGGGTTGCATGCTATGGCCATTGCAATCATGACTCTCTGGCGCATCCCGCCGGACAGCTGATGCGGATATTCCCTGGCCCTCTTTGCAGGCATCGGAATCCCTACCATCTCCAGTAGTTCCTCTGCTTTTGCCCAGGCTTCTTTTTTACTTATCTTTTCATGGTACCGCAAGGTTTCCACAATCTGGTAGCCGCAGGTCAGCAGCGGATTCAGAGAGGAAAGAGGCTCCTGGAAGATCATCGTCAGATCTTTTCCTTCAATCTTCGAGAATTCCTTCTTCTCCATGGACAGCGTATCCCTGCCGTCAAATGTAATTGTGCCGCTGGTAACGCCTCCGGCCTGTTCCGGAATGAGCCGCATAACGGACATGGAGGTCACGCTTTTGCCGCAGCCCGATTCGCCTACGATTCCCAGTATCTCGCCTTCATTCACGTGGAAGGATACTCCGTCCACTGCCTTTGTAGGGTGATCTTCACCCCAGAATTCCGTGACCAGATTCTCCACTCTTAATATTTCCTTTGCCATATCCCCACCTCTTCCTTATTCCGTCGTCAGGATATCATGCGTAAGGCCAGTCAGGCACTCTGCCCCATCTTCCTTCAGATAAAGCACATCCTCAAGTCGGACTCCAAACCGTCCCGGCAAGT
Organism: [Clostridium] scindens; assembly: GCF_019597925.1. Lineage (NCBI taxonomy): Bacteria > Bacillati > Bacillota > Clostridia > Lachnospirales > Lachnospiraceae > Lachnoclostridium > [Clostridium] scindens. Next base: position 861,403 of record NZ_CP080442.1, on the reverse strand, counting down.
AGATCCCCGGCTCATTGGAAAAGACGTTTCCTGCCAAAAGAGGCGCTTCGTTTCCTGCTACGATGTAAGGCTCCTCATGCACGTCAAGTCCAACCCCGTGGCCAAGCCTATGTGTAAAATATGGCCGTATCCTGCCTCATCTATGATCTTCCGCGCCACTGCATCCAGTTCTTCCCCGGTCATGCCAGGCCTCGCAGCAGCAGCAGCGGCTTCATTTGCTTTTCGTACAATCCGGAAGACATTGGCAAACTCTTCCGATATGTCTCCCACCGCCACGGTTCGGGTAATGTCCGCATAGTATCCCTTGCAGCATCCTCCAAAATCAATGATGACAGGATCTCCTCTCCGAATAACGGTATCATCGGCGCCATGATGTGCAAGCGCGCCGTTCGCCCCGGCTGCCACCAGCGGCGTACCCATACATTCCAGCCCCGCTTCGCGCATATACTCATTGAGCCTTACAGCCGCCTCCAGTTCGGTCCGGCCGGACAGGCCTTCCTTAAGAAGTCTTAAAAGCGCCTCGCCAGACAGCCTCTGGGCCATTTTGAGGCATTGGTATTCTTCTTCCTCTTTTCTTGAGCGGAGTTTTGCCATCAGCGGCCCTGCCGGCTCCCACCGCCAGTTTGTAAATGCCTCCTTCAGGCGGTAGAACATCACCGCCTGCATCTGGTTTCCAAAAACCGCGTGGCAAATATTCTCCTGTTCCAAAGCCTGCGCCGCCTTTGCATAGGGGTCCTCCTGTTCCTTCCACGAAATGCAGGTAACGGCAGCCTTCAATTCCTCTCTCAGGTTGTCCAGCTCAAACTCCGGCAGGACGAAAAACGCCTTTTTCAGCGTTAATATCAGTAAAATCGGGCGTTCCATGGAAATCCCATGAAATCCGCTCAGGTAGCGAAGATCCGTAGAAGGCGCCAGTATCATGCAGTCCTTCCCATAACTTTTCATCACGCTTCTTGCTTCTTCAAATTTTCTGCTGATATCCATAATTGCTCTCCTAACGAACGTTTACAAATTTTTAAGTTCCGGGTTGGTTGCCTCCTGCAGCGAATCGCCAAGCAGGCTGAATCCCAGCACTGCAAGAAAAATAAATATACCCGGAATGATAACATAATATGGCGCATTGAAGATGAATCTGCTGCCCTGGGATATCATCGCCCCCCATTCCGGCGTCGGCATCTGCGCGCCAAGGCCGATAAACGAGAATCCGGATGCCGCGATCAACGCGTTTCCAATTCCCATTGTAATCTGGGGGATTACCATTGACATAGTCTGCGGGATGATGATGGTGAAGATAATACGCAGAGGATGCATTCCTATCGCCTTCGCCGACTCTACATAAAGTTTTTCTTTGATCACGATTACCATCCCCCGCACCATCCTGGCATAATTCGGCCACCACGAGACTGCCAGCGCGAATATCGTCGGTCCGATCCCTGCACCGATGGCTGCAGCGATGATCATAGCCAGGAATACCTGCGGGAAAGACAGGAATACGTCGCATATCCGCATAACCAGGTTATCGAACCAGCCGCCCACATATCCGGCGATTCCGCCCACGATGATTCCCACTATGGCTGCAAGAAGAACCACCGCCAGCGCCGTCCCCATTGAATACCATGAGCCATACGCAAGCCTGGAAAAAATATCCCGCCCCATCTCGTCTGTTCCAAAGATATGTATGCTTCCCGGCTTCACAAGTTTTGCGCCCATATCCACCGTAAGAGGGTCATACTTCGTGGCAAAGGGGCCTATAATCATAAATAGAAGAATTCCCAGAGAGATCACGGTTCCTATGGTGGATGGAATGTCCCGGAAAAAGTATTTTTTTATCGTCTTCATCATGATAACCTCACTCTCGGATCTATGAGTACATAGGAAATATCAACAATCAGGTTAATAAGTATGAAAATGACAGCCATCACCGTCGTGATTCCGGCGATCACTAAAAGGTCCATCGACATGATCGCCTCCAGCGCATAGGAGCCCAGTCCCGGCCAACTAAATATCTTCTCGATCAAAACGGTTCCTCCGATCATGCCGCCGGCCTGCATCCCCAGCATAGTCAATATGGGGGAAATGGCGTTTTTCATTGCATGGCGTCTTATTACCGTATGCTCAGGCAGGCCTTTGGATCTGGCTGTGCGGATATAATCCTGCCGCAGTTCCTGCAAAAGCTGTGTGCGCATCATCCTTGTCGTGATTCCGCAATACCCGATAACCAGGCTCAATACCGGCAGCAGCAAATGTTTCGCGCACAGCGCGAACAAGGCCCAGTCCCCTTGAATAGCGCTGTCCAGCAGATAGAATCCGGTCACGGTATCCGGGCCGGTCACGCCCGCCGGTAGCCGGTAGCCTGACGGCAGCAGCTGCGCTTTATAGAACAGAAAATACTGCAGCAGAAGAGCCAGCCAGTAAGGCGGTACTGCCATGCTTCCCACCGAAAAGAACCGGATGACATGGTCGATGATCTTATTCCTCTTCAGCGCCGCAATGCTTCCCATCAGCAGCGCAATAATGAAAAATACCACAAGAGACAGGACTGTAAGTTCCATCGTGGCTGCCAGCCTTGAAGAAATCTCCTGTGTCACCGGCTGCCTGCTTTTGTAGGATTTTCCCATATCAAAATGCGCAAGCCCCTTCATATAATCCAGATATTGGACATACAGCGGCCGGTCCAGTCCCAGTTCCACCCTTTTTTCTTCGACCTGTTCCTTGGAGGCGGACGGCCCCGCAGCCGCCCGCGCCGGATCAGCCGGAAGACAGTGTGTCGCTATGAACACGACAAGCGTGATCCCTATTACGACGAATATCAAAGATAATATTCTTTTCGCCAAAAATTTAACCATAACCTGCCCCCTTAATCTTCCGGACGATTCTTATTCTCCAATTGTCAACTGATAGAAACGGATGGAATAATAGTAGTCCAACGGATGAATCTTAAATCCCTGATATTTGTTATTGATCGCCTCCACAGAATCCGGGGATGCTATATAAAGTGCCGCACAGTCATCCACGAGAATATTCTGCGCTGTATTGAGATACTCCTTCTTCTCTTTTTCATCTACGGTTGCCGTTGCCTTGTCAATCGCCTCGTCAAATTCCGGGTTCTCATAAAAACTCCAGTTGTATGGCTGCCCGCTGTACATACTGTGGAAATTCTGTTTCAGGAAGAACACGGAGTCGCCTGTAAATGCCCCCATATTAAGCGCTGACATTTCCGGGGCGGTATCTGGTGAAGAATTCTCTTCTACCATGGAGAGCCAAGGCATAACTTTGACTTCAAGCGTGATGCCGATTTCTGCCAGATTAGCCTGAAGGATCTGTGCCATCTGCACTTGGTCGTCACTTCCCTCGCAAAGGTGAACTGAGATTTTGCATTCGCCTACGCCGGACTGTTCCATTAATTTCTTAGCCTTCTCAAGATTCTGTGACTGTTCCGGAATACTGTCATCATGCTCCGCAAATTTTGCCGGCATAAATCCGCTTGGAATCGTAGCCTTTCCGTTATATACATTATCTTTTACTCCTTCATAGCTCATAGCCAGCGTCACCGCCTGCCTTACCTGCAAGTTATCGAACGGAGCCTTCTTAGTATTGAAGGTAAAAATATTTGTCTGCAGAGATTGTTCCGTCAGAACGTCGATATTCTCATTTGCCTCTAGAATATCCAGATTCTCAGTAATTGGAATCTGAAGTTTGTCTACTTCGCCGGAATTGAGCATCTGAATCTGTGTTGCATTGTCTTTTACGATCAGTGTCTGGATCTTATCAATCTGATTATCTTTCCATCCGCCCCAGTAGTCGTCGAATTTTTCCATAGTATAGTACTGGTCTTCTTCAAAGCCGGAGATCTGATAAGCGCCGGTTCCACAGGAATGTCTTGCGCAATATGCCTGTGCCCAATCTCCATCCTCCTCATGCTCCTTGCACCAAGTTGGAGAGATGATTCCAATCTTTGCAACATTGTATAAGAATCCTGAATTATCGCTTTTTAACTTAATCGTTACCGTCATCTCATCTGTAGCTTCCACACTCTCTATTTCCTGTACCAGCGTGGAGATGGAACTTACAAAAGCCATGGCGCGGTTATAGGAATACACCACCGCCTCCGCGTTCAAATCCGTTCCGTCGGCAAATTTCACGCCTTCCCGCAGTTTAAAGATATAGGTCTTCGCATCGGGAACCTCATAACTTTCTGCCAGCCAAGGCTCCAGTTCCGTCGATCCGCGGACCTCTTCCACCAGCGGCTCATAACAGGTTCTGGATGCATTCATGTCTCCGGCCCCTACAAGATTCGTCGGGTCGAAATTAGACGGCATGACGCCCAATGCGGCGGTAAACGTCTTATCCTCGTCACTGGCTGCCTTCTGGGTACCTTCCTTCTTATCCCCGGACTTCCCGCAGGCAGCAAGGCTGATAATCATAGCAAATACGATCAACAGGGAAACTGCTTTCTTTAAATTCTTTTTCATAAATTTTCCTCCTATTACTGATAACAATACAATTTCTGGGCATGTTCCAATGTCAGGTATCCATTCTCAATATCTGACGCGATTGCTTCCCGGCTTCTTTCTTTGGGATCTCCGTATCCACCTCCTCCGCCTGTACTTATCCTTATAATATCTCCCTTCTTCACAGGAAGCATATTGGTCTTCAGATAATGCTTTTCTTCCGGAGTGCCCGGATTGACCACCACATCAGGCGCCTGTGCAGCATGTCCTCCCAAGAGCCCCCAAGCTGTCGTCTTAGACCGTTCCACCCAGAGCATCAGATTACACTGCGCATCCGTCTCTACGCGATAGGTGCGTTCCAGCCCAAGGCCGCCTCTAAACTGTCCCGCGCCTTCGGAATCTTCCCGTACCTTATAAGACAGGATTCTGAGTGGATATTTGCTTTCAATAAACTCAATTCCCCAGTTCTTTAAATCTCCGTTGACTACATTGATCATGCCATTCTGTCCGTCATCCCCGTCATACGCGCCCCAGCCTCCTGCCGTGGCCTCGCAGATCGCAAACTGCTTTTCCCGGATGCTGTCGTAGCCACTGAACAGGATGACATTCGAGTCTCCGTAATGGGCTGCCGCGGCCTGCTTAGGAATGACCGGAGCCAGTGCTTTGATAATCAGGTCGATCAAAAGTCCCAGTCCGGTAAAGTACCAGCCGCACGGCGCCGGCTCTTCTGCCGCCAGAAAACTCCCTTTCTCTACGATTACATTGAGATTGCGGAACGTTCCTCCGGACACTTGGCTATCCGGATTGATCACCTCTTTATAACCTACACGGCATGCGGCGATCGTCTGTGCTTCTCCGCAGTTGATCGGCCCTACGCCCATTCTGGCGCTTCCGCTTAGATCAATCGTCATCTCTTCTCCCCGGATCGTCACTTTTACCTTAAGCGGCCGCTCTTCTGGCGTGATTCCGTCATTGTCCAGACAGCCCTCCGCATAGTATTCTCCGTCTGGTATCTCCGCCACCGCCTGTCTGTCAAGCTGCTCGGACTGCCGGAATATCTCCAGTGCCGCCTGATGGACTGTTTCTGTACCGTAACGCCCAAACAGTTCTCCCATTCTGGTCTCTCCTGTGTAGCAGGCGGATATGCAGGCATTTAAGTCCCCTCTCATCATTGCATGATATCTGCTATTAATCGTGAGAAGGTCCATAACATCTTCACAAATCGTCCCTGCGCTGCATAGCCTGACCGGCGGTATCCTTAATCCCTCCTGATAGACCTCTGTGCTGTCCGCGCATCCCATGGGATTCTTTCCGCCCATATCCTGCATTGCTGCGCGGACCGCGGAGAACCCTTCCAGCCTTCCTTCATAGAATATCGGTGAAAACACGGTAATATCAGCAGCGTGAGTTCCTTGAAGATATGGGTCGTTCATTACGAACACATCGCCTTTCTGATATCCATCCAGTCCGATCTTATCCGTCACGATCTGAATGCAGATCTCCAGATTCCCAAGGAAGATGGGCAGTCCAGAAGACTGTCCCAACAGCCGGGCCTCCCTGTCGAAGATTCCGACGCTGCAGTCTTTCATCTCATAGATGCCCGGGCCAAATGCGCTCTTAATTAGGCAGCTGTTCATTTCCCTTGCGGCAGAATTCACCGCATTTCGAATAATCTCTACCACGATTGGATTCACTCTATCAGTCATTTGCCGCACCTCCGTTCATCCTTTTCATTATCATGCTATCGGCTTCATCTACCGTCAGCCTCCATCCCGGCGGAACGATCGTCGTGGACGTAAGTTCGACCACGATGGCCGGACCTGAGATCTCGCTTCCGGTTACAAGACATTCCCGGGAATAGACATCAATCTCATATTTTCTGCCGTCAAAGTAGCCTTGAATCTTCTCAATAGGCTCAACCTGGCTATCGCTGGCACGGCTCCCCGAAGCCGCCTTGTTCACGGGTACCAGCACTGTCATGCGGTAATTCACCAGTTCTACCACATTATCGGATGAATGGTGTCCGTATAGCCTCTCATAAATGGCGCTGTAAGACTTCTCGATTTCATCCTTATCAAACACGGACTCGTCCGGAATATCCACAGAAATGGTGTACTCCTGGCCAAAGTAACGCATATCCAGAGCACAGATATATTTTCTTTCATCATCTATGATTCCTTCTTTTTCCAGTACTTCGTCCAGTTCCTGCTTCAGTTCGGCAAAGTTCTTGTGGAATTCCTCCTCATTCAGCGAAGACAGCAGGCATACCCTGGTTCGGCCGGTATCATGCCGGATGTCCGCATGCAACATGCCCCACGCGGAAAACACTCCCGGATTAGCCGGTACGATGACTTCCTTAATATCCAGCATCTCCGCGATCAGCGCCGCATGCATTGGGCCTGCTCCGCCAAACGCGAGAATCGAGAAGTTCCTTGGATCGATTCCCCGCTTTACCGTAAGTTCCCGGATGGCATCCGCCATCTTGTGGTTGGCAATCTCGCAGACGCCTTCCGCGGCAGTGACCGCATCCAGGCCGAACTGCCTTCCGTACTCTTCAAATACGTCTAGAGTCTTCTGCGTATCCATCTCCATCCTGCCGCCCAGAAAATGCTTAGCGGACATATGTCCCAGTACCAGGTTGGCATCCGTAAGTGCTGGCTTATCGCCGCCTCTTCCATAACATACCGGGCCTGGCATCGCGCCCGCGCTTTGTGGGCCTACACGCATCCCCCCTGCTTCATTCCATGCGATGCTTCCGCCTCCCGCGCCAATGCTGAATACATTGACGGTTGGCGCCAGTACCGGGAATCCCTCGATCTCAGCCTCTACCGTGGTCTCCATCCGGTTATTCACGATGATGCTCACGTCAAAACTCGTACCGCCTATGTCAAATCCGATCAAATTATCCCGGTTGATCACGCTGGCACCGATTGCTCCGCCGACCGGGCCGGACATCAGCGTATATACGGCGGTAGAGGACGCCATCTCTGCCCGTATAACGCCACCGCTTGACTGCATCATATAAAGCGTGCCGGTAAAGCCTCTTTTTTCAAGTTCTTCCGACAGTGCAAATACATGCCTTCTTGTGCTTGGGGCTACATATGCATTCAGTACGGAAGTGCTCACTCTTTCGTATTCCCTGGATTCTTTCGCAATCTCATGGGACGCAGTGATGATCGTCCCTTCTTCCAGTTCCTCTTCCAGAATCCGGCATACTTCCTTTTCATTCTCCGTATTTGCATAACTGTTGATCAGGCATACGGCTATGGAATCATACTTTCCCTTTAAAGCCTCCGTCACTTCCTGCATCATTTCTTTTGTGACTTTTTTTCAATGGTTCCATCAAAAGCAACCCGCTCATCGATCTCATATATATCTTTTCTCGGAATCAGTGGCTCTGGCTTGTGATAGTGGATATTATAAATCTCCGGACGGTTGGCTCTGGCAATCTCATACACGTCGCGGAATCCTTTTGTCGTCACGAGCGCGCAGTGAGCTCCCCTTCGTTCGATCACGGAATTCAGTCCAGAAGTAGTTCCATGGACAATACTGGCTATCTGATCATATTTATCTCCCGCCAATTCATCAAAGCCTTTTAGTATTCCTTTTTCCAGCGCCTCAGGAGTCGTCAGCACCTTGGTCGTCTCGTAGACGCCGGTATCATCATTTAATAAAACAATATCCGTAAAGGTTCCGCCCACATCCGCTGCTAATCTGTATGACATACACGTTCCTCCTTATTTCCTGGCTGCCTCTGCCGCTGCTCTTACCCTCCAGTATTCAATCTCCGTAGGAATGGTACAGTCTGCTCCTAAGATGAATCCTGTCTTACCATTCTCTTCTATGATCTGCCTTACCCTGTCTTCTATCTCTTCCTTCGTTCCCTCTACCAGCACGCCGCTTCTATTCGCAAGCCCGCCCATGATAGCTGTCCCAGGAAACAATTTCTTTCCTTCTTCAAGAGAGAATGGCGCTTCGTAGATTCCCCAGTTCACAATATCCGCGTAGTCGTTGTAACTTTGATACCGACGCATGTTCAGCCTGTCCTTGCATATATGTAACACGCAGTAGCCGCCGCTCTCTCTTATCGCCGTCATAACCTGCTTGTCCAGCGGCGCTATAAATGTCTCAAATTCTTCATCCGTATAGTAGCGGTATTCTCCGCCTAAAGCCGCGTAGTAAACCGAATCCAATCCAGCCTTTATGTATTCCTCCGCCAGCACGCATAAGATATCCGCGATCCGCTTGTATACATCCGCCACAGCCACCTTATTCTGCCTGAGATGCTCTGGCTGTGCCAGACGCCCTCCGTCATAACCGTATCTTTTCTCAATCAAATGAAGGCTGGATGCCACGACTCCGTGCAGCGTTCCCATGGTAAAATGTCCGGGCTCGCACCGGTCCAGTATTCTCTTGGTAAGATCGATCTGCTTTGTTAGCCACGCATCGTTCCGGGAAAACTTGGGTATCAATTTCCAATCATCCCCGCACCTTACGCCGTCACATGCAGGCATAAGATTCTCGTTCATTATCTTGTAAATATCCGTGCCTGTCTTTTCAAAAAATTCCAGATGCGCTTTCACGCTTTCTTCTCCATTTTCACATCCTTCTGGGAAATGAAGTGAAAAACTTGACGGAATTTCCGTTAATGGTTCTTTCCTAATCGCCGCTATCACGCGTTCTCTGCCATTCATCTCTCTTACTTCCTTTCTTGTCATTATTACTATTATTCCTTTTGATATTATCTCTGATAATATCAGCAATGGTAAAAAAATAGATGTACATCTGTAGGTTTAATTTGATTTTAGCATCATAATTATCGTTTGTCAATTTGATTTTTCGGAATTTTTCTTATCATTTCTGCTTTTATCACTTTTTTTAACCTTATCATTGTTTTTCCATGTCAAAATAGATTCCCTTTATCAATTGCATGAACCCCATACTCCCCGCCATAAAATTATACAAATTCTATTTTATAACGGGAAGTGCTGTAGTTCAAAAATTTTGCTTATCCACTATTCTGCCTTCAGCGCCGCCATCGTAATATAATTATATGGCTGATTAAAATGAGGCAGAAAGAACAAATCCAGAAGTTTTAACTTGTCAATCGTAACCTGTTCCTGTATTGCAAGGGAGAACATATGGATTCCCATGGAAATATCATATTTCGAGCACATCTGGGCGCCCAGGATGATCCGCGTCTTCTTGTCATAGACGATCCGGATCCGCACCTTCTCGTTGCCGCTTTCTATGAACCCTGCCTTCTGCCAGTCTTCATAGTCGGCCGCAGCCGCCTCATAGCCAAGTTCCAGCGCCCTTTTCAAAGATATTCCCGTGCTCACCATATTAAGCCCCCAGATGCAGATCGCGTTGGAGCCCTGCACCCCTGCTGATGCAAGTGGTGTTCCGCACGCATTGTGGGCAGCGATGATGCCGGAGCGCACGGCATTGGTCGCAAGGGCAATGTAGTCCGTTCTCTGGGTTGCATTGTTGAACACCGTCGCGCAGTCTCCGATGGCATATACTTCCGGCCTGCTGGTCTGCTGATGCAGATCTACCAGAAATGCCCCATTACGGAAAAGTTCCAGGCTGCCATCCACATATTGGGTATTGGGACGAAATCCGATGCAAAAAACGGCCATGTCCGTATCATAAGAATTCTTGTCCGTCACTACCCGCTCCACGCGTCCCTGGCCTTGTATTTCCTGGACCATCTCTCCAAATGCTGTTGTTACGCCGTTTTCCCTTAAGTTTTCTTCCATGATCTCACAGAATTGCGGATCGTAATAGGCAGAAAGGCAGGTATCCGCACAGTCCACCAGGGTGGTCTTGCGCCCGTTTCTTGCAAACGCCTCTGCCAGTTCCACGCCGATATAGCCGGCTCCGATAATCGTGACTCTTTGGATGGACGGATCTTCCAGTTTCTCAATTACATCCGCCGCATTCTGGTACAGTTTGACGAACTGGACATTCTTTAGTTCCATTCCCTTCACCTTTGGCTGGATGGGAAGAGAACCGGTGGCAAGGATCAGCTTATCATAATTCGCCTCTATCTCCTTGCCTTCCTTATCCATTGCGTATACCGTCTTTTTCTCAAAATCGATCCGGGACACCTTTGTTTCCAGGTACACTTTCGCCCCTTTTTCCTCCAGTGTCTCCTTGTCCGAGTAGAACAGGCCTTCCGGCCCGCTGATCTGCCGCCCGATCCACAATGCCATGCCGCATCCCAGAAAACTGATATTGGAATTGGCGTCAAACGCAGTCACATCCTTATCCGTATAATTGTCCAGAATGGTGTTCAAAGCTGCCGTACCTGCATGGTTCGCCCCGATTACTATGATTCTATCGCTCACTTTCCTATACCTCCCGCCATGGGCGCAATATGCCGCGTCCACGCATACTATTATTCTTAGTCTGCGCTGCTTTTGGGAAGTCTATACAGAGAAATACCGCTCTTAATGCCTATACATATTGCTTCAGGTCTTCCATAGCCTTGTCGTCAAATTTAGACTTGTCAATTTTGGCGTGCTTCAGATATTTCCGCCAGATTAGGATCAGGACAAATCCTGCCCCGATCACTGCCGTCAGGAAATAGAAGAAGTAACGGAATCCTGTCACGCCCGGATGATGATCGATCATATTCCCGGCAAGGATGGACACAAACGTCTCCGGAATCGCGCCAGCCGTGCAGATCAGTCCTGCCGCAGTGCCGGAATACTCCACAGGTACCGCGCCCTCGCTCATCATAGTCCACGCCATTGCATAATTCATATGGAAAAAAATGAGGATCGTGACAAACAAGACTGCCACAACCACGACGCTGGAATGCTTTGCCGGCATCATAAGCATCATGCCCTGGCCTGCGAACATTACGATAAAAGCCAGCAGCATCAAGCGCGCTGTGCCGAATTTATCTGCCAGATATCCGCCCACAATGTTGCCGCTGATGGAGCCAAACTTACGGAAGACGCCGAGCATCGCTCCGAACGCGACGCTGGCTCCAAGGATATCCGTCACATATGGAATATAGTAATAAATTGACAGGCAGAACACGTGGTTGCAGAACGATACCAGGCAGATAATCCATACGGCAGGATTCTTCAGTACTTTTGCAAGTCCCTTGAACGATACCCGGTCCGCATTTAGTATCATCTTCTCATCCTTTACCGCAAAAAATGCAAATACGCCCATTGCGATATTTACAAATGCATAGAACAGGATGACATACTTCATTGCCAGTACCTCATTCTCCATCCTTCCTGCGCCCCAGTTAAAAAAGGCGACTGCAATCAGCGCGACGACGGCGCCGCCAATATTCTGCGTTCCTTCAAAGAACCCATAGGCTTTCCCCTGGCTGTCCTTGTCGGACATTACCCGCACTGCTTTCACACAGGCTGGCCAGAAAGCAAATGTCGTGGAGACTCCCCAAAGCGCATAGATGCACAGAAGGCCTCCAAATCCCAGCGGCAGAAGGTGTAGGAGGCCTCCGATCCCTGTGCCGAACAGCGATATTACGATTATTTTTCTAACGGACATGCCATCTGCGACGACTCCGCCGAATAGATAAGATACGATGCCAAAGGCTCCGATTACCGTTCCAAATACGCCCATCTGCGTGTTCGTCAGATGGTACGTCGTGATATATGCGTCATAATAGTCGAATCGGAAGAAAGGAAGTCCGAAGATTACGGATCCACTGAGCGCCAGGATAACGATCGCGCCAAAATTTTCAGCAAGCTTGCCTCTGACTCCAATCTTCCCTAATAATTTATTCATGCTATTTTCTCTCTTTCTTTCATTAATTTACAGATACGATATGGAAGGTCTTTCCTTTATCATAGGTTCTGGAAAAAATGGTAAAATCTTTATAGTAGAATTTTCCGGCGTAAACTCCCCGCTCGCATCCATCGCTGCTCATTTCGAACTTCTCCCATTCGCCTACGTTTTTCTTTACCTTTTCCCTTGAAACGGTTTTGTCAATCAGTTTTTTTGCAGCCTTTTTCTCTGAAGAATCGGAGGATGCTTCTTCCTTTTCGCCGCCGTCTGTCTGTGTTTCTCCATTTGCTTGTGTCTGCGCTTCCGCCATCGTTGTTGACGTTACGACTACGGTAATCAGCGCGAACACGCCGATCACCAGAGCCATACAGGCCAGGGCAATTAAAAATCTATTTCTTCGTTTCTTGTCCATCTGTTCTTTCCCACCTTTTTATATCAGCAAATGTGCTCCTGTAAAAACAAGAGCACATTGTCATATTATTCTTCTGTTGCATCGTCAAGAATGTTCGTCCCGTCGCTTACATCCTTTTCATCTTTATCCAGAAGCGCATCCTGATATTTGTCATAGTGTACTTTATTTCCATTATGATCAATAAATTCGTTTCCTTCATTTGACCATGGGATCCAGCCATTGCCCCATTCCTTTACCGTATTAAGATCAGCGGACTGGCACCAGTAGGCTATCTTAGCAGCGCCCCAGCTGTCACCGCAGAAGAACGCCATCGTCTTAGAAACATCAAGGCCATTGCTCTCCAGGTAGGATTTCAGCTCGCTCTGGGTTCTCGGCGTATGGTCTACGTTCTCAAAAAATTCTCCTTCTTTTTCAGAGCCTTGCGCGCACCAGATGGATCCATCGATACGTCCTGCCAGATCATGATAACTATATCCGGTTTCTTTGCCGTTCCATTCCGCTTTTCCGCGGTTGTCTACAACCTGTCCTTCCACCTCTCCATTTAAAATAGCCTTGATGTCATCCATCCAAAGTATCTCATCCGGATTCTGGATCGTATCCGCTCCAAAACTGTCTGCCGGTTCCGGCGTTACCAGAGTACTCTCTTTTGTATCCAGATCATAGCCATTATAACTCCAAACCGTCAGGCTTCCGCTCATAGCATAGACCTTAACCCCCAGCGATCTCAGCATAAATCCAAGACGTCCCTGGGGATCCGTTACTGTTCCTGTTAAGATTACCGTGGAATCCTTCGTGATTCCGTACTGCGTGCAGACTTCGTCGCGGAATTCTTCCAAAGAGATCAGACGCCATTCTTTTGCATATTCAGATCTCTTCTCCGGCACATATACGCGCGGCCTTTCATAGGAGTCCGTATTAATATGGACTGCTCCCGGCACATGGCCAACTGAGAAATATGTAGACTGCTTCGCATTTCCCCAGCTTACGTCAACCAGCACGACATTGCTGACGTCGTCGCCAACTACCGCTTTTGCCTCATCGCTCAGAGTCTCTTCTTTTCCCGTCTTTACATCGGAGATGCTCTTGACGATTTCCGTCGGGATGAATCTGTCATAGTTTTCGTAGGATTCAAGATCCGTTCCTGCATCAATCAGTTCATTTGCCTTGAATACGGATACATTTTCGATTCCCTGCTCCTTTAGATAGCCAGCCACAGCGGGTGCCTGTTCTCCGGTATAATCGTAAACGATCACTTCCTTATCTTCTGTGATATCCTGATCCTTGAGCGCTCTTTCAAGATAAGCCTCGCGGGAGGCAGACTCAGAATACTCGCAGTCAAGCCAGCGGGCTGAAAATAGAGCCGCGTCCTTCAAATGTCCGCCATTTGCCGCTCCCTCCAGCGCCCAGCCTGAATAAGCCTCCTGCGGACGTGCATCGACAAGCATCGTATTTTCATCAGAATCGCTCAAAAATTCCTCTACCTGCGAAGCGGTGGCAGATTCTACATCCACCGTTGTCTCGACGCTGCTCTTTTTCTCAGGCTTTTTTGAGTCCTTGGATTCGGCCTTGCTGCCGCAGCCTGCCATCAATGTGACGGCCATTGCTACGCACAATAAAGACGTTAATAGTGTTTTTTTCATATAATTTCCCTCTTTTCCATAATTTCGTTAATAGAATATCACGCCCCACTTTTTATGCCTAATCAATAATTTCTACAAAAAAACGTACTTATAGACAGCATAAATCAGATCAAACGGGGCTATACTCTTGAGGATAAAAAATAAAATAAAAAAAGTTGAAAAAAGGGGTTGATTTTTGATAAATATTTGGTATAATATAACATGTTCGCTGGAAAAAACATTGCGGATTGGTGTAATGGCAGCACAGCAGACTCTGACTCTGTTAGTAGAGGTTCGAGTCCTCTATCCGTAGTTCCTTGGCAGGGGCGCCGGGTATCTTGCAGGACAAGATGTCCGGTTATATTTCCGGAGTGTGGCTCAGTTTGGTAGAGCGCTACGTTCGGGACGTAGAGGTCGCAAGTTCAAATCTTGTCACTCCGACTTAAAGCCAAGGCTAAAAAAGGAATTGCATGAAAATGCAGTTCCTTTTTTTGCGTGCTAAAATCTATCCCTTAAATATATTCCTATGTCGGAAGATGTCGATTTGTGGTAGAATATAGACATCATTATAGATCGAGGTTTTGCGCTATGAAAGATAGAATATCCGCCTTTATGCCTTTCTGCTATTTTATGGCATTGGTCCTATATCTGGAACTGGCGTTCCATGTAGTTATGTTCCATTCCCTTAATAAGGATATTGTGTACATTGTATTATTCTCTTTGTCCATCGCCCTTATTCTGGGCTTTGCGTGCAGCCGCTTAAGCCCCGGGACGAATTACATTCTAAGCCTGTCCGCAACAGTCCTTCTGTGTGTATTCTTCTGCGCCCAACTGGTTTACCATGCGGTCTTCCAGAAGTTCCTCGCCCTTTTCAGCATGCTGGGCGTGGCGGATCAGGCCTTTGACTTCATGGAAGTCATATCCAAGAACGTGCTGGGCAGCCTTCTGGGGATTCTGCTCTTATTGGCTCCCATTCCCTTGCTTATCATCGGTTATCGTAAGAGACGCCTTACATTTTCAAAAGTCAGGCTTCGAAGCGGCCTTGCCTGCCTGGGCGCCGCCTGCGAATGCTTCCTGATCGCATTTCTCCTGTTGAATATGGGCAGCCAGGCGCCTTACAGTCCTTATGACATCTATTATCATAACGTGTCTACTGATATGACGGTAGAGCATTTTGGCGTGCTTTCCATGACTCGCCTGGATGGAATCTATGCCATTGCCGGCAAGCCAGAGAAGACGCTCCAGCTGGCGGATATGGCTTCCTCCGGTGCAGCCTCCGTGACAAAGGCTTCCGTGGATACCTCGCCCAATGCCTTGGACATTGATTTTGACGCGATCCTTAATGCCGCCCCGGATGACGACGTTCGCCAGCTGACGCAGTATTTCAAGGAACGTCCCGGCACTTCCAAGAATGAGTATACCGGGATGTTCAAGGGATATAACGTCATCTTTATCACCGCGGAGGGATTCTCCCGGTTCGTGATTGATGAGGAGCGTACGCCCACTTTGTACCGGCTTAAGAATGAGGGATTTGTATTCGAGCATTATTATACGCCCGGCTGGTATGCCAGTACTTCCGACGGGGAGTATGCCAATCTGACGGGCCTGCTTCCTACGGATGGCATCGTATCTATGAAGGTCGCAGGAGAGCATAACAATGATATGCGCTTTACTCTTGGGCAGCAATTAAAGAGGCTTGGCTACACGGTCAATGGCTACCACAATAACAGTTATACCTACTATGGCCGGGATCTCTCCCATCCGAATATGGGCTATGACTGGCATGGCACCGGAAACTGGTTCCAGCCGGAGAAAACAGACAGCGGAAAGGATTACTGGCCCCAGTCGGATCTTCAGCTTATGGAGCAGAGCATTCCCGATTATATGGACAGCGAGCCATTCCACACCTACTACATGACGGTCAGCGGCCATATGCTGTATGATGTAAGCGGCAACCAGATGGCGTACCGCAACTATGACGCAGTGGCTGATCTTCCTTATTCGGAGACCACCAAAGGCTATCTGGCCTGCCAGCTGGAACTGGAAAAGGGGATGAAATTACTGGTCTCGGAACTGGAAGAGCGTGGAATAGCCGATCATACCGTAATCGTATTGGGAGCAGACCATATCCCCTACAATGACAAGCCAGTTTGTGATGAGTTGGCGGGACATGAACTGGAGCCATCTATAGAATGGTACCAGAATGACTTGATCATCTGGTCCGGCAGCATGGAGGAGCCCGTGAAAGTAGACAAGTACTGTTACGACGTGGATATCCTTCCTACCATCTCCAATCTTTTGGGGCTCGATTATGATTCCCGGCTTATGATTGGACAGGATATCCTCTCAGACGCCCCTTCGCTGGTCTGTTTCCCTGACAGGAGCTTTATATCGGACAAATGCATCTACAATGCTTCCACCGGCTCTGCCACGCCTCTTGCGGACGAATCCGTATCCCAGGAGTACCTGGATTCCATGTCCACCGATATTTATAACCGGTTTACCGTTTCGGAGAAAGTCTTGAGCACAGATTACTACAAATATATCGAAGAGAACCTTCCATAAAAGGGTAAAAAAGGGATGCCCGCATGCGATACATGCTGGCATCCCTTTTTTCATCCTCGCTATATCTTCTTGATCCGCTCAATCGCACGGACTGTATTTTCATAAGATCCAAAGGCAGTGAGACGGAAATATCCCTCGCCGCTTGGCCCGAATCCTGAACCGGGCGTTCCCACCACATTGGCCTTTTCCAGCAGATAGTCAAAGAATTCCCAGGAAGTCATCCCTTTTGGCGTCTCCAGCCAGATATACGGCGCGTTCACGCCTCCCGACACGTTGTAGCCTGCCTCCTTCAGCCCTTCGTAGATGACGGAGGCATTCTTCATATAATAGGCAACCTGCTCTTTTAACTGTGCCTTTCCAGCTTCGGAATACACTGCCTCCCCGGCCTTCTGGACAATATAGGGGGCTCCGTTATACTTGGTCCCGTGCCGCCTCGCCCACAGGGAATGCAGCATCACGTCTCCACATTTCAGATCCTTGGGAATCACGGTGGCGCCAAGCCTTACGCCTGTAAATCCGGCATTCTTGGAGAAACTTCGAAGCTCGATCGCGCAGGTTCTTGCGCCTTCGCACTCATAGATGGTGTGAGGCACGTCCACTTCACTAATGTATGCTTCATAGGCTGCGTCATAGATGATGACCGCGCCCGCCTTATTGGCATAGTCCACCCATTCCTGCAACTGAGACTTGGTAATAGTAGATCCGGTAGGGTTATTCGGGAAACACAGATAGATGATATCCGGCGTTTCTTTCGGCAGCTGGGGCGCGAATCCGGTCTCTTTCGTACAAGGCATGTAGATCACATCGCTCCATGTCTCCGACTTCTGGTCATAGACCCCGGTACGCCCGGCCATTACGTTCGTATCTACATAGACGGGATAGACTGGGTCGCATACGGCAATCTTATTATCCTTCGCGAATATTTCCTGGATATTTCCGGAATCGCACTTTGCTCCATCTGAGATGAATATCTCGTCGGCCTTTATATCACATCCTTTGTCCTGGTAATCATTCTTTGCCATGGCGCTTCTTAGGAACTCGTATCCCAAGTCCGGGGCATATCCATGAAAGGTCTCTGCATGGGCCATTTCATCTACCGCGCCGTGGAGGGCGTCAATGATCGCCGGCGCCAGCGGCTGAGTCACATCGCCGATTCCAAGCCTGATAATGTCCTGTTTTGGATTGGCTTCCTGAAAAGCCGCCACTTTTTTGCCAATCGTGGAAAAGAGGTAACTTCCTGGTAACTTCAAGTAATCTTCATTTACTTTAAACATCTTCCCGTCTCCTTTTTTGTAATGTTTTCTGTTTATATTGCAATCTCCCCATCGTATACAACGGTAGCGGGCCCGGTCATATAGACTCTGTCAGCCTCCTGATCCCACTCGATCAAGAGATCACCGCCCAGCAGCTTCACGGTAACCTGGTCTTCCGTCATCCCGTTTAATATGCTGGCTACCGCCACTGCGCAGGCGCCGGTTCCACAGGCCAGAGTCTCGCCGGAGCCTCTCTCCCACACGCGCATCTCTACGGTCTTGCGGTCCAGAACCTTGGCAAACTCCGTATTGACTCTTTTTGGGAACCTCTCATGATTCTCGAATTTGGGGCCTACATGTTCGATTTTCACTCCTTCAAGATCCTTCACATAGACGACTACATGGGGATTGCCCATGGAAACCCCGGTCATCCGGTATTCCATGCCTCCCACGATGATCGGCTCGTTCACCACGCGCTCTTCATCTGATACGATAGGAATTCTCTCCGGCTTAAGCTCTGGTTTTCCCATATCTACTTTTACAAGAGCGACCTTGCCATCCTTAATGGTAAGATCCAGATATTTGATGCCTCCCAGGGTCTCCACAGATATGCTGGTCTTATCCGTAAGCCCATAATCATACACATACTTCGCCACGCAGCGGATGCCGTTGCCGCACATCTCCCCCCTGGATCCATCCGCATTATACATCTCCATCTCAAAATCCGCTACTTTGGATGGATTGATCATGATCAACCCATCCGAGCCAATCCCAAAGTGTCTGTCGCTTACGAACCTGGCTACCTCGGATGGATGTTCCACCTTCTCTTTGAAACAATTCACATAGACATAATCGTTCCCCAAACCATGCATTTTTGTAAATCTCATACCAATACTCTCCTTTATGACTACTCTTCTTATTCGGCCATGATGCTTAGCACCATTTGGGCCGTCTCTACCATATTCGTCCCGCTGTCCATACTACTCTTTTGCAGATATCTGTGGGCCTCGGCTTCCGACATGTTGTTGCGCGCCATTAGCAGTTCTTTCGCCTGACTGATCACTTCCTGCTGCCTGGAGTCTCTGGTTTTTCGATCCAGCCTTCGCTTTCTTCTCCTTTGCCCCATATTGCGAAGCATCATATCCATCGTATTCATCAGATCATATGCCTTAACAGGCATTGACAGCCCCACGATGCCGTCGATCAGGCCTGTGCTCCATTTATCCGCAGATGCGATCAGAAGCATCTCGAATTGCTCTGGAAGATATTCCCGCAGTTCCGTATACATCATATCTTTTAACTTATAACCGCATACCACGATTCCTTCATCCAAGGCATCCGCATAGTTCAGTGCCTGGGCGCCTGTGGTACATGCTCCTGTCACATCCATGCCGCCGCGAACCAGCAGGTTCCGAATATTGGCTGCATTGCCCTTATTGGGAAATACGACAATAATACCTACCAAGCTGATACCTCCTGTTTTGCTCCTTGTCTACGTGTTCCAGCAGGAATGTCTACAGGCGGTGCAGGTATCTGCTTATCTCCCAATCCGTGACCTGGGCGCGGTAATCTGCATATTCTCTTGTCTTCGCCTCGATATATTTCTTAGACAGATCTTCTCCCAGTACGCTTTGTATAAATGCATCCTTCTCAAATTCCCTGGCCGCTTCCAGAAGGCTTCCCGGAAGCATCTCTATCCCGGAAGCCTTCCTCTCTTCCTCGGACATCTCATAGATGTTGCAGTCAACGCTCTTGGGCGGCATGATCTCATTTTGGATTCCCTCAAGTCCTGCCGCCAGGCAAACTGCCAGTGCCAGATAAGGATTGGCCGATGGGTCAGGGCTTCTGAGTTCGATTCTTACGGCATCTCCCCTGGTATCGGGGATCCGGATCAGCGGCGTCCTGTTCCTGGCTGACCAGGCAATGTATACCGGAGCCTCATAGCCTGGAACCAGACGTTTATAAGAATTGACCACCGGATTGGTGATAAAGCAGATGGCCTTCATATGCTTCATAAGTCCGCCAATGAACCAATAGGCTTCCTTGCTTAATCCTGCAGGATCTTTTGAATCATGAAATATGTTGATGCCGTCTTTTCTCATAGACATATTAATATGCATTCCTGAGCCATTTATACCGGACTTTGGCTTCGGCATAAATGTTGCATGCAGTCCATGGCGCTTGGCAATGGTCTTTACGACCAGCTTAAAAGTCATAATACTGTCCGCTGAAGCCAATGCCTCGTCATAGTGGAGATCGATCTCGTGCTGCGCAGGCGCGGATTCATGATGGGATGCCTCAATCTCATATCCCATATCCTCCAGTGTCAGCACCATATCACGCCGCGCATTCTCTCCTAAGTCCAGAGGCCCGAGATCGAAATAGCCCGCGCTTTCATGGGTCACAGTCGTTGGCAGTCCATCTTCATCCGTATGGAACAGGAAGAATTCACATTCCGGCCCCACATCGAATTCGAGTCCCATTGACTTTGCCTGAGACATTACCTTTTTCAGCACATATCTGGGATCGCTTTGAAAGATGGTTCCATCCGGCTTATATACATCACAGATCAATCGGGCTACCTTCCCTTGCTGAGGCCTCCATGGAAATATTTCAAAGGTATCAAGATCCGGATATAGATACATGTCAGACTCTTCAATCCTCGCAAAGCCTTCGATTGAAGCCCCGTCAAACATAATCTGATGATCCAGCGCCTTTTCCAGCTGGCTGGCAGTGATCGCGACGTTCTTCATGACTCCGAAGATATCGGTAAACTGAAGGCGTATGAAGCCCACATCTTCTTCCTCTACTATTCTTAAAATATCTGCTCTCGTATAATAATTCATTGCCTCAACCTCCTGATATATGTATCTTTTTCAGAACCTGCCTACCCTTATTAGTTACTTTCGCATATAAAAATGGGCGTTCTCATGCCATGATGAAAACGCCATTGTTTTACAATATTAAATTATAGATAGAAAAAGGCGCTTTGTCAACGTGACAAAATGCCAAACATTCCTGTAGAATTTGCCTTATTCTTCGTCATCCAGCCAGTACTGATCGTCCAGCTGGTTATAAGTATTTCCGCTATTGTTGCCGCAGCTGATGCCTTTCTTGATGGGGGCCAGTAAGAATCCCTTCACCATGCCAAGCAGTATGCAGCACAGAATTACCAGCACCTTCTCCGTCATCGTCCAGTCCCTTGTAAAGAAATCCTTAATATTTTCCCAGATATCACGCATAATCGCATCCTCCTTATTTGCAATCTATACTCGCCTAATAGTTTCCATGTTCCCATTATATGACTTTTGAGGAAGAAAGGAAAGCCTTTCGATTGAAAAAGCCCGCGCTCTTTGCTAAAATAGGAATACTAGGATCGCGCAATGAAAGGAGTTGTCATATATGGGCGTTGCAATACCAATTGAAACCAGCGCGCGGCATATCCATATGTGCCGCAATGACTTTGAAGCACTGTTCGGTGAGGGCAGCGAACTGACCTACAAAGCCGACTTAAGCCAGCCTGGGCAGTTCGTGGCCAAGGAGCGGCTGAGCGTCCGGGGGCCAAAAGGATTGTTTGAGAATGTTGCCATACTGGGGCCTTTTCGCAAGGAGACCCAGCTAGAGATATCTATGACGGATAGCCGCAAACTTGGGGTTCCGGGAATCATACGCCAGTCCGGAGATACGAAAGACACGCCTGGCTGTACCTTGATCGGCCCGAAGGGCAGCATCGAGCTGGATCACGGCGTCATCGTGGCCAAAAGGCACATCCATATGACGCCTGTACAGGCTGTCCAGATGAATGTAAAAGACAATGACGAGGTGTTCGTGATCATGGAAAGTTATGAGCGCTCCCTCATTTTCGCGGATGTCATCGTCCGCGTCAGTCCCCAATTTGCGCTTGCCATGCATGTGGATACGGACGAAGCCAATGCATTTGCCAATGAGAATCATCCCACCGGCGTTATTCTCAAACTCTTCGGAGGCAGAACCTATAACCTTCAGAAATGGGCTGAGGAACTGCAAAGTGGCATCCATCGGCTATAGTTTCGCAGTCAGCGTCTTTGCGCTTACGCCTTCCAGCATGCCCAGCTTCCCGGACAGGGAACTGGTGGCATCGCCTGGCGCGTCCAGCACGACGCTGATAATGGAGACGCCGCGGTCCCTATAGGGAATTCCCATACGTCCCACGATATACTCACGGAATTCATGGAGCAGTTCATTGACTGCCCCGATGGATTCCTCTTCTTTTATAATAATGCTGATTACCGATACTCTGTTATCCATAGCCATCCTTCTTTCTCTTCTGTCATCTGCCCGCTACATGGCATCTACGATCTGCTGCGCGAATGCTGCCAGTTCCTCCGCCCGTTCCTGTTTCAGAGTAGACTTGATCGACAGCTGCATGTCCAGAATGGTCATATCTTTCATTTCTTCCAGCATCTTAATCATCTGCTTTCCAGCCGAAGGCGCCCAAGTCCCGTTATCCATCACCGCTATCGTACGTTTCTTTACAGACAGGGCCTTCATATCCGCAAGCAGGTTCTCCATTGGAGGATAGATTCCGCCGTTATAGGTAGAGCATGCCAGCACAAGATGGCTGCAGCGGAATATCTCCGCGATCAGGTCGGAGACATGGACAGTGGATACGTCATAAACCGAGATATTCTTAACGCCTTTTTCAGCCAGGCGCATTGCCAGCGCATTGACTGCCTGCTCTGTATTCCCGTAGATTGACCCATAAATGATCGCCACAGCCTGATCTTCCGGCTCATACTTGCTCCACTTGTCATACTTGTCAATAAAGTAGGAAAGATCGGTCCTCCAGATCGGCCCGTGAAGGGAGCAGATCATCCGGATATCCAGCGCAGCCGCTTTCTTAAGCAGCGCCTGAACCTGCATTCCATATTTTCCAACAATATTCGCATAGTATCTTCTGGCATCCAAAAGCCAGTCTTTTTCAAAATCTATCTCGTCATTAAATATATTCCCGTTCAATGCGCCGAACGTTCCAAACGCATCTGCTGAAAATAATACCTTGTCCTTTTCATCATAAGTCACCATGACTTCCGGCCAGTGAACCATAGGCGCCATCAAAAATCGCAGCGTATGGCTTCCGGTATTAAGCTCGTCCCCTTCTTTCACAAGAACCGTTCTTCCCTCCGTGCTGATATCAAAGAACTGGCCGATCATCTGCATTGTCTTCTGGTTTGCAACCACCTGCATATTCGGATATCTGCGCATCAGTTCCTCGATGTTGGCACAGTGGTCCGGCTCCATATGCTGGATCACGAGGTAGTCTATGCTTCTGCCCTCCAGCGCGTAATCCAGATTCTCAATAAATTGATGGGTTACAGATGCGTCAACCGTGTCCATCAGAGTAATCTTCTCATCCATAATCAGATAAGAATTATAGGATACGCCTCTTGGTATCGGGAACAAGTTCTCAAAAAGAGCAAGCCTTCTGTCGTTGCATCCTACCCACCTAATGTCTTCAGTTACCTTTCTTGTACTCTGCATGTCTCTATAATCCTCCTATCATGTAATATTGTACCAATATTTGTCTATCATATACTGTCATGCAGCTACCTTCTATCCAGGCAGCGCAGTTCTATTATAACATAGTTCATTTTCAATAATCAGAGAAATTCAGTCGCTGACCATCAATTTTTTTGCATATAATCCACAATCAGATCCAGGATGCGCTTCCAATCAGATATACGGCCGCGTAATAAAGGATAAGCAGGATGGCTCCGTAAGCATTCTGCCGGATATCCTTCACCGTGCGCCACGCGATCATACAGTCCGATGCCAGGAACAGGCAGGCCCCTGCCGCAAGAAGCATGCCCTCGCTGCCGCCTATGTGCCAGCCCGACGTCACAGCCATCGATACCATGAATCCCAGAACCGCCATGTAGAGGAACGCCGGAACCTTAAGCCCGCCAAGCCCCGCGATCTCATGCCGGAACATTCCTATGGCAGCGACGTATATGGCCAGGAAAAGCAGCAGCGTGCCTGGGGTGGGAGGAGACATGAGCCAGAAAGCGGCGATAAAGCACAGGTGCCCTGCCCCGAATATGCCGATTCCTCCCACCATCCTAATTTCCAGCACCACATCGGCAATCATGCATAGTACAAGCCCAGCCACAATCAGCCATCCAGCGGTATCCTGACTTTGCACTGCGCCGTATAGGCCTGCGGTAACCGCCATGGAAGTAGCAAGAGCCTTTAGGGCCAGTGCCCGTCTCCCTGCCCGTTCCCTAAGGCAGCCATATGCGATACCAAACAGGATCATTGCTATGATAGTCATATACTCCATGTATCGTTTCTCCTTCCCGTATGCCCGGGCATACCGTACACTAGTCTTTGATCTGTCGTCCCGTCACATCCATATGGTAATGATCCTTATAGATCAGTTCGGATACCGGAACGATCTGATAGCCCTTGTCTTCAAGTCCGGTAATCAGCTGCTCTAACGCGTCCGGAGTGTATTTTGCGCCGTTATGGCACAGGATGATAGCCCCGTTCCTTAATTCCTTGTTCTTAAGTACCATATCAAGGATGCTGTCTACACCATAATCCTTCCAGTCCAAACTGTCAACCGACCATTCTACTGGAAAATATCCACAGCCCTTTGCCGTCAGGATCAGATTGTCATTATATTCTCCATAAGGCGGGCGGAACAGCTGCATATCTACTCCGGTCAGCTGCTTTACCTTTTCATGGACTGTCATGATTTCTGTCTTTTGTTCCTCCGTGGATAGCTGCGCCATGTTCTTATGATTCTCGCTATGGTTTCCAAGATCATGGCCTGCTGCCTGAATTGCCTTTACATCCTCCGGATACTTTTCCACCCAGCCTCCGGTCATGAAGAAGGTCACGTGGAGTCCATGCTTTTTCAATATTTCCAGAATTTTCTGCGTATCATCATTGCCCCAGGCCGCATCGAATGAAAGGGCTACCTTCTTCTCCTTTGTCTCCACCGAATAGATGGGCAATTCTCTTCCGTTTACATTGCTGGAGACCGTTACATATCCGGATATATATTTGTACGACCCTGCCAGGGCCACCGTCAGCACCAATGCCAGAACGCTTCGGTTCTTCCATTTTCTTTTTTTCTCTTCCTTCATATGAAAAACTCCAGAACATATGCCTTTATTGACAGTATATGTTCCGGAGTTTCGTCCTACTTCATAAATAAATATTTATTATGGAAGATATCCCTGCAGGACGGCCGCGCTTTTATCCACTACATAGCCGCTTCCGCCCCGGTCCTTTACATCCTCCACCATGCTCATCAGAAGAACTGGCTTCTGTGCGGCAGCATCTTCTGTAAATACGCCGAACCATCCAAGCTCCGTGCCCGTCGTATCGTTCTGGTCTGCCTTGATCTCGGCAGTTCCCGTCTTGCCCGCCAATGCGATATCTTCCCGGTGTGCCCCATACCCGGTTCCTTCCGGGGTATTGACCACTTTTTCAAGCGCAGTCTTCACTCTGGAGGCCGCATCGGATGAAAACGCCTGGGCGATCCATACTTCGCTCTTTGGCGTCTCGCTGTAGGTGAGATAAGGCCGGATCACATTGCCGTCATTGAGGATGGAAGTATATAAGGTGGCAAGATGCAGTGGATTGATAAGAATCTGTCCCTGCCCGTAGCCGCTGTCCGCCAACTGTATCTCTGAATCGATGGTTCCCCCGTCATTGGCATACTGGGATTGGGACATCTTGATCTCAAAGGGCAGTTCCTGACCAAATCCCAGCAGTTTCAGCGACTTCATCAGATTGTCCGCGCCGATATTTAAGGCCGCTTTAGCGAAATAGATGTTGTCTGAATAAATCAGCGCGTTTTCCAGATTCACAGGAGAATACTCATGAAGCGTCGTTACATGGTAATCCCCCCAACTCTCATCCTTCTGCCAGCTAAGCCCCTCGCTTCCATAGTCCTCATCCGGATTGATGGTTCCGGTGGTAAGGCCAATTCCCGCCGTGATCGGCTTGAAGGAAGATCCTGGGCACCATACCTGCCGAAACCGGTTATACAGAGGCTTATTCTCATCATTGTTCAGCTGATCCCAACGCTCGCCTGACATGCCAAGAATAAATTCATTGTCATCATAAGCAGGCGTGCTGACCAGTGCAAGCACTTCTCCGGTAAACGGGTTTATGGCCACCGAGCAGCTCTTATCTTCCCTGAACTGGTCATAGACGAGCCCTTGCAGATCCGAATCAATGGTCAGCCGGATATTCTCTCCATCCTGCTTATCCACGGATGCAACTACGTTCTTTTCCACGCCATCCTCCGTCATAATAGAGATCTTGACGCCGTTCTCGCCTTTGAGTTCCTTCTCATACAGTCCTTCGATCCCGCTCTTGCCAATCACGCTTGAACTGGTATAGCCTTCTCCTTTATGTTCTTCCAGATCCTCTGCCGTCACGCTCTGCACGTAGCCGATCAGATGTGCTGCCTTTTCTCCCAGAGGATAGGTCCTTACTTCCGTATCATTGATCAGAACCCCGGCAATCGTCAGAAGCTGTTCCGTCAATTCCTGGCT
The DNA here is from genome assembly GCF_019597925.1 of [Clostridium] scindens. Taxonomy (NCBI): domain Bacteria; kingdom Bacillati; phylum Bacillota; class Clostridia; order Lachnospirales; family Lachnospiraceae; genus Lachnoclostridium; species [Clostridium] scindens. The sequence continues at coordinate 834,775 of NZ_CP080442.1, read as the reverse complement.
TTGCTGGCTGTTCAGGGTTTTTAATGGCACGAAAGAGTCAGGCGTAACCCATGCTGCTGATAACTGGCTGTTAATCTCCTCTTCTGTCATTCCCAGGAGGCCGGCCAGCTGGGCGATATCCGCTTCTTTGTTCTCGGACATCTTTCCTGGCACCAGCCCGACGGACGGCGCTGTACCAGGACCTGCCAGCATATTGCCATTACGATCCAGTATCTGGCCTCTGACCGCCTGGCTGGTGGATACGGACACTTTATCCGTATCCTTCATATCCGGGAAGATCAGGCTGTCATCCCAGGAGAGTTTGAACTCATCAAAATAGGAGTCTCTGGTACACATCGCCTGATTTTCAAACTCGATCTTTCCTGCCACGCTGTCCATGGATGTAAGGTAGGATACCTTCTCACCTCCATCCGTCTTCTTGGCATCCTTTACGCTGATCTTCACATTCTTTGCTTCAATGCCTTCGTATATTTTTTGATTCCGGGTAACAAAATCTTTTTTAGAGATATTGGCCTTGCTCTCTTCATCCAGCATGCCATACATCTTGTCATAAGCGCCTTTTTCAATACATGCAAAATAATCAGCCAGCAACTCATCTGGCTTTCCCGCATCAAAGGGCCTTCTTACCAGCACGACTGCCACGGCTCCTACGATCAGCAGGATCAGTATCGCGGCCATTGTCCCTATAATCTTTTTACGTTTCATGGATACCTCCTTAGAACACTTATACTCAGATACATATTTGTATACATCTTACAACTGTAGGAATTGAAAGTCAATTTATTTTCGCGCTTTTCTTATTTGGTGCTATAATAGCGTTGTGGATCGGCGTATCGATATGCCCGTCCATAAGAAATATATGATAAAAGGAGCAACCGTTATGAAAGTATTTGTGTATAGTTACAGAGAATTTGACGAGGCCGAATGGTTTACCCATTTCAGCAATGAGTACGGCATCGAACTGGGTACCAGCCCCGACGCCCCGACTCTTGAAAATGCCAGCCTTGCAAAAGGCTATGAATATATCAGTATTATCACCACCAAGGTTGACGCCATGCTGGTCCAGAGATTCCATGACTTAGGCGTCCGCATGATCTCTACCCGCACCGTCGGCTATGATCATATCGATCTGGATAAGGCAAGAGAACTTGGAATGCAGGTTGGCAACGCCACCTATTCTCCCAACTGCGTGGCAGACTACACCTTGATGCTTATGCTGATGTCCTTACGGAAAATGAAACGCATCATGCAGAGGGCCGAACTCAATGATTTCTCCCTACAGGGAATCCAGGGCCGGGAATTGCCCAACCTTACGGTAGGCGTAGTTGGCACCGGAAGAATCGGACGTTCTGTCATTCGTAATCTTACGGGATTTGGCTGCCGCATCCTTGCCTATGACTTACATGAAAATGAAGAAGCAAAGGCCTGCGCCACTTATGTGGATCTGGATACTCTGTATGCCCAATCTGACCTGATCACGCTTCATATGCCCCTGACCGATGACAATTTCCATATGATCAATGAATCTTCCATCTCGCAGATGAAAGATCAAGTGGTTCTGATCAACACCGCCCGTGGAGGCCTGATTGATACCAAGGCGCTGATCGAAAATATCGAATCTGGCAAAATAGGCGCTGCAGGCCTGGATGTAATCGAAAACGAATTCGGCATGTACTATTTTGACCGAAAGTCCGACATCCTGGACAAACGCGACCTCTACATCCTCCGGGGATTCCCCAATGTTATCGTGACTCCCCACATGGCCTTCTATACCGATCAGGCGATCAGCGATATGGTAAAGCATTCCCTGGAAAGCTGTCTTTTGGTAGATCAGGGCAAGCCAAATCCTTGGAATGTATTATAATTTCTTATGTATTCTTATAATTCAAGATAAACATGGTGGACAGTACCAGCACGAATCCCACCACATCAATGGCCTGGAAGGTAGTCCCAAGGAAGAGGGCTGCCAGCACCGTCGCGGCTACTGGCTCTACGCTTGATAGCAGGCCCGCGTAGACCGAGCCTATGCTCTTTAGGGCTGCCAGGTAGAAGCAGAATGGGAAGATGGTTCCAAGGATTACGATGGACAGGAATGCTGCCGCTACCTGCCAGTCAATCTGGACCGTCATCCTCCACGGCCTGGTCACGACCATTAAGACCGCACCGCCAATCACCATTGCCCAGGCGCACACCATCTCCGCCGGATGCTTCTTAAGAAGCGGGCCGGGAATCACGCCATAGAAGCAAGTGGTAAGTGCCACCAGAAGCCCTATGATGATTCCCTTCGGCGAGATGGACATCGCGTGGATATTGCCATGAGTCGCCACCAGGAAGATTCCCGATACAGAGCATAAAACCGCGATGATCTCCTTTGCCTTCGGCGCGACTCTGTATATTACCGCGAAATATAAGATCAGCATTGCCGGATTCAGATACTGGAAGATGGTTGCCGTACCTGCGTTTGTCTCCTGAACGGCCGCAAAAAACGTGTACTGCATGCCCATCATTCCCAGAACAGAAAACGCGATCTGGCGGATTGCCTCATTTCTGTCTTTCCATATCTCAACCGGATTCTGCTTCTTAATTATGACTGCATACAAAAGCAGCAGGATGCCTGCCATTACCAGGCGGTAAGGCACCAGCCATTCTGATACGACCCCTTTGCTCTCAAATAAAAACTGGGCGATCGGGCTTGACGCCCCCCACAAAAGCCCCGCCATAAATGCGGCAATAAAGCCTTTTCTTCTTTCCATAGTCTCATTCCCTAACCTTTTTCTAACTATTTTCTCATTCGTCATTGGCATTCAGCCAATCTTTCAACAGCTTGATGTACTGCTCATTTTCTTCTACAAAGCACATATGACGGCAAGTGCGGAACAACTCCCATCTGGATTCAGGGATTCTGTCATACATATACTTGGCAATGTATGGCGTGCAAAGATCATCCCCGCCGCTTACAATCAGCGCTGGCGCCTTGATATCCCTTAACTGTCCCGTCACGTCATAATCTTTCAATGTCCCAAGAGGCGTAAATTCATTGGGCCCCCACCCGGTGATATAAGCCTCTAATCCTTTCCTGACCGGACGCCTCAGACAATCCGGCGCATCCTCCTTGGGCGTTTCCGCCGCATGGCGGCGCATATATTCTGCCTCTGCCTCAACATATGCGGGATCACTATAGTCTCCGGATGCCGTTGCCTTTTCAATAGCGTCCTGCATTTCCTGCGGCAGGTATCTGACCATTCTCATCTGCTCCTGGCCCCACATCCAGGATGCCGGCAGCGTACTGGAAAGAATGATGCTTTTAATTCCTTCCGGCTCATGATTGCATAGATACTCCAGCAGAAGCATCCCACCCCAGGATTGTCCCAGCAGATGCGCCTGGGAAAGGCCCAAATGGCTTCTCAATTCTTCCAGTTCCCGTATCCAGACTTCTGCATTCCACAGATCCGGCCTGTCCTCTACATATGACTCCCCGCATCCGATCTGGTCATACATCACCAGTTGGCGGCCATCTTCCTCTGCCAGCCGATCCAGAACCTCAAAATAATTATGGGTCGAGCCTGGACCTCCATGAAGCAGAATCAGCGGCTTCTTATTCCCCGTCTGCGTTCCTACCATGCGGTAATATGTCCGATACCCCATGAAAGGCATATATCCTTCCCTTATTTCCATCATACTTCCTCCGTGCTTATTATATACAAATTTGAAATGCTTGTACAGATTAGTGTGCCATAAAACCAGAAATTCAAAACATTAAAATTTGTTCATTCAAAGACTCATAAAATCTTGCCATATGCCTGCCGTCCACCAAAGCGTGATTACATAATACGGAAACTGGCATGATAACCTTTTCTTCCTGCCTAAAGTATCCTCCCCAGGATATTCTCGGATTGCTGTCCGCCGGCATGGGGACCGGCTGTAGCAGGGATGTATAGGAGATCCATGGCAGCGTTGTGATGAATATCTTATCCAGCGTCTCTTCTTTTTCCTCCTTAATGCCCATTTGCATTTTTGCGCTTTCCTGCGCCCTGACAGCATAAGGCAGATAATCAGAAAACGGCATAGAACTGTCCAGGGTGCAATAGCAGTAGGTCTCATCCTCTAATGCAACCGTATGAGAAGTCATACAGTCTTTAAATTCAATAATACCGCCGTCCATTATACGCTGCCGGAACTGGACTACACTATTTGCCGCCCTTGATACCAAATAGCAAAATGTAAGAAAAAAGGGCAGCCTTCTCTCCTTAATTTTCTCAAATGCATTGGTAATCTCTACATTTACCGTTGTTCCTACATAAGGGTATGAAAGGCTGCTAAAGTATTCAAAATGACTTTTCCTATTATAGGCTTCCATATCCAGACTCTTGTATTCCATTTTTTCTCCTCCTTAAAATAAAATCTGCCGTAAATAGCCAATTACAATCCTGCTGGGATCATAATCAACTATTTACGGCAGCTGGTAGAAACGCTCAACCTTATTATGAACTTATATAATCATATTTATTGTAATTTATCTTGCCCGATTCTGCAATACAGCAACTGAAATTTTGTTGGATATCTGCTAAGAGCCTTCAATCAAAGGGGCTGGCACTTCGGGCAAAAATAGACGGACCCTCCCAGATATGACGCCTTTACAATTTCTCCCCCGCAATGCGGACAGCCGGACTTATAGGTATTCTTCGACAGCCTCGTCTTATATCCCCCAGGATTGCCGAAGATATCCTTCTCTGTATCTCTTCCTCCCTGGTCGATCATCTCCTGAAGTACGGATAAAGTGCAGGAAAATAGCTTTTCTCTATCCGTATCTTCAAGCGTATTGATCTTGCGCTTCGGATGGATTCCCGCCTCCAGCAGGATATCCTGGAGCACTCCGTTCCCGATTCCGGGGAATCTCTGCTCGGTAGCAAGGAATGCCTTGGCGCTCAGTGTCTGCTTGCTTTGAGCCATCCCTTTATCATAATAGGCACGGAATTCTCCGGAAAATGGCGACAGTGCCTCCCGGCTCTTCTGATAGTATTCATTATCATACTCTCCTCGGTGGAGTATGATTCCGCCATACATAGCCACGGTAAATACAAGAGCCTCCCCATCCTCGAAGGCTATCGCCAGCTGATAGGCTTTTGGCAGCGCCTCGGTTTTGATCAGACGGACATTTACTCCATCATTAAAGCACAATTTACAGCCATTGGAAAATCTGATTTCCACATATATCCCAAAGCCTTCCGCGCCTTCTATAGCCGCCCCTTCTATCATCTCTGCGTATTCTTCCGGAGCGCCGTTATACCAGCAGAACTTATGGTTCTTCGTAGGCGGCAGTACGCGGATGACTTTTTTGCCGGTCACTTGTTCGCCTAACTGTCTGGAAATATGTATCACCTCTGGCAGTTCTAACATCCTGTCACTCCTCCTTGTCTTTTTTGTTCTTCCCATTCTTCTCTGGTTATATAAGTAATATACTCTGTCCGAATGTCATTCATCAGAGGCCAGAGTTTGTCCTTTTCCATATGATGGGAATGAAATCCGCATTTTTCCTGTACCCGCTTCGACTTTTCATTGCCTTCAAAATATCCGCACCAGATCGTCTTAAGCCTTAGATCCTCAAATCCATGCCGCATGATTTCTTTCGTAGCCTCTGGAATCAGTCCCTGTCCCCAGTAGGGTACTCCAATCCAATATCCTATCTCGGCTTCTTCCGGTCCCAGATCCATATTGCTGGCAGCCCCTGCCGTCAGTCCAATACTTCCCACCGGCAGGTTCGTTTCTTTTAATACCACAGCATAGATTCCGGGCGCAGACAGCACCGTTCTGATGATCTCCCGGCTGTCCTCTATGCTGGTATGTATCGGCCACCCTGCGATAGGCCCCACTTCGGGGTCCTTCGCATATTTATATAATTCTTCCGCATCTGACTCCCTCCAAGGCCGCAGGAATAGACGTTCGGTTTCCAGGATGCCTGCCCATTCCCGGCACTGCCTAAGTCTCGGCTTTGGATCATACCCTTTCTCCACTCCCATCGATGAAAGAACTTCGCACGGGAAATCCTCGCACTCGCCGCAATGGTTTAATCCTCTCTCCTCGCAGCATCTCTTCACACTGCATTCGCCGCCCCAGAATGGCTTTTCCATATTCAGGCATCCGTTACAATACACTTCTTCTCTTCCCTCACACTTCTCGCATCTAATCCCGCATCTTGATTCATACATCTTCTTATCCCTTCCTCTCTTTCTTTGTCAGGTCGTAACTCTCCCCGATCATCCTTCTGATCTCTTTTTCCGGAATCGTTCCATCCAGAATGATCGAGTTCCAGTGCGCCTTATTTAAATGGTAAGCCGGAACCACAGAATTGTAGGCCGTCCTCCAGAAGTCTCTCCACTGGGGATCACATTTTACATTGACCCACACATAGCCCTCCCTGTCAAATATCCAGGCAAAGACCTTCCGATTCTCTCTGTGGCGGATCACGCACCAATTCTTATCCCGGAAAGGATAATCCTCATAGACGCTCTTATATGTCAGACAGTGGGAGATAACGTCTTTTCTCTCCGTCAACTTTCAACACCCCCGTTATTTCTTCCCGTTTCCCATAGGCCCTTGCAATCTTGCTATTCAAGGTTCTCTAATATTTCCTGATACCGGTACGTGGCAAGCTTGCTTGGCTTGTTCTTCTTACAAAAAGATAATTTCGCAAGTTTAGGAACTGCCCGCTCCACGACAATCTGCCCGCCCGCTAGTTTGGACTCCAATGCTCCCAGCGCTTCTTTAAATCTGTCATCCTTTCTCGCAGATTCATAAAATGACAGCACATAGACATAGTGGAAGAGGCCATATCCGCGGAACGGATACTCGATCTGCATAAACAGCGTCCCTATGCCATAATGGCAGGGGCTTATGGGCTTTCGGATCTGCCAATGCTTTAACAGAAACTCTACCGCCTGATCAAGCGCGGGACCTGCTTCTTTTCTATCCGTAAAGCGGAATGCGTCCAGTATCTCTAACGTGGTATAGGGAGTAGAATGCTCTGTCTCAGGCCCTCTGCCAAAACTATACTTGTTACACTTCCATCCGCCATCCGGCTGCTGCGTATCAAGAAAATGCCGGAATGTCTTCTGCACCCTCGGGTCGGCGGCATACCCCATATGGCAAAGCGCCACCGCTGCCAGCGCTGTCTGGCAAGGATAGATCCCGCCGTTTGGGGAGATCTTGAATCTTCCATCCTCTTTCCATGTGCTAAAGATCAGGTTCGCCGCATCTTCCAGCACTGGATCATCTGCGGGAACGCCCAGTTCCCGCAGATAAAGCACGCTCTCCAGCGTGGTAAACGGCGCGCCTTTTAAGAGTTTCTTGTCCGGCGTAGTCCAAAGATCCGCGCCATTATCTTTCCTGTGGGACAATATCTCCCGGATATCCGCTTCATAATCAGCCTGTAGATCCTTCACCATAATATATTCCTCTTCGTTCTCTCCTACCACATAAAAGCCCGCTGCCTGATACATCTTTAAGGCATAATTATCCTTTTGTACTGCCAGGGAAGCCCTCTCATAACCGACTTCCCGCAGATGTTGCAGCATCCTGTCCATCAATGCCGTTCCAATGCCGCATCCCCGGTATTCCTTATATAAGGAAATTGCAAACTCGGGCGTCGAATTGTCAATATTTCCATACCCTTTTACATTCCTTACCCAGACGGCGCCGACCACTTTTCCATCCGCTTGTGCCAGGAAGCAGTGATCGTCCTTATCCGAGCCAAAGTCCTTTATATATACTTGAAGTTCCGGCTTTTCTATGATATTCCTTGGAGCTGGCTCTTCTCCTTCTCTTACGAAGATTGCTTCGTATAAAAACTCCGCAAGAAGCGGATACTCCGAAGTTTTCATTTGCCTTATACTATATCTCATGACACCTCCCGTATCGAATCCAGCCTTTATTTCACCGCCTTGATCAGCAGCATCATTGGCCTTCGCATCTCATCCTTCATGCCGGGAATCTCCATCATATCTTCAGAAGGATAGGCCTCTTTGACTGCCTCCAGTTGAAATCCCGCATTCAAAAGTCCCATTAAGATCTGCTCCAGCGTATGGTGCTGCTTCACAACATGCTGCCCCAGGAAGTGGGTCGTACGCTCTCCCGGATAAAAATAATTATCAATGGGCCAGCATGTTGGATTTCCGTTCTTATCATATTCCCAGTCTTCATTGATCCCCGCCGTAAAAGCCGGATGCTCGATGTTCACCAGGAATACGCCGTCTTCTTTCAGGGTTCTATAGACCCTTCCATAGATCTCATCCAGGTCCCTGACATAGTGCAGGACCAGATTAGAGATCACGCAGTCAAAGGAGTCCGCCGGATAGCCATACGTTTCTAATCCGCAGACTTCGTACTGAATCTTAGGGTCTGCATTCTTTCCTTGCGCCTCCTGAATCATCTTTTCGCTCAGGTCAATGCCCAGTACCTGGCTTGCGCCGCATTCTACGGCATACTTGCAGTGCCATCCATATCCGCATCCCAGATCCAGCACCTGCTTTCCCGTCAAATCAGGAAACATATCCTTAAACTGATGCCATTCTCCTGCCCCGGACAGTCCCTGACGGCTGCGCGACATCTGCGCATACTGCTCGAAGAACTGTTCGTTATCATAAATATTGTTCATTTCTTTCTGATTAATCAATGATTTCTCTCCTTCTCCAATTCGTCCAAACGTCTTTGTACCTCCCCGGCCAGGGCCTTGGCTGATGCCGTATTATAGTGGACGCCGTCCACCGTAAGTTTTAGTCCTCGCATCCGTCCAAACCAGTCCTTTGTAAATGGAAGTACTGCCATAAATATACCTTCGGTCAAGCGGGTCAGATTCCTATGCTTCCACGTATACTCCCCTGGCTGCGAAGCTAATTCCATCTGCAAAGCATAAATATCAATAAATGGCACCTCATACTTTTTTGCCAGGCGCCCAATGATCTTATTTCTGATTCTTATCGATTCATGAGGATAACCTTTCAACTCAATATAAGGCATTCCTATCAATATTACCTTTTTCTGCCTCTTAGCCAGAAGTATCAGATACTTTTCATATTCAACGGCAAACTCTTTCATATCCGTCTTGCATTGAAGCCGCCTGCACTTTGGTCCCATCTGTAGTTTCCACAGCCATGATATCCGGGTCAGATATGGCAGCAATACGTCATTCGTCCCAATGCCGACAATATAGGTGTCTGCCGCTTCATACTCTGGATAAGCGACAATCCTCCTTAGCCGCTTCAAAGCACCATAGGTCGTATCCCCATTCACCCCTTTGTTAATTACCTCCAAGGGATGCCTGAGAAAACGTATGTAAGAATATCCTACGCTTCCAAATGTCAGACTGTCTCCGAGACATACGATCTTCTTGTCCATATTATCCGTTTCTCCTGTAATCGTTATTGTATTTCGAAGTCCTCTGAATTAAAGTTGCTATAGTATCTGCCCTTCACTGCTGTGAACTTGAGCACGCAGTAATCTGGATCCGTCACGCCTTCCGGGTAATACATGGTATCCCCATCGCGCCAGATTCTTTCCTTTGCCTCCGGAGTTCCCAGCACTTCTACCGTGCCAGCCAGGCTGGCTCCGCGGAAGTACCGCTTATCTACAAAATAAATACTTGCCTTTGGATTCTTCCGAAAGCATTTGACTTTGTTGGAAGAAGTATTGGTGGTGAACCAGAACTCCTTAATTCCCCGGCGTTCTCTGGGCTTAAGCATTGCCTTTGTGACAGGGTACCCCTCTTCGTCTATATAACTAATCAGGGCAGTGCTGTATTTGTCGGCCATATTGCCAATCGTCTGTTGCGGATCTTTCATCATTGTGCGATCCTCCTGTCTGCATTTTATTCTTGTGTTGCTAATCCTGGCATATAAGTCCCAGCTGCCTGCCGTTCATCCATATACCTTTCGATCTCTTCCGCTGTCATCTTGCGCACCTGCGTGCCCGGGAATTCGTGATACTCCTTCTGTCGGAATACCGGCGCCATGCCGTTGCAGGACTTATCCTTGTTCTTTTTCAAAAAAGCCTGCAATTCTTCCTCCCCTGGAAATATCTTATAAGAGACTCTGCCTTTTGCATTCGTGATCTCATAAATCCCGCAGGGCTTTTTCATAGTATAATCCGCAGTGCGCAGATAAAGTTTTGCAATATCCAGCGTCTTAAAAGGAAAATTCCACCTCCGAAGCCCTCGCTTGCCGTCTTGCTCGATACAGATACAGCGGCCGCAGGATCCACAGATATACTGGGTATGGTTCCTGAGACAATCCTGCGGATTCAATAGAGGCGTGACTCTGTTGTCATCTGCATAACACTCCCTACACATCCCTCTTACCTCCTCTCTACCTTCTACTGATCCAGATAGTCCTGGATTGCTTCTGCCAGCCGTCCCACATGCAGGCCGTCCACAAAAGAATGATGCGCCTGTACAGAGAATGGAAGAAGCACCTTTCCATCCCGTTCAAAATATTTTCCCCAGTCAAACAGGGGCGTCGCATTATCTTTCTTTCCCGAATTCGTATGAGAGATATGCGTATAGGATACCCAAGGCATTGGGGAGAATTGGAATACATCATTCCCAAGCGGTCCGGTAAAATATTCCTTCTGTTCTCTTGCCGTACTGGCTGCCAGTTCTACATAATCCTCCATGGTATCCTGCATAGGCACATTGACTACTTTAAATAATTCCGTATCCTGATCAAGGTAGGTAAACGCCGTATCAATCCGCTCAAACAGCGCTACCTGGCCATCAACAAAACGGTAGCGAAATTCTTCTATCTCATTGGCGCACTTTGACACAACAAAGATCATAGCCATGGTAAATGAATACCCGCTCTCTTTTATCTTCCTTAAAAACTTCGTGATGTCCAATTCGAACGTGACGCAGAATGCCGGTTCAACGCTATCCCTAAATACCATGCAATGCATAGCGCGCTTCCAGTTCTTTTCGTCAATCAGTTCATACTTATTACTCATATCTCAACATCCCTTCCAATTAATATTCGCCTTCCTCGCCTGGCTTCCCAAATCCTTTACCTTAAGCGTATATTGTTTTCCATCTTTTATAAAATGAGTACCGCACTGCCGGAATTCAAATGCGCAGTTCTGACTGATACACTGCTGCCGGATGGATAGTACCCATTCATAGGAAAGGGGCCGGGCATTTTTGTCGGATTCTCCTCCTACCACCGTCAATTCCACTCCGCCCAGATATTTCCTGATATCGATCGCCTCAATCAAAGGCTGGCAGATAATATTTTTATGCTTAATCGGCAGTTCCTGGAAAATCGCAAGCCGGTAGTCTGCCATCTCCTGATTTTCAACGGTACATCCCACCGTTACATTCTCATACCCGTCGCCCCAGTCAGCGGGCATACAGGCGGCAAACCGCTCGATCCGCTTTGTCAGGAAGAGAAATTGCAGATCCTGCCTTTCCCGCATCATCTCCCAGCACTCCTTGCGCCAGGGGTCCGCGTCCTCCACCAGGAAGTCCGAAGAAAAGCACAGATACACCGTCTGCCCAGGTTTCATCTTATAGATGCCGGACTTGGTCTTTTCCACAGGCGCATAGAATTGCTCCGTACGCACCACCTGCCCGGTATCAATCCCTTTCCTCTTATCCCCCTTATGGATATAACAATATCTGCACCCTTCGCTATGCCTGTGGCAGCCCCGCCAGGGATTCCACATGGACATGGAAATCACCTCCGTTCCTGATCATTCTGTCTCTCCCGTCTATATAAACTGGTATCCTGCCTGTTCAAGCACTTCTATGGCTCTGTCATAATTATCTGACTTAGTCAGGATATAGTCCGTATTGGTTCCCTCTATGCGAAAGGCTTTCCAGCCATACTCCCTCTCTACGACATTACAGGGGACGTCCGTCGTTACGCATACGACCGATCTTTCCTCATCCGTCTTTCCAATAAAACAGAATTCGCTATCCAAATTCACCTTTGACAGATTCTCTACCTTGCAGACAGAAAAATTCTGTTCCAACTTCTTTAAATGCATATGCCGCCTCCTTTATTAGCAGATTCCTATTCCGATAAATATAAAAAGACTGCGGAGTCTTGTTATCTTTAATCCCCACAGTCTACTGTTCATTATCCCTCATCATTTCTTTGCACGCTTTTACAAGTCCCAGTATATGTAGAATCTTTTACATATCCCTAGAATACCATAGAACCAGGAACAACTCAATTGTTTTTCGAACATATATTCTTATTCTTCCCATTTTATGCCGCCTTATATTTCGGACGCTTTCTCCTCGCAGATCAGTTCATAGATATCCTCAAACGCAATCTTCGTATTGACAATCTTCAGCACTCTGGCCGTCTCATCTATCCTTGTAACCATTCCCGTCAGTTTCAAATATTCATCCTTGCAAAAATAGACCACCGTCACCCTGTCATTTTTTCGCACCTGGCAGAGCTTAACGTTTAATTCTTCCTGGTATTCTTCGGAAAGTTCTACCTTCTGAACAACCACCTTTTCCTTTTTGCGCAGCGCCTCCGGATATCCCTTTAATGCGGCAAAAGGCATAAACTGTTTTGCCCGATCTTCCCGGCTCATTTTATTCTCCACTTTTATGTCCTCCAATCTGCCTGTTCCGTTCTATCGTGGTTGCACCTTTTTCCAGATTCATTCCCTTAAGGATAGCATTTTTCCCAAACTTCTCTTTGATCTCAAGCATGGTTTTCTGTATCTTATGCTCTCTTTCTATCTCCGCAGGATCGGTAAATAAATCATACTGCTGGTACATCTCATCCACCACGCGGTTGAATGCCAGCGTCACTCTGTGGATTGGCGCATTCCTATCGACGATCTGCTCGAATAGTTCTTGGGTATAGCCCATGATCTTTTTCGCGGAACTTGTAGTTACGGGCATAGTGATAGTCCCATGGGCGGACTTCTTCTGCAGGCGTCTGGAGTATCCTACATATAAAGAAATAGAGTCTGTAACCAGCCCTTTCTCCACCAGTTCCAGGCAGAGCAGATCCGCCATTTCCTTTGCGATCAGCCTTCCGCCCTCAAAGTCATAGTCGCATCCCAGCACCTGGCTGCTTGAGATAGAATTTTCCTTGGGCCTGTAGGCTTTGATGTCGGCTATGGTGGTCGTTTCCCTTCCCCAGGCATGATCGATCAGCAATTCTGCGTCTATGCCGAACATCCGGTACAGCATATTCTCATCCGCTTTCGCAATGCCCTCCATCGTGTAGATTCCCGCCCCCTCCAGGCGTTTGGCAATGCCGGACCCGATTCTCCAAAAATCCGTCAGCGGCTTATGGCTCCACAAGGTTCTTTTGTAGGATTCTTCATCCAGGATTCCGATATGGTCCTCCACATGCTTTGCGGTGATATCCAGCGCGATCTTGGCCAGATACAGGTTGGCTCCTATCCCGCATGCGGCTGTGATTCCGGTTGCTGCATACACATCTTCCATAATCTTCATGCTAAGTTCTTTGGCAGACATCCGGTACATAGGCAGATAGTCCGTGACATCCATGAAGGCTTCGTCAATGGAGTAGACATGGATGTCTTCTTTGGAAATGTATTGCAGGTATATCGCGTAAATGTCGGCAGAATAGTCAATATAAAGCTGCATTCTGGGAGGCGCCATCATATAATCGATGTCCGGCGGTATCTGGAATACTCTGCACCTCCCGGGTACGCCCCTGGCACGCATCGCAGGAGAGACCGCAAGGCAGATGGTCTTCTCCGTGCGTTCAGGGTCGGCGACCACAAGATTCGTCGTCAGCGGATCCAGCCCACGCTCCCGACACTCCACGGAAGCATAGAAAGATTTCAAATCTATGCAGATGTAGGTTCTATCCTGGGACATTTTAGTCTCCTCCTTGCTTTTATCCTGGCGTTAGTCCAGGTAGGTTTTCCAATTCTTTGAATGGTATGCTTCAAAACACATGGCGATCTGCTCTTCCGTATTCTTGTCGATGGCCAGCTCCGGCAGTTCATCCAAGGAAAAGCAGGCGCTGTCTATCGTCTCATTATTCTCCTTAAATGTTCCTCCAATGGAGGTACACAGTACAAATATCTTGCATATCTTGTATGTATATGCCGGAAGATTATGCTTCTCCCGATCCTGTACTGCAATGATCATATCCGCCGTGACATCAAGCCCGGCCTCTTCTTTTGCTTCTTTTATTACATTTTCCTTCACGGATAGCCCCACATCCACCCATCCGCCGGGCAGCGCCCACGTCCCATTCATTTCCTTGACAAGCAGGATTTTATCCTCCTTGAATATCGCTGCGCGCGTATCCAGCTTGGGTGTCTGGTAGCCTGCCTCGCTGCAGAATAAATTCTTTACCTTCTCTATACCCACTTCTGATTTAAAAGAAACCATTTCCGCAGAGATCTCCCGGATTCTCTCATAACGCTCCACATCGAACCGATCCTGCGCATAGTACAGGCCTGCCTGGGCAAGACTTTGCAATTCGACCGCCCATGTAAGCCATCTTTCCTTGCGCTCTTTTTTCATAACCTCATAGACTAGCATAACCCCGCCGCCAACGTCTATACGTTCATGCCTCAGTGTTTTATATCCGCGACTTTCGTACATTGTGCTTGCCGGAAGCGAGGCATCCAGAATAATCTCATCATGATACTTGCCGATCCGCGCCTCCAGCTGCTCCATGATAAAACTGCCGTATCCCTGTCTTTGAAATTCAGGAGCCACATATACCCTTGTGATATGATTTCCATCAAAACTGCCCGTACCCGCCAGCCGTTCCTCGGAATATACGACGCCAACATTGCCCTTTTCCACATCTCGCCTGATGTTTTTCTCACAGTGAAGGCCGCAGAAAAAATCCACCACTTTTTCCGGATAATACTGGGGATAGACCGTCATGATCGTATGATGTACCAGGCTTACGATCCTTCCCGTATCATTTGCCATAGCCTTCTTATATTCCATTTTCATCTTTTTCATAGGATGCATCTCCATTCTAAGATCCCTAACTGCCAATAGTGTTCAGAAAACGATGCAAAATCTATCATTTCTACTTTTATTCTATCATAATTTACGATTCGTATAAAAATAAGTTTTGCTATTAGCCATCTATAACGAAAAGGCATCCGGAATGTCCCTCCGGATGCCTTATAGACACATTAGACCAGCACTTTATAGAGCCCGTGCCTGTTGCAATAAGCATAGACAGCGCCATGCCCCCGTCTGGTAAAGCGGCATTCTGCGTTCTGCTCGGGATACAGTTTTACAAACTGGGCATAGTTGGATGTCACATATGCAAAGAATGAGATGTAGTGCTCCTTGGTCATCTCATGCTCCAGGAATACATGGAATTCACCGTCCATAACTTCCACCTGCGGCATATGGATATCATCCTTTTCTTCCTCTTCAAGCCTGGGAAGCGTGATCCCGCAGCAGCAGAAAGCGCCTTCGCCAACCGACTGTATCACATTCGCGCAGATGGGGCACACGTAAAAACTCATTTTCTTCATGTTCCCTGAAGTGTTCTCGTTTTTCACCACGTCTCCTGTCAGCAGTTCTGCAATAGATACCTGCAGCGCTTCGGCCAATTCCTTGATAATTCCAATATCAGGCAGGCCTTTACCTGTTTCCCATTTTGATACTGTCTTGTCACTGACTGCCAGCATATCTGCCAGCTGCTTCTGGGTAATTCCCTTTTTCTCTCTTAACCTTCTGATGGTATATCCTGTAACGTAGTTCATATATTCGCTCCTTTCTTTCGCTGTCTTTATCTTAATTCAGGAGTTATTTACTTACAACCTACGCTGCGTAGATACGGCAGGATACTACTTCAAATCCCGGATTTTGAATCCATCCGCCTCTTTTCCAATCTGGCAGAGCAGGCGTTTCATATTGCCGTCATGAATATTGCCGTCAAGTGTCATAACAATCGTCTGAATGGCGTCTTTTGACGTAAGATTCATACCGTCTATCTCAACCTTATTCAATCTGATCATATTCATAAACAGGTTAAGATCGCTTGCTTCTTTTTTACAGGTAAATGAAATCTCTACCTGATCATGAGGTTTGGCCCCGTCTAACCCGGACTCTTCAAGCGCGTCCTTAAGGACTCTCTCCTGCATATCCGTAAGTATCCCATATTGATATCTTCTGCTAACGCTCATCATGTGTCTAAGAAATGCTACATATTCATCGTAGATATCAGCGTCAATATCAGATGCGCGTTTTTCGATAATCGCCAACTCGCGTTCTAATACGAATACGTCTCCTCCCGTCTTCGCCTTTGCTGCCGCTACCTGTGCCGCACATTCCATACGATTTACAAATAATGGCTTCATCTGCGTGTCTATTGCATCTATCCGTACACGGATCTCGTCTAACGTCATACTGTTTCCTCCTTACTCCATCTGTCTATATCAATGCATTTTGTTCCATTAGTTCCCGGCGTATCTCTTCGATATCTGCCTGCCCAGTCCTGGCCTGTACTGCCGCTCCAACGCCAGCTGCATGTCCGGTGGCAAAGCAGGTACCCATAACGCGCACTGCCGCAAATGCCGCTTCTTCTGAAGAAACGATCCTCCCTGCTCCATACAGATTTGTCTGCCAGGCGTATCGTAAATGAAGTCGATCAATTGTCGGATCTGATGCAAAAGCACAGCCAGCTTCAGAATGGAACGCTCCGCATCGGGCTTTTATGGGTTGCCAGCTATCTGAATCTTTCTCATATCCTTACGGATTATCACCGTATTTATCCTGGCATCTCCTATTCGCTGACCGTAGACGGCAGCAATATGCTGCTGCAGATGCTGGATTCCCGTTCTATTTGCTGATGTGCGATAAAGAAGTAATAGAAGTGTAAAAAATTTTGCCGTTCCTATCCGGCGTTTCGCGATTACGTCGGATAGGTCGGGCGTTTATTCCGGCAAGTCAATCTTGCCGACAAAAGAATAATAGATTTCGATTTCCTGTCTGCGGAGTTTTCCCCGACGTTTCCCGTCAAGGGATTCCGATTCATGGACAACGATTTTCTCAATCATTTCCCGCAAGAGGGTGGGGGTAAGTTCCTCAAAGGCAAGGTGCTTTTTCACAATCCCCATGAATTTCTCCGCGTTGACGGTAGCGGCCTGCGACTTGTCCAGTTCTTCCTGCAAACCGGCGGCGCGGTCTTTCAGTTCCCGCTGTTCCTGCTCGTAGTCTGCGGACAGTTCCATGAAACGCTCGTCGCTGATTTTCCCGCTTACGTTGTCCTCATACAGACGCTTGATAATGCGGCTGATTTCGGAAATGCGCTCCTGTACCTGTTCAAGCTGCTTGGTGGCTGCGGCGGTCTTTCTCTTGCCGCCGATTTCGTTCTGCTGGATAAGCAGCTTGACAAAGCGGCTCTCATGCTTGGCGGCGTATTCCGTCACTTGCCGGAGATTGGAGAGGACACCGGCGGTCAAAAGGTCGGTGCGGATAAAGTGCGCCGTACAGTCGCGGGTGCGCTTTTTGTAGCTGCCGCAAATATAGCAGTCCTGTTTCCGCTTGTCCGTCTGGTATCTCTGCTGATAGAGGACGCTGCCGCAGTCGGCGCAGAACAGCATACCGGAAAACAAGCCCACTTCATCATAGCGGTTGGGGCGTTTGCGCTGCTTGCGTAACTCCTGCACACGCTCCCATGTTTCCGCGTCGATAATCGGCTCATGGTGGCCGGGGAAAATCGCCTGCTTTTCAATGGGGTTCTCTACGCTGTGCTTGGTCTTGTAAGAGGGCTTTTCCGTCTTGAAGTTTACCAGACAGCCGGTGTACTCCCGGTTTTCAAGGATATGCACGACGGTATTGGTCGCCCACTTACATTCATAGCCGGGGTGGTAGCGGCGGGTGCTGCCCGTCCTGCGGTATTCCAGCGTCCCCGGCGTGGGGATTTGCTGCTCCGTAAGCATACGGGCAATCTTGGTCGGGCCGTTCCCCGCAAGGCAAAGCTGGTAAATCTTCTGCACTATGGGGGCGGTTTCCTCGTCCATGATGTAATTCTCGTCCTCGTCCATGAGGTAGCCATATACCGGCTTACTGGTAATGGGCTTGCCGCTCATGCCTTTGGCTCTCTTGACAGCCTTGATTTTCTTGCTCGTATCTCTCACCAGCCATTCATTGAACAGATTTCGCAGCGGGGTAAAGTCGTTGTCCATGCCGCCGTTTTCACTGTCCACGTTGTCATTGACAGCGATAAACCGCACACCCTTTTGAGGGAACAGCATTTCCGTATAAAATCCCACTTGCAAGTAGTTTCGCCCTAACCGGCTCATGTCCTTTACGATGACGGTGCCGACTTTCCCGGCCTCTATGTCCGCAAGCATGGCTTGGAAACCGGGGCGGTCAAAAGCTGACGTTAGATAACGATACTTTTGAAAACACTGGAAAATCAAGGTTTTTCGAGCGACGGACAAGCAGGGTATTGTACTAAAAACTGAATACGACGCAGAAGCGGCGTTTCTTACTCTCTATACGGGAGAACAGGAACGCCGCTTTTTTCATGCCCTTGTTACGCAGTAGGGGCAGAAAAAGCCTTGCTACAAGCGGTTTTGCGGGTGTGTATCTGGCGCGGCAAGGGATTTATACCTTATCCCCCGAAACTGCGCTTCTACTGCGTAACAAATCCAAAGCAAAGGAGCTATGAACTATGGCAGTTTTCAGAGTGGAACGGAACAAGGGCTACACCGTAATGAGCAACCACCACCTACGCAACAAGGAGCTTTCCCTAAAGGCAAAGGGGCTGTTGTCGCAAATGCTGTCACTCCCCGAAGATTGGGACTACACCTTGAAAGGCTTATCCCTTATCAACCGGGAGAAGATAGACGCTATCCGCGAAGCCATTAAGGAGCTTGAACGCGCCGGGTATATCGTCCGTTCAAGGGAGCGCGACGAGAAAGGACGCTTGCGTGGCGCAGACTATGTGATATTCGAGCAGCCGCAGCCGCCTACGCCGGATTTACCTACATTGGAAAATCCAACATTGGATAATCCAACGCAGGAAAAACCAACATTGGAAAAACCTACGTTGGAAAATCCAACGCAATTAAATAAAGATATACAAAGAACTGACTTACCAAAAAAAGAAAAAATAATTACTGATGAACAAAGTACCCATTCCATTCCTATCCTTTCCCCTAACCCCTCTCCTTGCAGAGAAGCGGCTACGCCGCCGGAACGGAAAGGAACGGAAGCGACAGCACAGAGCGCAGTTGATATATACCGGGAAATCATCAAGGACAATATCGACTACCACATTCTCAAACAGGACATGAAGTTTGACAGTGACAGGCTTGACGAGATTGTAGACCTCATGCTTGAAACGGTATGCACCGCCAGAAAGCGGGTACGGATTGCGGGGGACGACTACCCGGCAGAGCTTGTGAAATCTAAGTTTATGAAACTGGACGGCGAGCATATCCGCTTTGTGCTTGACTGTATGCGGGAGAACACAACGAAAATCCGCAACATCAAGCAATATCTGAAAGCAGCCCTTTTCAACGCCCCGTCCACTATCGGCAATTATTACACTTCCCTTGTCGCCCATGACATGGCAAGCGGCGCACTGTCACCGAAGAAGCCGCAGTACGGCGACCCGGACTATTATTCATTCAAACCGGGCGAAAGCCTGTAAAACAACAAAAGGAGGATTTTATTATGGCACAGAAAATGACAGGAGCATTGGTATTTGACGAGCGCACCGACCGTTACGACATCCGCTTTGACTTAAACAGCTACTACGGGGGCTTGCATTGCGGCGAGTGCTTTGACGTATTCGTGCGGGGCAAGTGGAAGCCGACCCGGATTGAGTACGGCGACAACTGGTATCTTGTGGGTATCAGAGCCGAGGACTTGAACGGGCTGCGGGTGCGTATCTGACCGCCGCCCCATAAAGAAACGCGAAAGGAGGACGCGACAAATTGCAGGACGAAGTAAACGAAAAGACCATAGCCCTTTACATCAAGACCGGGAAGCTGACCGCGCAGACGCTCCAAAAGGCAATGAAAGCCATACTGTCAAAGGGAAAAAAGCAGCTTTCCAAACCGCCACAGGGCAAGCAGAGCTTAAAGCAGCTTATGAAGCAGAACGCGGGCGTTTCCAACATTGAGATTACCGAGGGCAATATCAAAGCCTTTGAGAGTACGGCGAAAAAGTACGGTATCGACTTTGCGCTGAAAAAGGACGCGACGGAAAGCCCGCCCCGCTATCTGGTTTTCTTCAAGGGGCGGGACGCGGACGTGCTGACCGCAGCCTTTAAGGAATTTTCCGCAAAAAAGCTGACACAGGAGAAAAAGCCCTCAATCCGAAAGCTGCTCTCTACCCTCAAAGAAGCTGCACAGGGCAAGAACGCGGAACGGGCAAAGGTCAAGAACAAAGACAGGGAGGTATCGCTATGAAGCCGGAAATCAAGAAGCTGCTTATCTTAAATCTCCCGTATCTGCTCTTTGTCTGGCTCTTTGATAAAGTGGGCGCGGCTGTCCGGCTCTCCCCCGGCGCGGACGCGAGCGCAAAGCTGCTACATCTTGGGGACGGTTTTACCGCCGCCTTTTCCAGTATCGCGCCGAGCTTCCACCCGATAGATTTACTTATCGGCATTGCGGGGGCGGTCATTGTCCGGCTGATTATCTACACCAAAGGCAAGAACGCGAAGAAATACCGCCGCGGGACAGAATACGGTTCGGCGCGTTGGGGCGGGACTGACGACATAAAGCCGTACACCGACCCGGTATTTGAGAACAATATCCCGCTTACGCAGACGGAACGGCTCACCATGAACAGCCGCCCGAAGCAGCCGAAATACGCAAGAAACAAAAATATCCTTGTAATCGGCGGTTCCGGCAGCGGCAAGACCCGGTTCTTTGTGAAACCGTCGCTCATGCAATGTACGTCAAAGGATTTTCCAACGTCGTATATCGTCACTGACCCGAAAGGAACACTGATTTTGGAAACCGGGAAAATGTTACAGCGGTACAAATACCGTATCAAAGTGCTAAATACGATTAACTTCAAAAAATCCATGAAATACAATCCCTTTGCCTATCTGCGGAGCGAAAAGGACATTTTGAAGTTAGTCAATACCATTATCGCCAACACCAAAGGCGACGGGGAAAAATCCGGCGAGGATTTCTGGGTGAAAGCGGAAAAGCTCTACTACACCGCGCTAATCGGCTACATCTGGTATGAAGCCCCGGAGGACGAGAAGAACTTCACGACGCTGCTTGAGATGATAAATGCGTCGGAAGCCCGCGAGGACGACGAGGATTTCCAGAACCCGGTTGACCTCATGTTTGAACGTCTGGAAGAAAAAGACCCGGAGCATTTCGCTGTCAAGCAGTACCGCAAATATAAACTTGCGGCGGGCAAGACCGCAAAAAGCATACTTATCTCATGCGGCGCGAGGTTAGCCCCATTCGACATTAAGGAGCTGCGGGAGCTTATGGAAACCGACGAAATGGAGCTCGACACCATAGGCGACAGAAAGACCGCCCTTTTCGTCATCATCAGCGACACCGACGACACTTTTAACTTTGTCGTTTCAATCCTTTACACACAGCTATTCAACTTGCTTTGTGACAAGGCAGATGATGAATACGGCGGGCGGCTTCCCGTCCATGTTAGGTGCTTACTTGATGAATTTGCGAATATCGGGCAGATACCAAAGTTTGAAAAGCTCATTGCAACGATACGGAGCCGGGAAATATCCGCGTCAATCATCTTGCAGAGCCAGTCACAGCTAAAGGCAATCTACAAGGACAACGCCGATACCATAGTCGGCAACTGCGACACCACGCTTTTCTTGGGCGGCAAGGAGAAAACCACCCTTAAAGAAATATCGGAAATTTTAGGAAAAGAAACGATAGACAGCTTTAACACTTCCGAAACAAGGGGGCGGGAGCTTTCGCATGGGCTGAACTATCAGAAATTGGGAAAGCAGCTTATGACGGAAGATGAAATTGCAGTCATGGACGGAGGGAAATGTATCTTGCAGCTACGAGGGGTGCGCCCGTTCTTTTCGGACAAATTCGACATAACGAAGCACCCGAAATACAAGTACCTGTCCGACGCAGACCCGAAGAACGCCTTTGACATGGAAAAGCACCTTAAACGCCGCCCCGCCATTGTCAAGCCCGACGAGGTTTTTGACTATTACGAGATTGACGCGGCAGACTTACAGGAGGACGCAGACCATGAGGAAACGTAGCGCAGAGGAAAAACAAAAGCAGCTTGAACGGTTTTTAATGAATGTTGCGGAAGCCGCCGACGCTGCATTATGGGAGTATTGGCGGGAAAAGGAAGCGGAACACCGCCGTTTTGCAACGGAGTATGTCACGCGCCGGGGGCTTATCCCGCAACAGTGACAGCATGGCAGACCGCCGGGGGACAGGGGAAGCTACACTTCCCCTACGCTGCCTTGCGGCAGCTACCCCTTTGTGAACTTGCGGGAAGCGAACACCTTGCTACGCAAGCTATTCACTTCCCGCAAGTCTGAAAAAAACGTCCGGCAGCACAGCGGGACACAGAAAGGAGCGATTGAAGCAATCACATCTATCCATACCGGCTACATGATACGCGCCCCCACTTTCCGGCGCAGTACACAGCGGCAGGAGCCGCACCCCTTACAACTGAATACCGCCGCGCCGCAGAACTTACGCAGCGCGGGGACAGCCGCCTTTACCAGAGGGCGGTTTTTTTGTGCGGCGGCGACCATACGCTGACCGCCTTTTGTCCGCTTGCCGGACAGCCGCAGACGCGGCAGAAAGGATATATTTATGGCATTTTTCAATAGCGCAGTAGACGTTTTGCAGACCCTTGTTGTAGCACTTGGAGCCGGGCTTGGTATCTGGGGCGTAATCAATCTGATGGAGGGCTACGGCAATGACAATCCGGGCGCGAAGAGCCAGGGCATGAAGCAGCTTATGGCGGGCGGCGGCGTTGCCCTTATCGGCATGACCCTTGTACCGCTGCTTTCCAGCTTGTTCGGTTAAGAAGCGCGGGTAAAGGCTTATGCAGAGCATACTTGACGCGATTAACGAATGGATAAAGGAAATCCTCATAGGAGCCATAAACGGTAATCTGTCAACTATGTTCGGGGACGTAAACGAGAAAGTCGGCACTATCGCCGCAGAGGTAGGGCAGACCCCGCAAGGGTGGAACGCAAATATATTCTCCATGATACAGACCCTTAGTGAGAATGTAATCGTACCCATTGCGGGGCTTGTCATTACCTACGTCCTATGCTATGAGCTTATCAGCATGGTAACGGAAAAGAACAATATGCACGACGTTGACACTTCCATGTTCTTCAAGTGGGTGTTCAAGGCGTTTGTGGCAGTCTACCTTGTGACGCACACCTTTGACATCACTATGGCGGTGTTCGATATGGCGCAGCACGTTGTTTCCGGCGCGGCGGGGGTAATCGGCGGCAGCACAGAGATTGATGTTGCCGCCGCCCTTGCTTCCATGCAGGACGGGCTTGACGCTATGGAAATCCCCGAACTGCTCTTACTTGTCATGGAAACAAGCCTTGTGAGCTTGTGCATGAAAATCATGTCCGTACTGATAACCGTTATCCTCTACGGGCGCATGATAGAGATTTACCTTTACTGTTCGGTATCGCCTATCCCGTTTGCAACAATGACGAACCGGGAATGGGGGCAGATAGGAAACAACTACCTCAAATCCCTGTTCGCTATCGGTTTTCAAGGCTTCCTCATTATGATATGCGTCGGCATTTACGCGGTTCTGGTAAACAACATGATAATAGCGGACAATCTGCACAGTGCGATATTCTCCCTTGCAGCCTATACCGTTATCCTCTGTTTCTCCCTGTTCAAATCCGGCGCACTGGCGAAGTCGATATTCTCCGCGCATTAGCGGCGTGTCAAGGGCAGGGTGGAGATTTTCAGAGCGAAGCGGCGAAAATACTACCCGACCTTGACGCGGATAACCCCATATAATACGGGCGGGCAAAGGGCATAGATTGACCTTTGCCTTGATTACCCTTATGGGAAGTTACAGCAACACCAAACCCAGAGAAAGGAGGTTTTCACTTGGCGTATGTACCCGTACCCAAAGACTTATCCAAAGTCAAGACAAAAGTAGCGTTCAACCTTACCAAACGGCAGATTGTATGTTTTGCGGCGGCTCTCCTGTTCGGCTTGCCGCTTTTCTTTCTGCTCAAAGACAGCACAGGCACAAGCCTTGCGTCTATGGCTATGATTGCCGTCATGCTGCCCTGTTTCCTCTTTGCCATGTATGAGAAGCATGGACAGCCCCTTGAAGTGGTGGTGAAGAACATCATTCAGACGAAATTCATAGCCCCCAAAGAACGACCATACAGGACAGACAACTTTTATTCCGTCTTAGAACGGCAGAGAAAACTTGAAAAGGAGGTATCAGCGATTGCAAAAGGAAACACGAAGAAACAGCGCGGCGGGAAGCACAAAGCCTAACCCGCCCCGCAAGCTCACCCGCGCCGAGAAAAAGCAGATTGCGGAAATCATCAGACAGGCAAAGGGCGACGGGAAAGCGCACACCGCGCAGCAGACAATCCCCTATATCCAGATGTACCCGGACGGTATCTGCAAGGTTACGGGACGGAAATACTCAAAGACCGTCGCCTTTGAAGATATTAACTATCAGCTTGCACAGGCAGACGACAAGACCGCCATTTTTGAGAACTGGTGCGACTTCCTCAACTACTTTGACGCTTCCGTTTCGGTGCAGCTCTCTTTCATCAATCAGGGGACGCAGCGGGGCGAAGCGGAGAAAGCGGTCAATATCCCGGCACAGGAGGACGCTTTCAATTCTATCCGCACAGAATACCGGGATATGCTGAAAAACCAGCTTGCAAAGGGCAACAACGGGCTTGTCAAGGCAAAATACATCACCTTTGCCATTGAAGCCGACAGTCTGGGCGCGGCGAAATCCCGCCTTGCCCGTATCGAAACGGACGTACTCAACAACTTTAAGCTCTTGGGCGTGTCTGCCCGCCCCATGACAGGCTATGAACGCCTTAAAATGCTGCATGGCATTTTCCACCCGGAGGGCGGGCAGTTTGCCTTTGATTTTTCATGGCTTGCCCCGTCCGGGCTTTCCACAAAGGACTTTATCGCCCCGTCCTCTTTCCGTTTTGGCGAGGGGCGGTATTTCCGCATGGGGCGCAAAATCGGCGCGGTTTCATTCCTTGAAATCCTTGCGCCGGAATTAAACGACCGTATCTTATCCGACATTCTGGACTTGGAAACGGGCGTTATCGTCAATCTGCATATCCACAGTATCGACCAGACCGAAGCCATAAAGACAATCAAGCGGAAAATCACCGACCTTGACAAAATGAAAATCGAGGAACAGAAAAAGGCGGTACGCAGCGGCTATGACATGGATATAATCCCGTCCGACCTTGCCACGTTCGGCAGCGAAGCGAAAAATCTCTTACAGGACTTGCAGAGCCGCAACGAGCGTATGTTTCTGCTCACGTTCCTTGTGGTGAACATGGCAGACACAAAAAGGAAACTGGAAAATGACGTGTTCGCGGCGGCGGGCATTGCACAGAAGAACAACTGCGCCTTGACCCGCCTTGACTACCAACAGGAAGCGGGGCTTATGTCCTCTGTACCGCTTGGGGAGAACCTTATCGCCATACAGCGGGGGCTTACCACGTCAAGCACCGCTATCTTTATCCCCTTTATCACACAGGAGCTTTTCCAGACGGGCGCGGCTTTATACTATGGCTTGAACGCCCTTTCTAACAACATGATACTCTGCGACCGCAAGCAGCTTAAAAACCCCAACGGCTTAATCTTAGGAACGCCGGGAAGCGGGAAATCCTTTGCCGCCAAACGGGAAATGACAAACGCTTTCCTCATTACAGACGACGATATTATCATCTGCGACCCGGAAGCCGAGTATTTTTCCCTTGTGCAGCGGCTTGACGGGCAAGTGATACGCTTGTCGCCTACGGGCAAGGGCATTGACGGGAAGCTCCAGTATGTGAACCCTATGGATATTAACCTCAATTACAGCGAGGACGACAGCCCCCTTGCGCTGAAATCCGACTTTATCCTCTCCCTCTGCGAGCTTGTCATAGGCGGCAAGGAGGGCTTGCAGCCCGTCGATAAGACCGTCATTGACCGCGCCGTTAGGAACGTGTACCGCCCTTTCCTTGCAGACCCCGACCCGGAGAAAATGCCGATTTTGGGCGACCTCTACGACGAGCTTTTGAAGCAGCCGGAGCCGGAAGCGGCGCGTATCGCGGCGGCGTTGGAGCTTTATGTTTCCGGGAGCCTTAACGTCTTTAACCACAGGACGAATGTAGAGCTTTCAAACCGCCTTGTCTGCTTTGACATCAAGCAGCTTGGGAAGCAGCTCAAAAAATTAGGTATGCTCATTGTGCAGGACCAGGTATGGAACCGCGTCACCGTCAACCGGGCAGAAAGGAAATCCACCCGGTATTTTATGGACGAATTTCATCTTCTCTTGAAAGAGGAACAGACCGCCGCCTATTCCGTTGAAATCTGGAAGCGTTTCAGAAAATGGGGCGGCATACCCACAGCCATTACGCAGAACGTCAAGGATTTGCTTGCTTCCCGCGAAGTGGAGAATATCTTTGAAAACTCTGATTTTGTCCTCATGCTCAATCAGGCGGCGGGCGACCGGGCTATCCTTGCAAAGCAGCTCAACATCTCCCCGCAGCAGATGAAGTATGTCACCCACACCGAAGCGGGCGAGGGGCTTATCTTCTACGGAAACGTGGTGCTGCCCTTTGTAGACCGCTTCCCGAAAGACACCGAGCTTTACCGGGTAATGACGACGAAGCCGGAGGAAGTGGGCGAAGCATGAACGGGCTGAAAACTGACACCATCATCAACCGGGACGCGCTCTATGCCTTGCGGGAGCTTCCAGAGGAAAGCGTACACTGTTGCGTCACAAGCCCGCCCTACTATGCACTTAGGGATTACGGGCTTGATATGCAGATTGGGCGGGAGGACACGCCGGAGCAGTACATTGACAGGCTGACCGAGGTTTTCCGCGAGCTGCGCCGGGTACTGCGTTCTGACGGTACGCTCTGGCTGAATATCGCGGACACCTACTGCGGCACAGGGAACAAGGGCTACCATGCAGACCCGAAGAACCCGAAAGGCAGAAACGGACAGCAGATTGCAAGAAACAACCGCGTTTCCGGCTGCAAACAAAAGGACTTAATCGGTATCCCTTGGCTTTTAGCCTTTGCCCTACGCGCTGACGGGTGGTATTTACGGAGCGACATTATCTGGCAGAAAGAAAACCCCATGCCGGAGAGCGTGAAAGACCGCCCTACCCGCTGCTATGAACATATCTTTCTGCTTACGAAGTCAAAGAAGTATTTTTATGACGCAGCCGCCATAGCCGAGCCGTTAGCCCCCACAACGGCGGCGCGGTACCGCACCGGGCGCAGCGCGGGACAGAAATATGCGGACGAAGTACCCGGACAGGGGAACGTACAGGGGCTTAACCGGGCGCGAAGCGGCAGCTACTACGACGAAGCCCTCATGCCGACCATGCGGAACAGGCGGGACGTGTGGCTTATCAATACCGTTCCCTACAAGGGCGGGCATTTCGCCGCGTTCCCGCCAAAACTTGCCGAAACCTGTATCAAGGCGGGCTGTCCGAAAGGCGGCGTTGTGCTTGACCCCTTTTTCGGCAGCGGCACGACGGGGGCAGCCGCAAAGCAGCTTGACAGGCATTATATAGGCATTGAGATAAACGCCGAGTATTGCGCCCTTGCAAGGGCGCGGATTGGAGGGACAGACACATAAAACAATATAAGGCGCGTGAAAAAGTCACGCAGAAAATGACCCGCGAGGGGGCTGTCGAGGTAAACGCCGCTACCGGGAAAAAGAAACGTATCAGCAAGCGGATAAGGGACGCGGACTTTGCAAAGACCGAAGCCCCACCGCAGCCGGAACAGGCAGCGCAGCCCCTACCGGGCGGCGCAACTTCCCCGCCCTTAACCGACACGCCGCCGCTTCCCCATGCGCCGGGGGCAGAACGGGAACAGGACACCGCCGCAGCCGAGCGCGTCTTGGAGCGTATCGACGGGGCGCGTACCAGAAAGGCGAGCAAAAAGGCGGCGAGGAAAGCACAGGCAGAAGCCAAAGCAAAAGAAAAATCTTCCCGCTTGCAGTTTACCGACGAGGAACGGGCAACGCCGGAGCTTGAAAGGTATATCCGAAAATCGGACAAAGCAGCCGACCGTCTGGACGCGGCAAAGGCGGCTATCCCCAAAGAAAAGAAACTTGTACGGGAGCGCACCTTTGATGAAGCCACCGGGAAAGGCAAGACCCGCCTACATTTTGAGGAACAGGAAAAGCCCATAGGAAGGAATAAGCCCCACAATAACCCGCTATCCCGCCCCGCACAGGAAGCGGGTATTTTCGTCCACAACAAGATACATTCCGTTGAAAAGGACAATTCCGGCGTTGAGGGGGCGCACAAATCCGAAGAACTGGCAGAGCGCGGCGCAAAGTACGGGACGCGGAAAGTCAAGGAGGGCTACCGCAGCCACAAGCTCAAACCCTACCGGGCGGCGGCAAAGGCAGAGAAAGCGGCGTTCAAGGCGAATGTGGATTTCCAGTACCATAAATCCCTACATGACAATCCGCAGATTGCGGGCAATCCCCTTTCCCGCTTCATGCAGAAGCAGCAAATCAAGCGGCAGTATGCAAAGTCGGCAAGGAAAGGCGGCGCAAAAACGGCGCAGAAAGCCGCAGAGAACACCCGCAAGGCGGCAAAAAAGACCGCCGAGGAAACAAAAAAGGCAATCGCTTTTGTAGGGCGGCACCCGGCGGGCGTATGTATCGCCGTTGCCGCGCTGCTCTTATTCATCATGGTATCGGCGGGGCTTTCCTCTTGCGGCTCCATGTTCTCCGGCTTGATGAACGGCATACTTGGGACTTCCTACACGTCGGAGGACAGCGACCTTGTGGCGACGGAAAATAATTACGCCGCAAAGGAAAACGAGCTTCAGCAGCAGATTGACAATATCGAAAGCACCCACCCCGGCTATGACGAATACCGCTATGACCTTGACAGTATCGGGCATAACCCCCATGAGTTAGCGTCCTACCTCACCGCCCTTTTACAGACCTACACCCCGCAGAGCGCACAGGCAGAACTAAACCGCGTCTTTGCCATGCAGTACACTTTGACGCTGACGGAAGAAACGGAAATCCGCTACCGCACAGAAACAAGCACAGACCCGGAAACAGGGGAAACGACCAGCGAGGAAGTACCCTACGAGTACCATATCCTCAACGTGAAGCTGACGAACAAGCCCATTTCCGAGATTGCGGAGGAACTTCTAACGCCACAGCAGCTTGAAATGTACCGCGTCTATCTGGAAACAAGCGGAAACAAGCCGCTGATTTTCGGCGGCGGCTCCCCCGATATGGGCGCGTCCGAGGATTTAAGCGGCGTACAGCTTGTAAACGGCACACGCCCCGGCAACACCGCCGTTGTAGACCTTGCGAAGCGGCAAGTCGGCAACGTAGGCGGGCGACCCTTTTGGAGCTGGTACGGATTTAACAGCCGCGTGGAATGGTGCGCCTGTTTTGTTTCATGGTGCTACAATCAAGCCGGGAAAAGCGAGCCGCGCTTTGCCGGGTGCCAGTCGCAGGGCGTACCCTGGTTCCAGTCACGCGGGCAATGGGGCGCGAGGGGCTATGAGAATATCGCCCCCGGCGACGCTATCTTTTTCGACTGGGACGGGGACGGGAGCGCAGACCATGTAGGGCTTGTTATCGGGACGGACGGGGAGCGCGTCTATACCGTCGAGGGCAATTCCGGCGACGCCTGCAAGATAAAGAGCTACCCCGTCAATTACTCCTGTATCAAGGGCTACGGCTTAATGAATTGGAACTGACAACAAAAAAATGAAAATCTGAAAGGAGAAATTTATTGATGGCTATGAACAAAATTGAACGTATCGACAAGGAGATTGCAAAGACCCGCGAGAAAATCACCGAGTACCAGAATAAATTAAGGGGGCTTGAAGCGCAGAAAACCGAAGCGGAAAACCTGCAAATCGTACAGCTTGTGCGCTCCATGCGCCTTTCCCCGCATGAGCTTTCCGCTATGCTTTCCGGGGGCGGTATTCCGGGCATGGAAGCCGCGCCGGGCTACCCCGCAGAACCCGCAGACCACGACACCGAAGAAATGGAGGACACCGAGAATGAATAAGAAAATCCTTAGAACACTGACCGCACTTTGCGCCGCCCTTATGCTTTCGGGCGGCTTTTCCGTCACCGCTTTTGCACAGACCCCGGAGGGAGAGGACGACACCAACGACAGCGGCGTTGTCTACGAGGAACCCCAAAAGGAAGAACCCCTTACCCCGGACGGGAACGCGACCCTTGTAGACGATTTCGGCGGCAACAAGCAGCTTATCACCGTAACGACCAAAAACGGCAATTACTTTTATATCCTCATTGACCGGGACGACGAGGGCGAGAACACCGTACATTTCCTTAATCAAGTGGACGAAGCCGACCTCTTAGCACTTATGGAGGACGGAAGCACCGAAGCAGCCCCGCCCGCCGTTTGCAGTTGCACCGAAAAATGCGAAGCCGGAAAGGTAAATGTGAGCTGCCCCGTCTGCAAGGACAACATGACCGCTTGCAGCGGCAAGGAAGCAGAGCCGGAAACCGAGGAACCGCCGGAGCTGCCCAAAGAGAAAGGCAATGCGGGCGGGCTTGTGCTTTTCCTTGTCGTGGCACTTCTTGGCGGCGGGGGCGCGTTCTATTATTTTAAGTTTATGAAGCCGAAGCAAAACGTCAAGGGCGGCACCGACCTTGAAGATTTCGATTTTGACGACTACGACGAGGACGAGCCGGACGAGGGGGACGGGCTTTCTGATGAAGAACAGGAGGACGAGGAAGCATGACCCTGTTTACCGACAATCCCTTTGAAAAGATGATGATACAAAGACCGGGCGGGCGGCGTGACAATGCGCCGCCCGTTCCCCATTCCCCGGCTTGCGCTTCCTGTCCGTACAAAGGGCAGCTCCCTTGTGTGGGCTACTGTCTGAAACAGGTACAGGAGAAAAAGGCAAGTGAGCCGGAACGCTGAAAATGGACTTTTAATTTTCGTTTGCAACATCTATGAGATTTTCGTAATGCAAAAGTGTTATGTTATTTTCATTTTGCAGTTGGAGCTTTCTATCACGAATATTCTCAAAATCTTTACGGAGTCCGGCTATCACAGCATAGTAGATTTGATAAGGGCAATATTTGTATAATTGTCTGGGTAACTTTGTATTGGAGAATGAGTGCTTTTCCAATTCTGCTACAATTACATTCCAATTTGCAGCAATATACATTTGCCAATCCCTAACCTGTTCAATCCCTTTATTGATTACTTCCCCGAAACGAGTACCTTTTTCTTTTGTTATCCGCCCGTTGGGAGCTTCTAATTCCACAAAGACAAATTGATAACCGTCTGAACTATTACCTATGAGCAGATAATCAGCCACATAAGCCGACCCGATTTTGAACTCTGGAAAGATATAATTATCGTCATGGTGTCCTGTTCTGTAATAATGCCGTAATAAGCCAAACAAATAATTCCATGCACGATTAGAAGCTATCCAATTTAGTATAGCTCTTTCTGTTGTATCGGAAGAAGTAATCAGTTGATAAAACTCTTTTGTCGTATCATATATAGGTGTGAACCTTGAATAATGGTTGTTGGGAAATAGCGAAGTAGCACACTCAATAAAGTAATCCATTTCTTTGTTTTTACCGCGCCTGTAATGCCCGCCACGTTTTTTATTCATTGCTTCTTCCTGTTCATCAGTAGGAGCAAAAACATCGAAAGTATGTATTGATTTCATATTGTCACCTGTTTCTTATAGTAATGCTTAAAGTATAAACCAATTTCAAACCTAAAACAACCGAAAGGAGAACAGAAAATGAAACTGATTATTGCAGAAAAGCCGAGCGTGGCGCAGACTATCGCCGCCGCGCTTGGCGTTAAGGAAAAGAAAGACGGATATATCGAGGGCGGCGGCTACCTCATTTCATGGTGCGTCGGGCATTTGGTACAGCTTGCGGAAGCTGCCGCCTACGGGGAGCAATATAAAAAATGGAGTTTTGAGAGCTTACCCATTCTGCCGGAGGAATGGCAGTACGCCGTTGACCCGGACAAGGGGAAGCAATTCAAAACCCTAAAAGAGCTTATGCACCGCGCCGACGTTTCCGAAGTGGTAAATGCGTGTGACGCGGGGCGCGAGGGAGAATTGATTTTCCGCTTTGTCTACGAAGCGGCGGGCTGCAAGAAGCCCATGCGCCGCTTGTGGATTTCCTCAATGGAGGACGGGGCAATCAAGGCGGGCTTTGCTTCCCTCAAAGACGGGCAGGAATACGACGCGCTCTTTGCGTCTGCCCTCTGCCGCGCAAAGGCTGACTGGCTTATCGGCATTAACGCCACCCGGCTTTTCTCCTGCCTGTATGGAAAGACCTTGAACGTGGGGCGCGTCCAGACCCCGACCTTAAAAATGCTCACCGACCGGGACGCGGCTATCTCCCATTTCCAGAAAGAAAAATATTATCATGTGCGCCTTGATTTATCCGGCGCGGAAGCGGCAAGCGGGAGGATTTCCGACAAGGCAGAAGCCGACGCGCTGAAAGGGGCTTGCGAAGCGGAAACGGCGGTATGCGTTTCCCTCACCAGAGAGAAGAAAACCGCAGCCCCGCCGAAGCTCTTTGACCTTACCTCTTTGCAGCGGGAAGCGAACCGCATTTTCGGCTACACCGCGAAGCAGACCCTTGACCTTGCACAATCCCTTTATGAAAAGCGGCTCCTTACTTATCCGAGGACGGACAGCAGCTTTCTTACTGACGACATGGGCGGCACCGCAGCGGGCATTATCGCGCTGCTTTGCGAAAAACTCCCCTTTATGGCGGGCGCGGACTTCACGCCGGAGGTTGTAAAGGTATTAGACAGTAAAAAAGTATCAGACCACCACGCAATCATTCCCACTATGGAGCTTGCAAAGGCTGACCCGGACGCGCTGCCGGAAAGCGAGAAGAATATCCTTACCCTTGCGGGGGCGCGTCTGCTTTTTGCCACCGCCGAGCCGCATATTTATGAAGCGGTTACGGCGGTTTTCTCATGCGCCGGGACAGACTTCACCGCAAGGGGAAAGACCGTACTTGCGGAGGGTTGGAAAGAGCTTCAACGCAGATACCGGGCGACGCTGAAAGATAAGCCCGAAGCGGAGGACGGGGAAAATGCAGACGTGACGCTGCCGGAGCTTTCCGAGGGACAGGGCTTTCCTAACCCCGCCGCAAAAGTAACGGAGCATACCACAACGCCGCCGAAGCCCCACAGCGAAGCAAGCCTTTTGTCGGCTATGGAACGCGCCGGGAACGGGGACACCGACCCGGACGCGGAACGCCGGGGGCTTGGCACTCCCGCCACCCGCGCCGCCGTCATTGAAAAACTGGTAAAGGGCGGCTTTGCGGAGCGCAAGGGGAAGCAGCTTATCCCTACCAAAAACGGGAACAGCCTTATCTGTATTCTGCCGGATATACTCACTTCCCCACAGCTTACCGCAGAATGGGAAAACAATCTGACGCAGATAGCAAAGGGAGCCGCAGACCCCGGCGAATTTCTGTCCGGCATTGAAGCTATGGCGCGGGAGCTTGTGCAGACACACGCCGCAGCACTGGACGGGAAAAAGGATTTGTTCCGGGAGGAAAAGCCCTCTGTCGGCAAATGCCCCCGTTGCGGTTCCCCCGTCCATGAGGGGAAGAAAAACTATTATTGCAGCAACAAAGAATGTGCCTTTGTCATGTGGAAGAATGACCGCTTTTTCGAGGAACGCAAGACCGCTTTTTCCGCGAAGATTGCCGCCGCGCTCCTTAAATCCGGCAAGGCGAATGTGAAGAAGCTCTACTCCCCGAAAACAGGCAAGACCTACGACGGAACTATCGTTCTGGCTGACACTGGCGGGAAATACGTCAACTACCGTATCGAAGTGCAGAAGAACTAAAAACTTGAATAGCAAGCATAGGAAGCGGGTACCCACTTCCGTAAATCCCCGTTGCGACGCTGACGCGCCGGACGGGGATTTTGCTTGTTGGGAAGTTTCCCAAACCCTCTTTTGCGGAGGGCTTCACCCTCTAAAAATTTTCAAAAATATTTGGCAGAAATGCGGGCGTACCCGTAGTAGACCATGCAGCCAAAAAATGCAGCTTATGACGCTGCCGCAGAGAAAGGAGGTTTTTCACTATGGCAAGTTTACGGGACACCGTAAAGGACTATCAAGACGAGCTTAGGGACGGTATCGCATGGGTGGCGTTCTGGAAACAGGGGCGTTCATGGAACGCGGAATATTTTCATCTTGATATGGACGATACGCTCTACCCGGAGGACAGGAGCCGGTTAGAGGAAATAAAAAGCATTGACCCCGCCGCCGTTATCTTAAACGGCTACTATTGCGGGTATTTAGGCGAGGACATGAGCCTTGACGAGCTGACCGCCGGAGTGCGTTACCACTACGAAAACAGCATGAACGACATTGACGGTTTTATCGGAGCGCATGACGACAGGCTTCCCCCGGAGGTTATCGAGGAAGCGAGGGCAGCCGCCCATGAAGCGGGGCTTCCCTTTTCCGAAAAGCCCTACCGGGACGGGGAGGATTTTAACCCCTATGTATTTGACGGGAGCATGAGCATTGAGGATTTTGAGCTTATGCACCGCATGATTGAAAAAGAAAGGAGCGAACAAATGGCAGAACCGATTTTAAGCGGCTATCTTTCCAATCTTGGGAAGTACACCGAGGGCAGACCCGCGGGCGAATGGGTGACATTCCCCACGACTGCCGAACATCTGAAAGAAGTCTTTGACCGTATCGGGATTGACTTCAAGCACTATGAGGAATGGCATTTCACAGAATTTCAATCCACTATCCCCGGCTTGACGGAGCATTTAAGCGAGTATTCCCACCCCGACGAGCTGAACTATTTAGGGAAGCTCTTGGAAATGCAGTTTGACGACGACCGGGAGAAATTCATTGCAGCCATTGAATACGGCGACCATGCCGACAGCTTACAGGACATTATCAACCTTGCACAGAACCTTGACTGCTACTGGATTTATCCGTCCGTCCACAATGAAGAAGAATACGGGCGTTATCTGGTTGATGAACTGGAAGAACCGGAACTTCCCGAAGAAGCGAAAAAGTATTTCATGTATGAGGAATACGGGCGGGACGCTTCCATTAACGACGACGGTATGTTTACCGAAAAGGGCTATATCTACAACAACCGCAACACCTTTACAGAATGGTACGACGGGCGCGACGTGCCGGAGGAATACCGGGTAACGCCGCAGCCCCCGCAGCCGGAAAGACCCGACCCGTCAAAGGTAGAAATGGACGCAGCCGCGCCGGGGCAGAGAACGGCGCAGACCGCAGAGCAGCCACAGGAGCCGCGCCCGGTTATCCCTATCGTGCTGACGAGCGAGAAGCCCGCCGAAAAGCTCAAAGAGATTACCGACCGTCTGGAACAGGGTATTGCGGAACTCTTTGACAGCGAGCGTTACCGGGAATATCTGAAAGTCATGTCAAAATTCCATAATTACAGCTTCCGAAACACCGTCCTTATCGCCATGCAGAAGCCGGACGCTTCCCTTGTGGCGGGCTTTTCCGCTTGGAAGAACAACTTTGAACGAAACGTGATGAAAGGGCAAAAGGGAATTAAAATCATTGCTCCGTCACCCTATAAAATCAAACAGGAAATGCAGAAAATCGACCCGCACACGCAGAAGCCCGTTATCGGCAAGGACGGGAAGCCCGTCACCGAGGAAAAGGAAGTCACCATACCCGCCTACAAGGTGGTATCCGTCTTTGACGTTTCCCAGACCGAGGGAAAGGAGCTGCCGGACATTGCGGTTGACGAGCTGACAGGCGACGTTGACCGCTACAAGGATTTTTTCGCAGCCCTTGAAAAGACTTCCCCCGTTCCTATCGCCTTTGAGAATATCGAGGGCGGCTCTCATGGCTACTACCACTTGGAGGACAAGCGCATTGCTATCAACGAGGGCATGAGCGAATTACAGACCTTAAAGACCGCTATTCACGAAATCGCCCATGCGAAGCTGCACGACATTGACCTCAACGCGCCAAAGGACGAGCAGCAGCCCCACGTTGACCGCCGCACCCGCGAAGTCGAAGCGGAAAGCGTCGCCTATACTGTCTGCCAACATTACGGGCTTGACACGTCGGACTACTCTTTCGGCTATGTCGCCGGGTGGAGCAGCGGGCGGGAGCTGTCCGAGCTGAAAAGCTCCCTTGAAACGATACGCAGCGCAGCCGCCGAGATTATCAATTCCATAGACGAGAACTTAGCGGAGCTGCAAAAGGCACAGGACAAGGAGCAGACCGCCGGACAGGAGCAGCCCACCAGAGAGGGACAGGAAGCCGCGCCGGAGAAGCCGGAGCCGGAAGCAGCCGCACCGGGAAAATCCGGCGCACAGGAAAAAGCGGGCGCAGCCCCGAAAGAAGCCTTTACCCCGGAAACGATTTACAGAGTGCGCCGGAACCCTTACAGCGACAGCCGGGAAAACAGCTACCTCTTGCAAGCCTATGTGACACAGGAGAACGGGCGGGCGAAAATGGGCGACGTGCTTTATACGGGAACGCCGGAGAAATGCCGCGAGCTTATGGGGCAGCTCAAAAGCGGCGAGCTGACCGAGGGCGACGTGAAGCAGCTTTACGCAAAGGCACAGGAAACGGCGCAGACCGCCGGACAGGACAAAGACACCTTTTCCATTTACCAGATAAAGGGCGGGGACGAAACAAGGGATTTCCGCTTTGAGCCTTACGACCGCCTGCAGGCGGCGGGGAATGTGGTTGACAGGGCGAACTATGAGCTTGTCTATTCCGCGCCCCTTGCGCCGGAAACTTCCCTTGAAGATATTTACACCTGTTTCAATATCGACCACCCCAAAGATTTTAAGGGACACAGCCTTTCCGTTTCCGACGTGGTAGTGCTTCATCAGGACGGACAGGACGCGGCGCATTTCGTTGACAGTGTAGGTTTTCGGGAAGTGCCGGAGTTTTTACAGGAGCAAAAGCAGCTTACCCCGGACGACTTGGAAACGGGCGAAACTGTCAAGACACCGAGGGGGACTTTCCATGTGACCGCCATGAGCCGGGAGCAGATAGAAGCCGCCGGATATGGCTTTCACCACCAGTCGGACGACGGAAAGTATCTGATTATGGGGAATGGGACGCGGGCGTTTGCCGTTGCCGCAGAACAGGCGCAGCGGGACAATCCCTTGAAAACCGCCGAGCAGACCACAGAGCAGAACGGGAACATGATTGACGGTATCATCAACAACACCCCCACCGTTGACGAACTGGAAGCAAAGGTAAAGGCGGGCGAGCAGATTTCCCTTGTTGACCTGGCTAACGCTGTCAAAGCCGACAAGGAGCGCGGCAAGGGAGCGAAGCCGGAAAAGAAACCCTCTATCCGGGCGCAGCTTAGAGCCGACAAGGAAAAGGCACAGAAGAAAAACGCAAAGCAGAAGTCACAGGACTTGGAAAGGAGCTGACCCATGCCGGAACAGAGCAAATTTGAAAACATGGATTTGTTTGCTTCCCTTGAAGCGATTATGAAGCAGAACACAGGCTTTTACCAGAGCGACTTAGACATTGACAAAGAGATTATCGCAAAGGCGGCGGCAAGCCCCCACAGGGAGGACAAAACACTTTTGTGGTTCTGCCGCCCGTCCGGGACGCACTGTTTCCGGGAGCGCGACGTTTTCCTCAAAGACACCGCGCCCCACAACACATGGCGTTTCTACATGGAGCAGACAAGCGACCGCGTTCTTGCCTATGCAATCGAGCTGACGGGAAAGGAGCGCGGGAAAATCAAGGGCAATCTGTACGAACTGGACTACTCTAAACATTATGAGCGCGTCAAGGAAAAGGAGCTGCCCGCCGATACGGTGAAGCTGATTTATGAGCATGGGGAAAGGGTACAGGAAGCCGGGAGATATTTTGACGGAACCCCAGACCCGCAGCTTGGGAAATTTGAACGCTTTGAAGCCGTACCCAACGACCCGGACGCGCTGCAATCGCTCTTACAGGAAGAACGGCGCAGCCGGGAGCAGCTTTCGCCGGGGGATTTCAAAATGCATATCGCAGCTTTGCGGGACGGGCTGATTTAAACGGAAGCGCGGCGCATTGTGCGGGAAATGAAGCGGCATTACGAGCCGAACAGCCCGAACAAGACCCATTTCATGGCAGAGCTTTCCCCGGCGTTCATGCGGCTTGCAGCCACAAAGGACACTGACCGCCTTTTCTCCATGCTGCCCTACAAGACCCTTTCCTTTTCCAAAATCGAGGGCAGACATGGGACGTATGCGCTGATTGACAAGGGGGAGAACCGGGACAGGGAGATAAGGAAGCCCCGCCCCTCTATCCGGGCGCAGCTTAAAGCAGACAAGGCAAAGACCGCCCCGAAAAAGGCGGCGGCAAAAACAAAAAATCACGATATGGAGGTATGAGCATGATTAGACTGACTGTTGAAGAAACAAACCTTTTGAGCATTTACAACGAGGGCGGCAAGCGGGCTTTGATTGAGAATGTCAACGCCGCGCTGCCCTACATGGACGCGGATATGCGGGAGCTTGCAAAGCGCACCCTTTCCAAAGTGGACGCTTTGACCGAAGCGGAATTTGCAGAGCTTCCCATTTACGCCGCTGATGAAGTATGAACGGGGTTAAGCGGCTGACGCCGCCCCAGAGCCGGAAAGTCAACGCCCTTGTGCGCCGGACGTGCTGCAATTATGATAACGGGAACTGTATCTTACTGGACGACGGGGACGAGTGCGTATGTCCGCAGCTCATTTCCTATTCGCTTCTCTGCAAGTGGTTCCGGGTTGCGGTGCTTCCCGCCGACAGGCTGCTTTATGCGGAGCTTTACCAGACAGGGGATAAGAAGAAATGTACCGAGTGCGGCGCGTTCTTTGCGTCAACCTCTAACAGTGTCAAATACTGCCCCGTCTGCCGGAAACGTATCACCCGCAGACAAGCCGCCGAGCGCATGAGGAAAAGACGCGCCCCTGTTACGCAGTAGGCGCGGAAAATCCCTTGATTTACAGGGCTTTCCGGGCGTGAAAATCGGATAGGCGATACTTTATACCTTTACCCCCAAAAATGGCGTTCTACTGCGTAACATTCACGAAAACAGCACCCATAAAAAGACAGGGCGCGGAAGTCATATACTGGCTTCCGCGCCCTGTTCTTTTTTTGCCTATCTGACATTTCCCTTTTCCATTTCTTCAAGCGGGAACTGCGGGAGGGCTTCTATCAGCTTCTTTGTGATGGACTGGCGCATATCTTCGTTGATTTCCTGTTTCGTGCTTCCGTCCGGCTGTCTGACCGCTACCGTCGATAGCCTGTCGATTTCGTCCTTGTAGCACTCCACGACTTTCTCCACCGCCCATTTTTCCCCGGCAACGGCGGCGCGTATGGTTTCATATTCCGGCATTTTCTGGTTTTCCATGCTCAACGCTCCTCTGCTTTTTGATAGCCCTATCATAGCACAGCGGCGGGGATTTTGCTATCCTTATCCGCGCTCTGTTCCCTTTTCCCGTTCCGGCTGCCTGTCTGCCTGTAAAATGCTGTCAATGTTCTGCTTGATAATATCGTATTCCCGGACTTTCTTTTTCAGCTTCCCATAGTCGGCATAAAGGGCTTCTTTCTGCGCTTGGAGGGCTTCATATTCCGATTGCAGCGCGGCAAGGTTCGGGAGCTTTGCAATGCCCGCCGCTTTCAGCGACCTTGCGGCGGCTTCATGTAGGATAATCGCCTGTTCCTGTCCGGCGCGGTACTTCTCCCTGTTCCTTGCCTTGCGGTATGCGTCATAGACGGGCTTTGTCTTTTGGTAGGTGGAAACATTCTTGATAAGCACCGCCATGTCCGCAAGCCGCTTTTCCGCGTCCTTCAATGCGTCTGCCGCCTGTCCGCTTTCCGCTGCCATTTCTTCAATCCGGCTGACTAAATCCGCGTACTGTTCAATCTTATGTTCCGTCAAGAAATTCATGGTCTTTGCTGCCTGTTTCAGATTGTGGATTTTCGCCCACTGTTCATAGCCCTTACTCTGCGCCGCCTTGATACTGTTCTCAATGTCGATAAGCAGCGAAACGCCGCGCTGCTCTCTGGGGGCTTTCGCCGCCTTTGCCCGTCTGCCCGCTATCCGTTCCCTTATGGCTTCCTCTGTATAATCCGCGCCGAGGGTTTTAAGACGGGTGAAGCGTTCCTGTCCGGGGGCGCGGCATGACACATATTTCCCCGGCTTTATCTCATAGCCCGCCGCCTGTAACCGCTGCAACAATTCCTCAAAACTGGAAACTTGGGGGATAAGCGCGTCAACGGCAATCTTTAGCTTGCCTTTCCAACTTGTACCCGTCTTTTCTGCCTGGTACTCCGCATAGCTCTTTCCCTTGCTGCCCTTGCCGGGAACGACGACGGACAAGCCATTTTCCCGACACAGCTTGTCGCTCATGTTCCGTATGCCGTAATAGCTCCTTTTGTTGGAATTATATTTGCGGTGGTCTACGAAATTTACGGCGCAGAAAATAATGTGGTGGAGTAGGGAAGCACCGCCTTGTCACATTGCTGTGATAGGTTTGCGCCACCCTCTCCGGGAACCGTACGTACCCCTCTCGGAGTATACGGCTCTGTTACTGCTCGTTCAGACAAAACTCACTTTTTGTGGATAATACTGCGGTGGCAATCCCTGCACACCACAAGCGTTTTTCTGTGTTTGGCAATCATTGCGATTTCCCACCGTTCCTTGCCTTTGAGATTTTTGAGTTTGTTAATGTGGTGAACCTCGTAATGGTCGCTCTCTGTCGTTCCGCATAACTCACAGACCTTTGCTTTCAGCCGGTTTTCAAGGGTATTGACTGCGTATCCGTAGACAACGGCAGCATTGCTGATGTAATCCGTAGCAGGGCCCTTGCCTTTGCAGTCGGCGTAATTTGCGAAGTAACGCCTTTTGTTTCCCTGCTTCGTTTCATAGGGTATACCCCATTTTCCTGTGCCATCATTAAACTTGTCAATGGTTTTGGATAGGCTGGTTTTATGCTTTGAAGCAAGGGTTTTTAAGCAACTGTATTCCATAAGGTAGGCAAGATAGTGCAGCTTGCAAAAGTTGCTTGCCATACCATAATAGTTGCATATTCCTCTTAACTCCGCATTGTATACTGAAACGATTTCTAAGTCTGTGAGCCCAACCAGATATTTCCGATGAACTGGAAACATGGAACCATCTTTCTTCTGTATCGCCACACCTTTAGTGAAAACGAATTGACGGATTTTATCGTTAAGTGGCACCAACAGTTCTACACCCCCATTGAGGGTACGCATTTTTACATGACCGGGGCCACCCCGCTTTATTTTTCCGCTTCTGCGCACACGCACATCATAGCCTAAGAACCTTGCACATTTACTGCTATGGGTTATGAGCGTTTTATCTTCACTGAGTTCCATTTTCAGTGTATCTCCGATAAACTCGGCCAGTTTGCTCTTAATCCATTGACAGTCCTCACGGTTTCCCTTGACTGCTATTAGAAAATCATCCGCATACCGAACATATTTCAGTTTTTTGTCGGTCTGCGCAGTGCAGGGAATGGTCATCAGTTTCTGACGTTTGGGCTTATACTCTGCCAGCACCATTTCCCTTTCCTCACCTGTTACTTTCGTCAAGCGGTGGGATAGCCGTTTGATTTCATTGTGCAGCTCTCGGTATTCAGGTGTGATTTGTCCCACTCCGGGCGTGTCAAATTCGGATTTCAACTTCATTACAAACTTGTCCAATTCATGCAGGTAGATGTTGGCGAGTAGCGGAGAAATGATACCGCCTTGCGGTGTACCGCTGTACGTCTTATGGTACTGCCAATTCTCTAAATATCCTGCTTTTAGGAATTTGTAAATCAGCTTGGTTATCCGAGCGTCCTTGATTTTATTGTTCAGCAAGCCTACAAGAACAGCGTGGTTGATGTTGTCAAAGCAACCTTTGATGTCGCCTTCAACAAACCAACGCGTACCGTTGAACTCCCGTCTCAACTGTTTTAAGGCCGTATGACAACTTCTTTTTGGCCTAAAACCGTGGGAGACATCCAGAAAGATAGGTTCATATACCGCTTCCAGTATCATCCGCAACACTTCCTGCACCAATTTGTCAGTAAAGGTTGGTATACCTAAGGGACGCAGCTTTTTGCGGTTATTCTTCTTCTGGATATAGGTTCGCCTCACCGGCATGGGCTGATAGGTTTCGTCCGCCAATGCTTTGATAATACTATCTATTTTGGCTTCACTGAAACCGTCCGCCGTATCCTCGTTTACTCCTTTTGTTGCCGCACCGTTGTTGGCATACAGGTTTTTGTATGCCACAAAGTAAATGTCAGGACGCAACAGATAGCGATACAGTTTTGTAAATACTTCTTCTTTATTTGCAAGTGAGTTTTGACTGATTCTTGCTAAAATTTCCGTTGTTGGCTTCATGTGAGGTTTTCCTCCCTAATCAACTTCTAATTTTAGTGCGCAATAACTGTGCCCCTTCGCCATGTAAGGGTCATTACCCCTCTCGGACTACTACGAGCACTCCGTACCCATGCAGGATTTTCAGGCTCCAAAGCCATAGCCGCTTTTTCATTCCCCCTTTCGTGCGGCACTCCTGGTTAGGGCATCCCCGGTTAGCAATGAGACTTGGTAAATTCGGATTCTCGGTATCGCTTTCGCTTCGTTACCATAGGTTCCCCTACAGGTTGTACGGAATGATTGATAACCGACAAGCCCACAACCATAACTTGCCTTTTCCGTACCAGAGGTTTCAGGCAATTTTCCTCTATCGGCACATAACAGAAACTGGAAGCTCACGTTCAGTAAATCCAACTTATACCTTATATCCGATTAACATTGCGGTTCAGTCGCACCCGATTGCCTTTAGGTGACTTACCGCTTTCCAGCCGTACTGTGTTCCCGTGTCAGCTTTCGCCTTTCGGTTAGGCTGGTTGTTTCCCGCGTTATCTTACGGGGCAGTACCTCATACTGCTTTTCTCATTGCCCTATCCGGGCGTACATTGTGGACGTGTCCTTTGTCAATGTGCGTCGTGAGTACATATTCATGCTGCCCCTTTGTTACCGCGTCGGCAAGCTGCTTTCCGATTTCATGGGCTTTCTGATAATCGACTTCCCCCGGCTCAAAGGACTGTATCAGATGAAAGGCTAAATTGTTCCCCTTTTGGAGTGCTTGGGACAAGGTATATTCAAATTCAATATCTGCCGTTTCATAGGAGCAGCCGAAAGAGGACACAAGCATTTTTCCGTCCGTCTTGTCCGGGTTTTCGATATAGTCAAGGGCTTTGCTTAGAGTGCTTTTAATAGGCTTAATCTTTGTAACCGCCATATCTCCGCAAGCACCCCCTTTATTTCCTCTATGTCCTCTTGGTATGCGTTCCCCGTCGCGTTTACGCGGCGTGCTATCTGGTTGACGTTGACACCGATTTTCTGTATCTCTGCGGTCATTGCCTTTATATCGGCATGGTCTATCTGAATGATATACCCGTCAATGGCAATCTTCCGCAGATATGCCGCCATGTTCCGGGTGGGTACGAGCTTCATTTTTTCCAGTATTAAATCCCGTTCCGCTTCCGTCACTCTGAATTTGATTTGCACCGTTCTTTTGCGTCCGTTCATGTATTCGCTCCTTTCCTTTCCGTTCCGAGGGTTTGGGACACTTCCCAACAAGCAATTTTCAACCGACGCGCCGCAGCGCGGGAGGGGAAAATACGGAAGTGGGTACCCGCTTCCTATGCTTGCTACGAATGTTTTTATCCCTTATGCCTTACTACGGAGCTATGCCCGGTTTTGCCAAACTTCCGCAAAAGAAAAACGCTGCAATCCTCAAAAAAAGATTACAACGCTCTCTAAACCTTATTCAATTCTGACGGACACTTCTTATCTGCCCTCTGTTTCGACTTCCGCTATCTCCTTTGCCGTTGCGCTCACAATCCGTATGCCTGTATCGCTCATACCGTCAAGAAGCGCGTCAAGCTGCCGCCGCTGCGTGTTCTTCTCTGGCGGCGTTTCCAAAAGAAACTGGTCTACGGATATATTGTAGCGGAGCATAAGCTCAAAGAAAATCTGTAAACTTGGGTGCTGCCCCTTGTTCTCAATGTTCGCAAGGTAGCGCGGCGAGATAAACATTTCGTCGCTCACTTTCTTGCGGCTCTCCTTGCGCCCTGTCCGCGCCGCCTTTATCGCTGCCCCAAAAGCCTTGAAATCGTATTTCGGTACTGGTCTTTTTGCCATAGTTATTCACCCTGTTACATTTTACTGTTCCCCTTTCTTCTTGGATATGTCTACACAATTCAATCAGTTAGCCAAAATAATTCATATGTATATGTTGACAATTAGCCGCTTTTTTTGTATAGTATTATTAAAAGGGGGAAATGTTTATGTTACATAGCATGCGTATTCGATAAGCATTGAAACCAAAAAAGATTTTTCCCATTTTCAATATGGGCTTTTTTGTCATGCTTATTTTGCGTATGCTATACAACAAAACTAACGATGTATAGACATAGTATAAAAACTATGCCTTAATTTTGTTGTAGTGTTATATGTATAAATGCAGGTCAATGCTCATGTTGAGAATTGACCTGTATTTTTTTGCACAAAAGGAGAAATATTATGCTTGAAAAATATTGGATAAAATGTCCAATTTGTAACGGAAAGACGAGGGTTCAAGTATTTTATAATACGGTATTAAGA
Organism: [Clostridium] scindens; assembly: GCF_019597925.1. NCBI lineage: Bacteria > Bacillati > Bacillota > Clostridia > Lachnospirales > Lachnospiraceae > Lachnoclostridium > [Clostridium] scindens. The sequence continues at coordinate 789,945 of NZ_CP080442.1, read as the reverse complement.
AATTTTCCTCTTTTCTGCCCTAAATGTAAATTAACACATATCATTGATGTTGAAAAATTAGAAATCATAATCAAAAACTCTGAAAAACAAAAGGAAGGATATTAAATGAAACACTTACCTAAAAGTACACTTACGGAAATATTGAATGACCCATACGGATTTACTTACAAAGAAATGTCGGAAGTAATTGGAGAGGATAAAGCAAGAGCCTTATATGCGGAATTGTATAAACAGCCATTTCACAAAAAAAATCTATCAATATCAACAAAAAAAGTCTATAAAAGTAGCGATACTGAAAAGTATGTTTATGAATTGAAAGACAACAGGTATATCGAAACGGTTTTTATTAAACGGCGAGATGGTGGGACTGTTTGCGTAAGTACGCAAGTTGGTTGTTCTGTTGGCTGTATTTTTTGTGAGTCCGGACGCAATGGTTTCGTTCGTAATCTAACACCATCTGAAATTGTGCAACAGGTCATATTGATACGTCAAAAAGTAAATCGTATCGTTTTTATGGGAATGGGAGAACCTTTATTCAATTACGACAACTTGATTGCAGCAATCCATATTCTTCGAGATAGAAATGGACTTAACTTTCCAACCGACGGCATTACCGTATCAACAGTTGGTCCAGTTAATCAATTAAAAAAATTGCGCGAAGAACATCTAAAAATTCAGTTGACAATATCTTTACATGCAGCAACACAGGCTGCGAGAAACTGCATCATTCCTCATATGCACATGTACGCTATTGAAGATGTTGTTAAGCAAGCATTGTCCTATTCACAAAGGCATAATCGAAAAGTGGTATTTGCGTATTTGCTTTTACCAGGTATAAATGACCGTTCCTCAGATATAAGGCAACTTGCAAAATGGTTTAAGGGCAAAAATGTTATGATTAACGTGCTGCAATACAACCCGACGAGTAATTCAAAAATTAGAGCACCACAAAAACAAGAAATGGTTGCGTTCAAACATCAATTAGAGCAAACAGGACTTGAAGTTACCATGAGAGTTTCTCATGGTAGAGAGATTAAAGCAGCTTGTGGACAGTTAGCTAATACATATAATAAAGCCAAAAAACAACAAAAATAATTTAATTAAAAGAGCCAGACGCACAGACGCAGAGCCGATAATATGCAGTTTGAAATACTGCTGTTATCGGCTCTTTTTTGATTTAATTTGTGCCCCCAATAACCATATTGGAGCAAAATCAGAACTGTTGCTTGTCGTTCTTTGATTTCCGCAGCAGCTTTGAAAAACCAAAGCCGCCGTTTCTTTTTATCTTCTAATGAAATGACGCGGTATCACTGTTAAAAGCGGCGGCTAAAAGGAGGTAGCCGCCATGAAGCACATACCATATCGACAAAATCCGACGGTCATTGACACATCAAAAAAAGCCCGACCACCGCCGGGGAAAACTACGTCTATCAATATGAACTGTCTAATCATCTGAATACCGCTTACAATACCTATACGTCTGTCCGGGCTTTTCGGACAGGCGTATTTTGCTGCTCAAAAAATTTTTTGAAAAAAATCCGAAAATCTTCGGCGTTTTTTTCAAAAGGCAGTATTGCCCCGCGAAAAGGGGGAAGCACCACCAACTTTCCAACGAGAAAGGGGGTGAGAATGTGGAACCTAATCGCAGGGAGTTTATAAAACAGTGCGCTTTCCAGAAGTTTTGTAATACGGTACTGCACAATGAAGCGTGTGACGCTCACAAAGAGCTGCACAGGCATAAGGCAAGGGAGATTACCTTTTCCGACTTGACCTTAGAAGAAGCGCGGCAGCTTCATACCTTTGATGAATATTTCAAAGGGGAAATCGCCTTTGAAAGAGCCGGGAAGAAAATCACGCCGAAGCTGCTTCTTGAAGCAATCCGTACTTTGCCGGAAGAAAAGCGCAAAGCCGTACTCCTGTACTATTTCGAGGGAATGAACGACACCGAGATTGCGGAGCTGTTCGATACGTCGAGAAGCACGATACAGTACAGGCGGACAAGCTCTTTTGAGCTGCTAAAAAAATATCTGGAGGAAAATGCTGATGAATGGGACGAATGGTAACGAACCCGGCTACCCGGAAAAAGCCCTTGTTCCCTATCCTGTCATTTTGGCAGCGACAAAGGGCGACCCGGACGCTATGAAGATTGTCTTGCAGCATTTCAGCGGCTACATAGCCCGCCTCTCCATGCGGAAGCTGTACGACGAGCGCGGGAACGTCTATTTTGGCGTAGACCACGACATTCGGGAACGGCTGCAAGCAAAACTGATGATGGCTGTCCTCACCTTTAAGGCAGAGGAATAAACCGCAGCGGCGGGACGCTTTCTCTCTCCCCCTTTTCCGTTCCGCTGCTGACGCGGCAGCAAAGCCATTCTGAACCTTGACAAAGAAAGCGGCGCAAGATAACGGCGGCGCAGCATAGGGCAAATCGGATACGTTCCTTTTGCGCCGAGCCATACGGTGGGTGCGCCATGACGCTATCCGGGTGAGGTTATCCCCGCCCGGACAGCCGAGCGACCAACACCGCGCCGGAAAGCAAGTGTAGCGGCTTGCGGGCGACGACACGCAAAATATACAATGATACTTCCTTACAGCCACAGTCCGAGCGTTAAGAGCGTCGCAGGCAATGGGTAGGGCTGCATGAGAACCATGCCGGGGTGAAATTCCCATGAGGTTATGCTAATAACCGTCCGATTAAAGCCTTTGTTTTCTTGAATAGTGGACTTGCTGCTATTCATAGACTGTATTATATGTTTGCGAAAGAAAGGGGGATTTTCTTTGACGCAAAACCAGACGCCCGTTACCACAACGGAGCATAAAATCGGAAAAGTTACTTACCTTGTATGTTCGTCCGCAAGTGAACGCGCAACGGACACACTGGATAAAAAGATAAAGAAGCTCATTCGCAAGGACATGGAGCTGAACCCCGCAAACGCCCGGAAATAGGGCGTTTCTTCACATTTTATACATGACACAGGCAGCGGTATGTGGTATAATATAGACAGTACAAATACCATGCTTGTCTGTCGTCGGAAAGGAGGACAAAATGTTACAGACAGACAAGATTACCGCTTTATATTGCAGATTGAGCCAGGAAGATATGCAAGCCGGGGAAAGCGAAAGCATACAGAACCAAAAACTGATTTTACAAAAGTATGCTGACGAACACCACTTTTTCAACACACGCTTTTTTGTAGACGACGGATTTTCCGGCGTGAGCTTTGAGCGTGAGGGGCTTCAAGCCATGCTGCATGAGGTTGAAGCCGGGAACGTGGCGACCGTCATAACAAAAGACCTTTCCCGTCTGGGACGTAATTATCTGAAAACCGGCGAACTGATAGAGATTGTTTTCCCCGAATACGAAGTGCGCTACATTGCCATTAACGACGGTGTAGACACAGCGAGGGAAGATAACGAGTTTACCCCTCTGCGGAACTGGTTCAACGAGTTTTACGCCCGCGACACCTCAAAGAAAATCCGGGCTGTCAAACAGGCAAAGGCACAGAAAGGCGAGCGCGTCAACGGCGAAGCTCCTTACGGCTACCTTATCGACCCGGATAACCGCAATCATCTGATACCCGACCCGGAAACGGCACACGTCGTAAAACAGATTTTTGCAATGTATGTACGGGGCGACCGTATGTGTGAAATCCAGAACTGGCTGCGGGACAATGAGATATTGACCGTCGGGGAACTGCGCTACCGCAGGACAGGGAGCAAACGCCACCCCCGCCCACAGCTCAACGCATGGTACAACTGGCCGGATAAGACACTGTACGACATTCTGACAAGGAAAGAGTATTTAGGGCATACCATAACCGGGAAAACCTACAAGGTATCTTATAAGTCGAAAAAGACGAAAAAGAACCCGGAGGAAAAAAGGTATTTCTTCCCCAACACTCACGAACCTTTGATTGATGAAGAAACCTTTGAACTTGCACAGAAGCGGATTGCCACCCGGCAACGCCCGACAAAGGTTGATGAAATTGACCTGTTTTCCGGGCTGCTCTTTTGTGGGGACTGCGGCTACAAAATGTATGCAGTACGCGGAGCCGGGACGCTTGAACGGAAACACGCCTACACTTGCGGCAACTACCGCAACCGGGCAAGAAATGATATGCTCTGCACTACGCATTATATCCGCAAAAGCGTATTGAAAGAACTTGTCCTTGCAGACTTGCAGCGAGTAACGTCTTATGTGAAAGAGCATGAACAGGAGTTTATCGAAACCGCCAACGAGTGCAGCGCAAAGGCAGTACAAAAGACGCTGACACAGCAGCGGAAAGAACTTGACAAGGCGCAGAACCGTATTAACGAGCTGAACATCTTATTCCGCAAGCTCTACGAGGACAACGCTTTAGGGAAACTTTCAGATGAACAATTTGCTTTTCTGACTTCCGGCTATGATGAAGAAAAAAGACGCTGACCCGGAGGATTGCGGAGCTGTCACAGGAAATCGACAACGCCACCGAGCGCAGCGCGGACGTAAAAAGGTTTGTCGCACTGGTACGCAGATACACAGCGATTGAAGAACTGACCTACGAAAACGTCCATGAATTTATTGACCGTATTCTTATTCACGAACTGGATAAGGAAACGAACACCCGCAAAATCGAAATCTTTTATAGCTTTGTCGGCAGAGTTGATACAGGCGACAAGCCTACTGAAAGTATCTCCTATTTCAGACAGATAGGAGCCGACGTAAAGAGTTATGCTATCTAACATACATCAAAAAGAGGTAAGATAACACCCTCTGCAAAAAAGGTATCGTTATCTTACCTCAACAAAGTTCGCGCCGGAAAAGCCGTCGTCGGTGTACCAGCGCAGGTTGGTAAAGCCGTTCTGCTTGGCGTAGGTTTCCAAAATCCGCTTTTGGTTGGATATGGAATTGCTCTCGCCTTGCAACTCGTCCTCATGGGACAATCTCGGATAAAGGGCGGTAATGAGGTTTTGGGTGGCTCGTCTTAACATAAAATCCTCCGTTTCCGACAGCCAGCCCCACTATTCCGTAGCTTGATTGTACCACGGAACAGGGCTGTCTGTATAGCGGTAAAATCGTCAAAGTTGATTCTTTATGATTTGTCAAATTGACGGTTGTTGTGTAGCAATCTCTTGTATTCATTACTGGTGGAAAAGTTCACAATCGTGTGATATACTGTGTTTAAAATCAAACCGCAAAGGAGTGTAATAAATGAAAGCAGTTGTTATAGGGGCTGCCGGTCATATTGGCTCATATCTTGTTCCTATGCTCATAAAAGCCGGATATGAAACGGTTGCTATTACCAGAACCATGTCTGAACCTTACGAAAAAGATTACGCATGGGAAAAGGCAGAGCGTGTTCTGCTTGACCGTTCCAAAGATACTGACTTTATCGCCACATTAAAAGCTATGGAGCCGGATATTATTGTTGACCTGGTAAATTTCAACATTGAGGACACCAAAAAGATAGTGGCAGCATTTCAGAATACGAATTTAAGCCATTATCTATACTGTTCTTCCTGCTGGGCGCATGGCATGGCAGAGGTTCTCCCGTTTAATGCGGACGATTTAGATAAATCCCCGTTGGACGATTACGGAAAAGATAAATTTTCCAGCGAACAGTATTTAAAAGAGCAGTACCGTATCAATGGATTTCCGGCTACTATCATTATGCCGGGACAGATTTCCGGGCCGGGGTGGACAATCATCAATCCGTGGGGCAATACTTCCATGCGTGTGTTTCAAGATATTGCCGACGGTAAAGAAATCTGTCTGCCAAACTTTGGCATGGAAATTATTCACCATGTCCACGGTTATGATGTGGCACAAGTTTTCTTCAAGGCAATCACACATAGGAATGTATCTCTTGGAGAATCTTTCGACGCAGAAGCGGAACAGTCCATTACGTTATATGGGTATGCAAAACACCTCTACGCCTTTTTCGGTCATGAACCAAAAATCAAATTCCTTGGCTGGAAAGAATGGTGTGAATATGAGGGCAATCCAGAGGAATGCGACCATACTTACTACCATATTGCCCGCAGCGGCACTTTCAGCATTGAAAAAGAAAAACGCCTATTGGAATACCAGCCTAAATTTACAAACCTTGAAACGATTGATTTAGCTGTGCAAAGCTATATTGACCGTGGGTTAATAAACGTAAAAAAATAGTTTTCACTTTCCAGCGGCCACGCTCCCCAGCGTGGTCGCTTTTCCATGTTCCGGCTCACGCCGGATAGTTCGTTTGTTGTGTAGCGGTTTCGGCTTTCAGCACTTTTTCCATTTTGTCGGCGGCGGTTTCGGTGCTGCTCTCCTTGAAAAAGCCGGACACAACAAGGACGGTGTTCCCCATGCGGATTTCCGTCACGCAGTCCGGGCGGCGGGCGGCGCGGTCTGCTTTTCGTTCTGTCATAGGCAGTTCTCCTTTCCTCCGGCTAACAGCGTTTTCAATCGTTCCAGCTTGCTTTACGCTTTCCCCTTGCGGAAGTTCCCGCCGGTAAAGCGGACGGGCGGACACATCTCAATCAGCCGGTCATAAATCCGGGCGTGGGCGGTGTCTTTTGGGTGCTGTAATTCCTGCAAGGTCAAATTGGTGGTAACGATTAAGGGCTTGCCGCTGCGGTAGCGGCTGTCAATGACGTTGTAAACCTGCTCTAAGCCGTATTCCGTCCCGCGCTCCATGCCAAAATCGTCAAGGATAAGCAGGGGATAGCGGCAAAGGCGGGCTATATATTCGTTCCTGCCCTCAAAGCTGGCGGCAAGGTCATTTAAGATAGCGGCAAAGTTCGTCATGTAGACAGGGATTTCTTTCTCCATGAGGGCGTTGGCGATACAGCCCGCAAGGTAGCTTTTGCCGGTGCCGACGCTCCCCCAGAACAGACAGCCCAGATTTTCCACGTACTCCCGTTCCCATTCCTCCACATAGCGGCGGGCGGTGGCTGTCTGCGGGTTCTGGCCGTTGTCATTCTCGAATGTCCAGCCCCGCATGGTCTGGTCGGGAAAGCCCCGGCGTTTTAATTCCTCTACGGCGTCAAGGTGGCGGCGGCGTTCCTCGGCGGCCTGCCGTTCCTCCCGGATTTTCCGCTGGCAGTCGCACTCTGCCGGGTGGCGGTCACGCCCGAACAGCGTCTTTCCCTCCGGGAAATAGGATTCTTTGGGCTTGCGGCACTTGCCGCAGTACAGTAAGCCGTCCTCGCCGGTGTAGTCCTCCGGCTCCGGGGCGGCGGTCATGGTTTCAATCATTTCTGGATATGTGGCGTTCATAGGCTCTCTCCTTCCTCGCATGAGTAGTCCGGCAGGCCGGTTCCGGCTCCCTTTTTGTCATTGTCCACCCATATCCGCAGGGCGGCGGCGTAGTTCTGGTAGGTTTTCCCATTGGCGGCAAGGTAGCGGCTCATTTCCTCGATAAGCCGTTCCAGCCTGTCCGGGAAGTCTGCCTGCAACTCGGCGTACTCGGTTTCTGACAGATAGATATTTCCATAGCGGCCATAGGCGGGGGCGGGCGGCTCCCCACTCACTCCCATTGTTTGGCTCTCTGTAAGGTTGTTTATATTAGTTTTGTTAGGGGTCGGATTTCCGACCATCATAGGGTCGGGTTTCCGACCGTCATAAGGTCGCTTTTCCGTACTTATGAGGGTCGCTTTTCCGACCGTCATAGGGTCGGAAAACTGTACTACTGGGATAGGCGGCACTTTTACATAAATCCGGTTGGGCGCGGAAAATCCCCTCCGTTCCCGTTCTAAAAGCCCCGCAGCGTCCAGTTCGTTCAATGCCCCTTTGACAGCGGTACAGCCCTTGTCCAGCATTTCCGCTATCTCTGCTACGGGATAGAACACATAAATCCTGCCCTCGTCGTCCTGCCAGCCGTTCTTCTGCGACAGGGTGGAACGGTCTAACAGCAGCGCATACAGCAGCTTGGCGGTCTGGGAGATGTCCATTTTCAGCAGGAAACGGGGATAAGGCAGGTAGGGCGGCAGCTTTGTTTCGGCTGTGATATATTCAGCGATAAGGGTCGCCCCCTTTCCCGGCGGGCGGCTTTGCCCTCTTGGAAACAAAGGGCGGACAGTCGATAATGGTCGCCCGGAAACTCTGCTTACAGGTGCGGCGGCACTTGAGGCAAAGGGGATTGTATGTGATACGGTTGCGCTCATTGAGGAAAAACGCCCATTCCTGCTTGCGTTTCTTACTCATTCTCGGCATAGCGGCTCCTTTCTGCCGTTCCTATCGGGGTAATGGGATAGGCGGCGTTTTGTGTATCGTTTCGGTGTCATTTTCAAGGTTTTTCTGCCCTGTACGCCCCTTGAAAAAGCCGGGTGGTATTGCGGATAGGGGAAGTACCGGCAGTCGGTTTTGTAGGTTCTCGGTATCAGTCCGGGGTGTGTTTTAGCGGTCTAAATCCTGCCGCCTGCCGCGCTGCGGCTCATTCCGGCGTAACATCTGGTCAATATTGCCCTTGACGGTCTGAAGGTGGCGGACGCGCTCTTTCTGCTCCCGGTAGTCGTGATACAGCCCGTCTTTCTGGACGATAAGCCCCTCACTCTCGGCCTGCAACGCTTTCCGGGCGGGCAACTTGGAAATGCCATGCTCCCGGAAATAGCGGGCGGCTGCATCGGCTATGATAAATTCGCTTTCGTGTGCCTGCCGGTAAGCTGCGCGGGCTTTCTCGGACTTCTGGGCTTTCAGCCCGTCCCGGACAGGCTTGGTCTTGGCAAAAGACAGCACTTGGCGCTGCAACTCCTTTTTCCCGGCCAGCCGGGTTTCCAGCTTTTTCAGTTCCCCGGAAATGTCCCGCAGTTCTGCATGGGCGGCGGCAAGGGTTTCTTCCAGTTCTTCCGGGGAAGTAAAGCCGTACTCTTGGTAGGCGTTGAGCGTCGCCGCCATTTGTTTGAGGTTGTGCATGGTCGCCCACTTCTCATAGCCGCGTCCCTTGCCCTCGGACAGTTTCTTTTGAATGTCGATAAGCCGCTGCAAGCAGTCCTGTTCCGGGGCGGTTTTGGCGGCTTTTGTGGGCTGTGGACGGCTTTTCCCGGCGCGGGGGGATTCCGCTATGGCTGCGGGCTGTTCGGCGGCTCTGGCGGCGTTCTGTTCCAAAACGGAAAGGACGGCGACGCGGTCAAAATCGTCCCCTAACTTCCGGGCGGTAATGGGCTTTGTCCTGTCTGGCGTAAGATAGGACAGCCGCCCCCGGCTCTCCTTGACGGTCACGCCCTCCCGTAAAAGCAGCGCGGAAAATTCCTCGAATGAGGTCGCCGCAGACAGCGCGGCGCGTATGGTCTGCCGCAGCTTGTCCTTATCGGTTTCAAACTTGGTCTGCCGGGGCGTGATACCGTCCGCAATCATGGGGGCGTTCTTCTTATCCAGCGCGGCCTGCCCTTTCTTCCGCGCCCAGTATTCCCGGTCGGTAACGCGGTTCTTGCTGCCGTTCAAGAGGTCTATCTGGTAAAGCCCCTCCCGGTGGCACATCTCCATAACCTCGGCTTTGAAGTAGCGCATGGCAGCGTCGGTACAGCGGTGCTTACAGCCGTCCTTTGTGTCCGCCGGTCTGTCCATGTAGGGCAGGAACGGGACTTCCTCTATCCGCAGGCTGTTAATGACGATATGCACATGAATGTTGCCGCTGTGGTTATGCCCGTCCGGGTGGGTGCATACAAGGGCTTGATGGCCGGGAAAATGCTCCCGGCAAAACTGTTCGCCTAATTCCTGCGCCCGGTCTACGGTCAAGCCGTTGTCCGGGCCGTCGCGGGGGTCAAAACTGATGATGTAGTGGTGGCTCTTTACGTCCTCCCGCCGCTGGTTCTTCCCATAGCGGAGATTGGAACGCATACAGGCAATGGCAAAATCCTCCCCGCCGCAGTTCAGTGTAGACAGCCGGTAGTCCTCGCGGGGAATGAGCCGCCCGTTTTCATCAAGGACGGGTTTCATGATAAACTCGTCATGCTCGAACATGAGGTAACGCTCGGCGGCTTCATAGTCGGCGTTCTTAGAGTTGATATGTTTGAGAGTTGCCAACAGCGTCACCTACTTTCTGTAATACCTCGTATTTGAGGGCGGCAAGGTCGGAAACGGCGGCGCGTACCTCGCCGGACAGGGCGTTGTAGGGTGCGCCGTACTCGTTGAGATACCGGGCTATCTGGTTGAGGTTGCCGCCGATCCGCCCGTATTCGGCGGCTAACCTCCCGACGGCGGCCAGCAGTTCATCATTGACCGCCGACACATGGACAACGGGGTGTATGGTAGTGCGTCGTATGGCCTGCCGGAGAAATTCGGACTGGCTGATACCGTAAGGGGCAAGCCGCTCTGTGAAGTCGGCGTATTCTTCCTCGGACAGCCGGGTTTTCACAACGCGGCTGCGGTGGGGCGTGTTGTATTTCTTTCGCATGGTCGTGACCTCCTTTCTTGCCGCATGAGCGCGGCGGGATAAGCGGCGCAAGCCGCAAAAGCAGGGTTTGGGGAAGGCACTCCCCAACAAGTTTCCCGCAGGGGCAAAATGAGCGGCAAGCGAATTTTGGTACTGTGGTAGAAACTTGCTCTGCGAGAAACACTCTCTACCTATCGCGGATTTTCGGGCGGTTTTACCCCCTGTTTTGCGGCGCGTCCGAAAAAATCTCTCTATATGCCATTTCATTTTGGCGGGATTTGTTCGGGGGTGCCGCAAATTTTTTCATAAACAAAGCGAACAAGGCGGCTCATTCTGCCCGCTGCGGGTTTGCTTTCCTCTACGGACGGAAGCAGAAAATGCCAAATGAAACTTTTCTTTTTTCATCACTACTACGGTCTGCCTGTGCCGTTCTTCCAAAAATGGGCGCAAAAAAAAGTAGCAAATCTTTTCAGACTTACTGCTTGTGTGCCGCTGTGGTGGGCGATGGGTATTTAATTTTTCAATGGGAGATTAAAGTGAAAACTGGAATTTACATCTTCCCAAAAATCTCTCAAAGTTATTTCATATCAGTTGAATACAAATATATTTGAATCTTCGACATGTTCAAGAAATTTTCTTGCCGCCAGAGACAGTGTTTTTCTGTCTTTCCAACAGATTGCAACATTACGCTTCGGTCTTTCTTTTATCGGACGTATAATTAAACCGTCATCAAAGCCTCTCAGGATGCGCTCATATAGCATAGACACCCCCAAGTCCTGACGAACCATTTCCATAACTGCATAGTCGTCATAAACTGTCAGTTTCAAATTCCGAGGTTGCACACCTGCATCTTTGAATGCCGCCAGTGGATATGAATACCCCAACTCATCCATAAGGATAAAAGGTTCCTTAGCAAGGTCTTTCACAGAAACAATATCTTTTTCTGCCAAAGGATGATTAGATGGCAATACCGCAAGCAATTCATCCTCATACAAAATATCATATTCCAAATCCTCTGCGGTATCTGTACTGATAAATCCCAAATCAGCTTCTCTTGCTCTGACTGCCGCTGCATTTACCTCATATCCACCCTGTAGCAGTTTGAACTCTACAGAAGGGTATTTCTCTTGAAAAGTTTTCATCAAGATGGGGAGATATAACCTGCTTACACTCGACCAAGCTGCAATGGATACAACACTACTTTCAAGACCTTCGATTTCTTTTTTCTTCCCGGAAAGGTTTTTTTCCGCCGCATAAATGGCTTGAATAAAGGGATAGAGATTTTCGCCATCTGACGTCAATTCCAGACGGTTTTTCTGTCGCAGGAGCAATGTTACCCCTAATTCCTCCTCAAGAGATAAAACTTTTTGGCTAACTGAACTTTGCGTATATCCTAATTCCTCCGCCGCTAAACTGAAACTGCCTAATTCAACAACACGACAAAACACCGTGTATTTTGATGTTTGGATCATTGTTGCAACCGCCCTCCTTGTATCGTGTTTTCTAATACACATATTATATCTATTAATTTTACAAATAGCAAGGGCGCAGCTATAATAAAAGAAAAACAAACAAGGAGTCTAACGATGAATAAACAAAAGGCAACATTTTTAGCGTTCACTGTACCGCTTGCATGGGGTACTTCCTATATTTTTATGGCTTATCTAATGGATGGGATTCCGCCGGTTACCATTGTTGCCCTCCGCACAGGAATCGCCTTTCTGGTCATGTTTGCTCTCTTTTTCCGCAGAGTGTGCCGCCCGGATCGTCAAACCTTAAAAGCAAGTGCAATATGCGGAGGATTACTGGCAACGGTTTTCCTGTGTCTTTTGTTGGGTGTACAATATACATCTGCCTCAGAAACAGGTTTTCTGCAAAGCACGACAGTCATTATTGTGCCTATTATCATGGCCGTTCTCCGCAAGCGTATGCCGGAAACTAAAATCGTGATTGGTGTTATTGCTGTTACAGCTGGTCTCCTCCTGCTCAGTGGCGGTGTTGGACAGTTTTCTATCGGAAGCGGTATCATGCTGTTTTCTGCTTTTGTGTATGCTGTTCATATTGTGGTCAGCAAATCCTTTGTGGAACGAGTAGACAGCATTTCCTTGGGCATCTGGCAAATGCTTTTTGCTTGTATCTATGCCACCATAGCAGCCTTCATTTTTGAAACGCCAGTTCTTCCTCAAACGGGAATCCAGTGGGCGAGTTTACTTGGTTTAACCTTGATTTGCTCTGCTTACGGTTTTGTCATGCAGGCTTATGTGCAGAAATTTGTCAGCGCTGAAACAACGGGATTTATGTTTTCTTTAGAACCTGTCTTTACTGCGGTATTTGCATTTGCTTTTCTGGGTGAGCGACTGAATCTGATGGGCTACATTGGTGCATTACTGATTCTACTCGGTGTCATGTGTGCAAATATTTGTTATAAACCTCAGAAATAACGAAATGGGTATTATATATAAGGACAATCTTTGACAGCAAATCCATATACTAATGCCCATTTTCTCTTTGTAAACCCGCAATTTGTCTTTTTGTTAGCACTAAATATCATTTATTTCAGCTAAAAAATTTAACTTACTGTTAAAAACGGAATAGTGGGGCGGTCTGTTCTTGAATTATTTATCTCTGCTTCTTTATGTAACATTAGCATCAACGCGGCGTTTGTAATCAGTTCCGAGGCAGCCCTGCAGCATAAGGAAGATTTATTTTTCCACCGGATTATGGATGACCGTTATGTGGCCATTGTTTCCCGGCAGAATCCGCTATCCGGCCAGCCATCTATTTCCATGCAGGATTTGCAGTCGGAAAATATCATTATGCCTGCAAAAGAGTCTGCATTTCGCAAGGAATTAGAGCAGGTCTTTGATCAGCATTATATTGCGCCCCGCATCCTTTGCGAGACAAGCCAGTCTGATATCGTCATGCAGCTGGCCAGCCAGAACCTGGCTATAGGATTTGCCTCAAACTCTATCGCGCAGGCCCTGAAAACGGAGGACTGCAGGATTGTTCCATTGGAAGATGTACTCCTTCGTACCATTTACTACGTCACGCTTAAGGAACTGCTGGATTATCCGGCCATACGATCCTTCACTGACTTTGTCATCCAATATCCCTTCTCCTAGGCCTCCAAGGCGGCAGATCTACTTTATTCTTCATATGTCAATTCGGTGTCCACATATTTGCGCTTCATGTCATGCTGCGCCTTTCGTTTCTCGACGCTGTCAAATATAATAGAAAAATCATAGTCTTCCGGATAAAGTTGTTCTGCCGGCACATGCAGTTTTATCCGCTTATGGCTGACCCACCTCTTTTCCTTTTTCATCTGTACCTGAAGCATTCCCTTTTCATCCGCCATCCTGCATATGATCCCAATCTTCTTCTCCGGATATACCATCACGCTGTCGCCAATCTGGTACTTCTTGGCCTCTTTCTGCGTGACAGCCTTCTTTATTTTCTGTATCTTCGGATGGGAAGATTTCTTCAATTCTTCATTTCCTGCCATTCCTTCTATTTTAGTTTCTCCATCGCTTCCATAGGCCGCCTTTGCCGCCCTGCTCAACATATATCCCGGCATTCCCAGTTTCCCGGCAATATAAAAGGCGCAGCTCTCCCCAGCCTCTCCGATGACCAACTGATAAAGAGGTTTCAGACTTTCCTTATCAAAGGTCATTCTGGCATTGATGATTCCTTCTGTTCTGCGGGCATACTCTTTTACCTCCGGATAATGCGTGGTAGCCAGGAATAATGCATTACTCTTCTTTAATTCTTCCAGGATGGCTATGGCAATCCCCATCCCTTCTGCCGGATCCGTCCCTGATCCCAGTTCGTCCATAACAACCAGGCTATCCCTTCCTGCCTTTTTGAGAATGTCCAGGACATTCGTAATGTGAGCCGAGAATGTGGACAGATTTTCAGAGAGGTTCTGCCCATCCCCTATGTCGCACAGAATCGCATTATTCATGCAGATCTCCGCTTCCTCGCAGGGTACATGAAGGCCGCACTGGGCCATCATGCAATTGAGGGCCACGGTCTTAATCGCCACCGTCTTGCCGCCTGTGTTAGGACCGGTAATGATCACCCCATTGATCCCATTTCCGATCTCGAAGTTCAATGGTACGTTCACTGCCTTATCCATCAGAGGATGTCTTCCATTCTTGATCCGGATATGTCTGTCCGTATTTATCTCTGGCTGAATCCCCTCCTGTTCCAGACTTAGCTTGCCCTTTGCAAAGATAAAGTCCAGTTTTTCTACGGCCCGGCTGTTTGATCGGATTATCTCTTCCTTATCCGACAGCATGGAAGACAGCGTGTACAGAATACGGATTTCCTCATTCTCTTCATCAATCTTCAATTCCTGCACTTCATCGTAAAGTCTGGCAACCTGCAAAGGCTCAATAAACAGCGTGCTCCCTGTTGACGATTTATCTATGACGGAGCCTTGGATCTTGAATTTGTATTCCTTTTTCACTGGTACGCAGATGCGCCCATTTCTTAACGTGCTGAAATTATCTGCCATATACTGCTTATTTGCCTTCAGGATAGCGTCTGCCTTTTCATGCATCTTTGTCTCCGCCCGATCAATCGCTTCCCGCAGCGACTTAAGCGTTTTGGACGCATAATCGTCTACCCTTTCGTTCCTGATCTTGCTGCCCAATTCCTCCCGGATGTCATCGAGTCCGTCCAGATTTTCCTCATAATAAGCCAGGCCTATCTCATGCTCCTTTCCCCTGCGCAAATAATCCTTCAGCCGCCTTACCGCCGCCAGTACCATGGATATCTGTTCCAGCTGCTGGGGAGTCAGACTGCCGCCTTTGGATGCAAATTCTATCCATTCGTCAACTCCCTGTAGTGCTGTGACCGGCGGATTTCCGCAGATCTCTATCATTTTCCTGGCTTCCGTAGTCTCTCTCTGAGAGGCCTTTACCTCCAGCTCGCTTAAACTGGGCTTCAGTTCCTGTATCTGCTGTCTGGCTTTATCTGTACATGCCAGTTCTGCCAGTTTTTCCTTTATCCGGTCAAATTCTAATATCTTTTCTGTATCTGTCATTTCAATCTCTCCATTCGAATCATATATTTATAAACGCCACAAAAACTTCTGCCTTTGTATGGGCATACCGCTTCTGTGGCGTTATCGGACAGAGTAATCTTAAATAGAACTCTATAAAATAGGACAAAAAAAGCATGACCATACAGCCATGCTTTATCATTCCATTTAACGTTCTCTGTCAGAAGTGTATGTTAGCATCTTGTAAGGCAGACAAAAAGAACATAACTATATCTCTAACCTATAGTTACCTCTTCTCAACTCTTCAATTCGTTGTCTATAAGACTCTCCCTACAATTAACATAAACTACCTCTGTCTAAAAATTTGTCTCAATTATAAACTATAGAACACCTCATGTCAATACGTCTTTTCAGGCTGTTTTCTTCTTCCCATATATTCGAAAGCAGATCAGGAAGAATAGGATGCCATATACCGTGGTGATCGGCGTTGCCATGCCGACCATCATCAAGGATGCTCCTGGAAGTTTAGACATGAGGACAGATACCGGTATCCTGATGCAGAATGCAGAAGTTATTCCCTGGAGCATGACCGGAATGCTATTGCCCTGGCCATTAAAATATCCGATGCTGCTGAATAATATACAGGTCAGGATGCAGTCCACTGAAAATCCTTTCAGGTAACTGGCGCTTTGCATAATAACCTCTCCATCTGAGGTAAAAGGCGCTGACAGATATTCTCCGCCAAAAAAGCCAGCCAGAAAGATCAAGATTCCCACCGCGCATCCAGATGCCATCGCAGTTAGGAATCCTTTTCTGGCCCTCTCCAGATTTCCTGCTCCTACATTCTGCGCCACGAAGGCTGAAACGCTCTGCATAACGGAGGAAGGAACCAGCATGATGAATGACACGATCTTTTGCGCCACGCCATATCCTGCTGACTGCATCAGGCCCATATGGTTGATGATCGAATTGATGACAAGGAAGGATATCTGAACCGTCGTTTCCTGAAGAGCAATTGGCACTCCTACCTTCAATATCTTCCCACACTCGATTGAAGATATGCGGCACTGCTCTTTGGAAAATGCGATTGGCAGCTCCTGCTTTTTAAGTACAAGTACTGATATAACTACCGACACTGCCTGTGCCGCTATGGTCGCGATCGCCGCTCCGGCAACGTCCATCTTAAAGACGCCCACCAAAAGCAAGTCTCCCGCTATATTTACCACACAGGCAATTCCTACAAACAAAAAAGGCAGATTAGCGTTTCCTACGCCTCTTAGGATGCCGCTGATCACATTGTATGCAATAATCACCAGAATTCCACCGGAACAGATTCGGATATAGGTAACCGTTTTTGTATATGCCTGGGCAGGCACCTGCATGATCTCGGCGATATTTCCCGCAAAGATTTCTAAAATCACGGTAAGCGCAATGCCAATGATGAGAAACAGTACGATCGTCGTCCCTACCGCGTCTCCGGCAGCCTTAGGTCTCTTCTCCCCGATATGCTGGGCGATAATTATTGTCGAGCCCATGGCAAGACTGGTAAGGATGAAGGTCACCATCTGCATGAATGCGCTTCCTGTTCCCACCGCCGATATACTGGCAGCATCCCCGAACTGGCCGACCACCAGTAAGTCTACGGCCCCATAGGCTGCCTGCAGCACAAGGGCCCCCAGCACTGGCAGGGCAAATCTTACAATTGAACCAAAGATAGGACCTTGCGTAAATGATACTTCCTTTTTATTCTTCTCTGCCATAGCCGCCCCCGCTTTCTCTGGATATCGTCTCGTATAATCTTTGGATTGTAAAAACAGCATCCTGTACCTGCTGGTCTGTCACATCTTCAAGTGCAGCCGCCCATTTCCCATGAAGTTCGGTCACATACTGCCTTACACATTGCCATCCATTCGTAGTAAGATGAAGGTAAGCAGCCCTTTTATCCTCTTCCTTATGATACTTCTCTACCATTCCTAATAGTTCCAGTTCCTGAATCAGTTTCGTGATACTTGGCATCGTAATTCCCATTTTCGCACTGACATCCCCCACGCGGCAGACCCCTTTGGAATCCTCCATTTCACCGATTACATCCATTACATGGACATGCCTTGGCTTCATGCCCTTTGGCAGTTTCGGCATAGTCTCTATACTTTTCTTTGCCAGGTGACAGGCATCTAATAACTGCTTTAAAACTTCTGTACGCATAGTCCCTCCATTTATTTACTACAGATAATTACCATTAGTAAGTATATGGATATAAAAATGATTTGTCAAGTTTTCTATTTTGCAATCTTTAATTTTGAACAAAATAATAAAGAAGAGGGGTTCCGGATATTTCCAGAAAATAACCTCTTCTTTATTAACAACATTACTATTTCAATCCTCAGACATAGTCTGACAGTTATAATATAGCACAATTTTTTATATCGGTCAATAATCTTTAGTAATGTTGTAAATAAAATATTATTGACTATGCATTCATCATGTGATATTTTTAATATAAGAAGCAATCGTGTTGCAGGGTGACGTTGGCCTTAATTTTACATAGAATGGAGATGATGTCTATGAAACAATTTGATTTCCGTGATCTGATGGCTTTCGGAATGTTTGTTTTAGCGTTGCTGACATTCATTTATTTGATTTGTCACTGACTTTGCAAAGAAAAACCATCCTTGTACTTTGTACCGACCCCCAAAAGTTAGACCTAAAAATCTAACGATTGGAGGTCGGTACACGGTAATAGGGTGGTTTTCTAGTTTGTATTTGGTCAACCCACCTTGTGGGTGACTGCTCCTTTTATGACTACAATATAGCATCTCTTGCCTTTTAACTCAAGAGTTGTCTTTACATGCGGCACAAATTCAAATATTTTTTAATGCAACTCTTTACTTTTGGCTTGTACGTGTTATACTAATTCCATGGGGTATTAGCGCAGTTGGGAGCGCGCAACATTCGCATTGTTGAGGTCACGGGTTCGAATCCCGTATACTCCATCTTTTTATTTTCTTACATAACTCCGCAAGTCCAATATTTTCAAGTGATTGCGGAGTTTTAAGTTATAGAACAAATTTGGGATACTCGATGCCGAGTATCTCCATAAGATTTCTGTATGCTTCTATCTCTGTCGTTCCTCGCTGCGCTTCCTTTATAAGAAATCTCTGCATCTCTTCTTTGGTCATCTCTTCCATGTGTTCCTCCTTTCTCCGCTTACTCGACTACTGCGCTAATCTCTAGACCTAATTGTTTTATACAAGTTTTCATTTGTTAAACCAACTATTTATTATGCCCATTCGATTTTTCATTTATTAAATATCAAATATATTATATTATAGGTTCCCCGGAATTCCTATCAATGAATGATATTTTCAGATCCGCATTCATAGCCTCCGCAACCTTTTGAAGTTCTGCAACCTTGAATGTATTTCTCTTATACTTATTATTCATATTCTGTGGTGATTGGCCTGTCCTTCTTGCCAATTCAGCCTCCGTCATATTGTTTCTTTTAACACGGCATAGATTAATATACTCTCTTACATCTGTATGCATTCCATTTCGCCTCCTTTCTTTGTATAATACATTATATTTTATATTTTGAAAACAAATAAATCGTCAGCCTTGGAGGTCACGAGGTCAAAAATGACTATCATATGAAAAACAAATGGAATAATATCAATAAATGTTACGATGAAAATGGAACCCCAACCGAATGATCAATAACGGTAGGAGATAAAAAATTTTACTGTATCGATGTAGCATCAGATGAAGCATTTAGCGTAATAGACTCTGACGCAACTACAATATTGAAGAATTGCAAATCATTTTCCAGTGCTAAAAGAGAAGAATAGCGGCTAAAATAATACTGCTATGGGATCAACTATAAGATTAAGATATAATAGGCCACGGAGTTCTTAACGCCCCGTGGCCTTGATAATGCGATTATGATAAACCCAGCAGCTTGCTCCAGGTTTTCTGTCCGACGATTCCATCCGTTACCAATCTATAGTCTCTCTGGAATGCCTTGATCGCCGCCTGGGTTCCCGCGCCATTGATGCCATCCGCCCCGCAAGGCCCGCAGGAATAGCCAAGCGAGATCAGCCTCTCCTGCATCAGGGACGTGATGCGGCCTCTTGAATTTCTTCCCAATTGCGGGCATCCTGCCAGAGTATTCGGCCCGGGAAGGCCATCCACCTTCTGGGTACTGAATCCCTGCGCATTACATTCTGCCTGCAGGCGCGCGTACCAGTTGCCAGAAGGGCTTGTCCCCTGGCCTGCTGTGGATGCCTCGGTGGACGCATCCCCTGCGGTTCCCGCAATCTCTGAAAACGGAAAATTCTTGCCCGGGCAGGAGGTGGCATTTACATCCTTATGCTTCTTCGTTACCGCCCCTGGATACAGACCCTTTAAATAGGCCTGCACCTGTTTTGCCGCATTTAATTGCGCCAGCGGCATCGTCTCAATATCATAACGTCCGATGCAGCAGACGCCTACGCTGCGGCTGTTGTGGCCTGACGCGTGGGCTCCGACAGCGTTCAGCGGCCTTCCCTCGTGCACCGTCCCATCCTTGTAGATGATCAGGTTGTACCCACATCCGATCCAGCCATTGTTCAAGTGCCAGGAATGAATATCCTCGACCGTGCAGTTCGCCTCGGCGTGATGCCAGATGATCTCATCCGTCCTGTTCCTGTAGGTAAAACTGCCATGAAACCTTAATCCGTGCTTTTTTATATTCATAATTTTTGCTCCTTTCTACTCCTTTAAGACATCAAAACCGGAGGATGTAAAATTTCCTCCGGTTTTTGCGCCATATTTATTATATTTCACTCGTCTTTTCCCAATTGCTTGATAAACTGATTCACATATGTACTCAGGCCTGCCACCAATACGCCTTGCACAATCGCGGTGAATACTGCCATTGCAATTCCCTGCCTCGTAGTAGTGGCTTCTGTCCCGATTACCCAGATACCGCATATGAAGATTCCGACGATTCCCAGTACCAGCGGAATATATTTATTCTTGATAAATGCTGCCTGTTTAAGCCACATGCCGATAAAGTAAAGCGCTACCGACACGACGATCAGTTCTGGTTTCACATAATCCATAAGCTGTTCCATATCCTATTCCTCTCTTTCTGCTATTAATCCGTCAATCCTGTGATGCGCTGATTTTGTGGACTGTTCCACTATTATCATACGTTCCACCAGATTGTTATGTTTCTTCACTTTTTCTTCCAGCTGCTCAATCCTATAGTTAGTCAGCCGGTTTGCCGTCATGATTCCGGCCAGGCTTCCAACCAACGTTCCGACAAGAGAGCAGATGGCCACTGCTATTTCATTTTCCATTCCCCTCCTCCTTTTTGCCCGCAAAAAAGGCACCCATTGCGGATGCCTTTCTTTGCTTTGTTCCAGTCTTATACCTGTCTCAATTTCACGTCTACTGCTTCTTTTCTTGCGTTATGCTCCTGGTTTTGATTCTCCGGCTTTACCTTCTCGGTCACACTGTTGTATTGATCCAGATTCTTCTGCCGGTTCTGTTTCTCCTGCTGCTTTTTATCCATACTATCACCCCGGAATTAGTATGCCAGAATAAATGCTTTTTATGTACTGGTAGATGCTCCGCTTTGTCTTATTGTTCTATTTTCAAGGTGCTGCTATTGATTCTGAAGTTCGAACTTCTTATCGGAATTATATTCTTTATAAAGTATTATGTCAACCATCAAATTCGGAATACCGAATTTCAAACTGTAATTTTATGGAATTATATGGCATTACAAATGCCCCCGTTTACTTTCATCAATTTACCATATATAATTAATATGGTCTTGGAAAATGCCAGCGGTTAATAGCAAGGTTTATACCGGTCATTACCTGCTCTCTATAAAAAGCAGCCGACATAGAAAATGTAAACTATTTTTGCATTACCGGAACAAACTGTAAGACCGACATATAAGGAAAGAGAGGAAAAATATCTATGAAAAAGAAATTGATCGCAGTACTGATGATTGCGGTACTGACGCTGTCTTTGGCTGCCTGTCAGGGCAAGGACGATTCCAAAGATACTTCAAAGAAAGAAAAGACTGAAGATTCTTCTGATAAAAAGGCAGCGCCTAAAAAGGAACAGAAGACAGTAGAAATCACCCTGCCGGCATCATTGGTCGGAGATTCCGAAGCCACTTTGGATGAGGAGGCAAAAGCCGCCGGCGTAACAGAGGTAGCCAAGAATGAGGATGGGTCCGTAACTCTCAAAATGACAGAAGAGGCACATCAGAATCTATTAAATGAGATTAAGACTGGAATTGACGAGAGCATCCAGGAGATTCTGCAGGATAAAGAAAACTATCCTTCTTTTGACTCTATTACCTACAATGATGAAGTAACCGAGTTCGATGTTAATGTAGATGCTTCCGTATACGGCGGGCTGGAAAGTTTTGTCGTAATCGCGCTGTATGTCGAGGGCAATATGTACCAGTCTTTGAACGCGGTGCCAGAAGACCAGTTAAAAACGATTGTAAACTTCAAAAACAAGGATACCGGAGAAGTGATTGAAAGCGGCGATTCCACAGCAATGGATGACTCTGCTCTCTCGGAATAAGCTGATAGAAAGCGGATTGACTTTTAAGTATCACATAGAAGGACGGGCATGCAATCGCGTGCCCGTCCTTCTATACCTATATCGCTTTATGGGGGAATTGTCTAAACAAGCGTCCAGCCGCCATCTACATACATGATCTGTCCGGTCGTATAACTGGATGCATCCGATGCAAAATAGATCAAGACTCCATTCAATTCGCCGTCCCGTCCAATCCTGCCCATCGGGCAATGCATGGCCAGCTGTCCTTTAAAATAATCCGTCGCCAGATATTCTTTGTCGATATCCGTTGGAAAATATCCTGGTCCGATTCCATTTACCGTAATCCCGTACTGCGCCCATTCCGCTGCCAGAGACCTTACCATCATGATATCTCCGCCTTTTGACGAATTGTAAGGAGTTCCCGGCATCCCCATGGTACATCGGATTCCCTGGATGGAGCAGGTATTAATTATCTTTCCATATCGACGGGCAATCATATGCTTCCCTACTTCCCGGGATACAAGAAACGATCCGGTCAGATTCAGCCGTATAATCTTATCCCATTCCTCCAGCGTCATATCCTCCGATGCAGTTCCAGATGCCATTCCTGCATTATTCACCAGAATGTCTATCTTCCCATAGTGGGATATCACCTTATCTACCATTTCAATGATCTCTTCTTCCTTCGTAATATCACACTTCACAGGCAGACACTCAGTACCGTTATCCTCGAATTCCTTCGCCAGCTTTTCCAGGCGATCCATCCTCCTGGCCACAATCGCCAGTTTGGCGCCCTGCCCCGCGAGTCCTTGGGCCATCTGTACTCCAAGTCCAGAAGAAGCGCCGGTGATCAGCGCCACCTTCCCTGTCAGATCAAATAAATTCTTCATCCTATCATCCCCTTCCTTTTGGATTTCTCCCTGATTTCATGGTATACTGGATTTGACAGAATGTAAAACATCCAAAAGTTTCAACCCTTCAACTATTAGTTCATGCGCATGGGGGGACGTCTATGAATCCTACATCATTTTTATATTTTCTGACTGTCTGCAAAACTTGCAGTTTTTCAAAAGCCGCGGAACTTTTATACATCTCTCCCCAGGGAGTCAGCAAAGCCATCAAAAAACTGGAGGATGAACTTCAGTGCGCGCTTTTTGTCCGTACTCCCGAAGGGCTGATCCTGACTGCGTCCGGAGAAATCCTGAAAAAGCATGCGCAGATAATCACTGAAGAGTATGCCTTGCTAAGAAAAGACCTCTCCGAACTTAACAAAAAGGAAGTTATCCTAGGCACTACACTGGGCGTCTACCAGGTACTCAATCTCCCTTTGCTTAAAATTCTCCAGGAAAAATATCCGGACTTCTCCATCAGTTATATCGAATCGTGGGATTTACAGTGCGAGGAAAATGTGTACGATCATATCTATGATCTTGTCTTGACTTCAGGGCCTGTGGATGCCGTCAAATTCAACTCGGATATTTTGCATACTTCCGCAGTATGCGCGCTGGTTCCTGACGGCCATCCATTATACGGCAAGCCGCTCATAAGGCTTGATGACCTGCGCCCCTATCCCCTGATGCTGATAAGCCGCCAGTTCCGAATCTTCCATTATTTCTGCGAACGCTGCCGCCTCCACGGCTTTGAGCCGATGATCTACGATACGGCGGTTATGGTAGAAAATATGATACGAGTCTGTCCGGACCTGGAAGTGATCGGCATCGCCATTGATTCTTTTATTGAGGACCGTCAGCCAGACAATTACAGGATCGTCCCGCTTCCAGCAGAAGAGGTGCACTGGGAACTGGCGCTGATATCCGCAAAGGATCATAGCCTCTCGCCCCAGGTGCGGCAGGTACGTGATACCATTCTTAATCTTTTACGATTACCCTAAATTGTAAATAAGGAAAGGGATGAAGCCCTCCAAGAGGATTCATCCCTTTCCTTTCTATCCTTTATTCTGCAAACCTGATTCTCTCAATCAAGCTTGATTTCTTAAAGTTGAGATTTACCAGATAGGTGATCAGCAGCTGTACAAGCAGTACCACCGCTACCAGCATCAGTGCCGGCCCTGCCGGATAATGATAAATGCGGATAGACATCAGTCCTTCTTCCCTTGCCCAAAGGAAGGCCAGATATCCCAGTAGGCTTCCCAGGCCAAGGGACAGTATAAGCGTGCCCGCCGTATAGAACAAGCCTTCCAGCTGCAGCATGTTCACAGTCTGTTTCCCGGACAGGCCGATGGCCTGCAGCATGCCAAGTTCTCTCCGCCTGACATAGACGCTGTTGATCATGGTATTTACAAGGTTCAGGATTCCAATTAAGCCGAATACGAGCAGCAGTCCGTAACATCCATACATCATGAAGCCAATCTGCATCTCTGCCTGCTTATATAATTCTTGATAAGTTTCAATATCCAAAAATTCCTGATTTTCTACCAGCGCTTTTACTGCTTTGGTGACCTCGGCTGCTTTTCCTTTTTCTGCCGTGATATTATATCTGTCCGTCAGATTGTTCTTACTGAACTCCTGAAGTACCGAACTTGGCATGCATATATCGTAGCCCGCCAATGGATATGGCGCGTGCTTGGTAATCGCGACAATCTCGAATTCTCTGCTGACGGAGTCTTCTCCATCCTTGATATCCAGGTGTACCTTGTCTCCGATATGAAAGCCTTTTCCGCTCTGGGATAACAGAAAGCCTTCTGAATTAAGGATAATTCCTTTTCCATCCTTTAATTTCGCATCGTCAAGGCTTCCCTCTGCCACATACTTCTTCAGTTCCTCAAGCGCGCCATCCTCGATGCCTCTCGGGAAGGTCTCCATTGGCTTTCCTTCTTCCAGCACTTCCTGGATTACCGCCTGAACCATTGTCTGCACTTCGATCTCTTTTACTCCGTAGATTGCCAGAATCTGTTCTCTTAACTCCTCTGACAGCGGATTATTCTGCTGTATCTTATATAATTCTCTTTCCGGATGCATCTGGTTTCCACTCTCGAAGTCCAGAGAAATGGACACATCACCACGGATGTCCTGGGTGGTCATGGATTCGGGAGTCATACAGCTTAGCACGGTCGCGACCACCATAAAGAAGATGCCGGTAATGCCAAGGGTCACTATGGTAACCACGGTACGTTTCTTGTTCCTGCCCAGATTGGACATCGTTAACTTCCTGGTATTCAGTTCCTGATAGCCTTTTCTTTCTTTGGCCTTTTTCTTCTTGCTTCCCTGGCCCTGATAGCGGATTGCCTCAATTGCTGATATTTTGCTCGCCACCTGCATCGGACGCACCAGAGACAGATATACGGCTGCCAGAGATACCACGGCTGCCAGAAGAAGTATCCACGGCTTGACCAGCGTTACTTCTGATGACTCCACGGCTTCCCTCATATACTTCGCCAGGGAATTGCTCACGCCCGTGCTGGTATCAAGCATTCCATGGACGATAAATGTGCTGGCCAGCGATCCAAGCGCCAGGCCGATAGGGATTGCAATCAGAGCCACGGCGAAGCCTTCCCGGAAAACCAGTTTCCGTATCTGGCGTTTTGTCGCGCCGATCGCTCTTAATTTTCCATATTCCTGTACCTTGTTCATCATGGACACGTAATAGATGCTGTAGATCGTAATGATGCCCGCCAGGACGATTATGACCATCAGCCCTGCCATCCCGCTGTATAAAGCGGGATCCACATAATTGGCGTTGAGATACTCTCCATTATCTACGATGTCAGTGGCATTCAGCTTATATTCCGCTCCAATCTCTTTAATCTGCTCTTCTATCGCATCCGTTGTCATGCGCTCTGGCCCGGCGATCCGGAAATATACTCGGTACTTGTGGGCTCCCTCGGGAATGATTTCTTCTGTAAATGTCTTAGAAACCATGGCGGAATATACCCCTTTTTCAATCGCCGCTTTAGAATCCCTGCTAAAGCCGGTAATGGTAAATTCCTTGACCTGTTCCATCCCAAGCCCGCCGTCTTCTACTGCCTGAAACGGCACCGTAATTCTATCGCCAATCTCTCCTTCCAGCCCCATAGCCTTGAGGAGGTGCTTAGACACGACGATTTCATCTGCCTTTTCCGGTAAATCTCCTTCCTTAAGCTTCAGCCGGTTTAACTTGGCAGCTTTGGCATCACAATATACCATGCTGATATTTACATCCGGATTGCTACACACCATGTAGGCAGGATCCTCCCTTAGGCCTACTTTCGTAATTCTTTCATCCTTTTGCATTTCTTCGGCAGACTTTTCGTCTACATTCCGAAACATCGCGTGAAAGGTAGGATAAGCCTTATTTACCGCTACAAATTCAATATCGATGGTATCTAAAAGAACCGTCGGCACGATGGTAAGAAGCAGCGTAGTCAGAAGGATCGCGATTCCAATCAGAATATTCCTGCTTTTATTTCTTTTCAGGTTCGATGTTGCGGTCTTCGTAATAATATTCATTTTATTTCACCACCTTACCATCTTCAATAATGATAATGCGGTCTGCCATCTGGGCGATGGTCTCGTCGTGGGTAATCATGACCAGGGTCTGCCCATACTTGGAAACGCAGTTCTTGAGGATTGAGATGACTTCCATCTCTGTCTTGGAGTCCAGATTGCCAGTGGGCTCATCCGCGAGAATAATCGCCGGCCTTGAGGCGATTGCCCTTGCGATCGCTACGCGCTGGTTCTGCCCGCCTGACAGCATGCTTGGAGTGGCAGTCAGGCGGTCCTCCATGCCAATGCTCTTTACAATGCTCATCACATAATCCTTATTCACTCTTTTTCCGTCCAATCCGATCGGAAGCACAATGTTTTCCCATACATTCAATGCTGGCATCAGATTATAATCCTGAAAGATGAATCCGATCTTTCTTCTCCTGAATATGGCCAGCCGCTCATCCTTCAGCCCGAATATATCCCTTCCTTCGATGAATACCTTGCCGCTGTCGGGACGGTCAAGTCCTCCCAGCATATGAAGCAGCGTGCTCTTGCCTGAGCCCGAGCGGCCCACCACCGCGACGAATTCTCCACGCTCCACGGATATATCTGTATGGTCGATGGCCTTAACCATGTTGTCTCCATCTCCATAATATTTTACCAGATCTACAGTCTCTAATATTGCTCTCATAATTGAACCCCTTTCCTAACACCCGACCGGGCATTCTTTCTTTGTCTGTATCTATCCTACCAAAGGAGTCTTACAGGAACATATCAGATAAAATAACAGTTTTGTTATTCTAGAGAATACTTCTTTTTTGGCAGCATCATCTGGAATATGGTTCCTCCCCTGTGGGAAGGGAGGGCGCGCACGCTGCCTCCCTGCGCTTCCAGGATCTCGCGTACCAGATACAGGCCGACGCCTGCCCCCTCCATGGCCTCCACTTGCGGAGTCTTGCCACGGTAGAATCGCTTGAATATATTGGAATATTCTTCCTTCGGTATTCCGATCCCTTCATCCTCGATCTCAATCAGTACGTAGGATACCTCACGTTCAACACGTATCTGTATTCTAGATTTTTCCGGTGAATACTTGACAGCGTTATCCAGGACATTGGCAAATGCTTCCGCTGTCCATCTTGGATCATGCTGTAGGCTCACATCCTTAAAACTTTCCATTTCTATCTCTATATTTTTTTCATTTGCTTTGATAAAGATGCCATTGACTGCCCGGACCAGCGTTTCCTTAAGGCTGGCCTCTTTAGGCTCAAGTCTTATCATGTCTGCCTCCAGCCTTGACAGGTTCAAAAGCGTCCCCAGAAGATAGTTTAATTTTCCCACTTCCTGCTCTGCACGCTCCAGGAATTCCATCTTTTCCGCCGCTGTGATATCTTCATCCTTTACCAGTTCAAAACTCAAGCCAAGGGCGGCAATCGGCGTCTTTAACTGATGCGAAATATCTGTGATCAGCGCCTTTGTATTTTCCTTCTCCTCCACCAGACGGTTCCGAAGTGTTCCAAATGCACTTCCGAGCCGTTCCAGATGCTCTGTGATCTGGGAATGGATTCCACTTTTCATATAATCTTCTTCTGTATGAAAATCATAGTCCCCTTCTTCAAACGCATCCAGATATCGGCTGATGGACAGGTAATTGCCGTATTCCCGCTTATACGAAAAATAATTCCATATGCCGTTCATTACAAGCGCGGCTATAAGAAAGGGCAGCCAATAACGGAAATTCGGTTCAAGGCAGCGCATTACAAAGAAAAATACTGCAATGAATGCAGTACTTACGCCAAGTTTCATCTTTAACTCCCGCTCCAGCCAGATATATCCCTGTTCCCGGCTCTTTATCATTTTTTCAATACTTCTGTCGTCCACAGGTAGCCAATCCCCCTTACATTCTTGATGTATTCATAATCTTCTTCTGTCGCAAGTTTCTTTTTCAGCCTGCTGATGGTTACCGGCACCGTATTGTCATCTACAAACTGCCCGTCCATATCCCATACTGATTCTAATATCTGCTCCTTCGAGATAATCTGCTTCGGATGCTCCAGAAAATAAAGCAGCAACTGGATCTCCTTCTTGCTAAGAGATACCTCCTGCTCCTCCTGAAATACTTTCATCTCCTTGCACCAGACCTGGATGTTTCCAGATGTCAGCACATTTCCTTCTTCGTGCGTACTTTCAATCCTGCGCATCAGCGCATTGACCTTGGATATCAGCACCATCAGGCTGAAAGGCTTGGTAATGTAGTCATCTGCCCCCGCATCATATCCATTTACAATATCGACTTCCTGATCCAGCGCCGTAAGGAAGATCAGGTATACATCGCTGACCTTGCGCACGCTTTGTCCAAATTCCAGCCCATTCCCATCTTCCATAGAAATATCGCTGATGATCAGGTCTACCTCATTTTCCCGAAACATCTCCTTCGCCTCCGGCACTCCGGTGGCGCTTAAAACTTCGTACCCTTCTTTTTTAAGTTTCAGGCTTATTCCCCGATTCAGGCTTTCATCATCTTCCAGCAATAATATCTTCCCCATGTCCACACTCCATTTATACTTATGCATCATCATACAAAAATGTCATTTTCCTAGATTATAATATTTCCCAGGATTCTTTGCAACAGGCAAAAGCCTATCTTCCGCCAGGATATGCAATGATCTCTCCATCTGCCGCATACAGAATTCCATCCTCGCTGTAATAAGCCGGATTATCCTTAGCCACCTCGATGAACATCAGGAGATGGAGGTGATCAAAGGCTCCCGGCGCAATATAGGTGATGTTGGAAGGAATGTAGACCTCAATCACTTCTTCTTCCAGCCCTCCCAGGGAATTCCTTTCAATTCCTGTACAATCCATGCTTCTTGGAAATGTCAGGATGCCGTCAGTGGCAACCGATGGGCTTGTACATCCAATGATCCGTCCGTTCTCATCGGACACAAAGCCGTCGAATTCCTTCCATCCTGCGTATAACGCCAAATTCACCGGGGTTCCTTCCACACCTGTAAAGGGCATGGTACATGCAGGGTCCAGATACCAGCCGGTAAATTCTTTGCCAAGCCTTCTGGGTCTTTGAAAAGCATCTACTTCTATATTGGGGCTTTCGCAGGAATATATGGTCTTCTCTGGCATTCCTCCGTTTCCATATAGGCAGACAACTATCAACGGCGCCTCCGCCGGATGGGAGTCCGAAGATGTCATAACCTGAACATTCAGGTCCTCTTTCTTTTTCTGATTCACTTCCGGGAATATTCCCGCCTCTTCTCTCCTCTCATCAAGAGACAGCACTACCGTTGGTTTTGTAATTCCCAATGCAATTTCCGGAAACATCCCGCTTACGACTCTACCCGTCTGTGCGTTCATCACGGGACTGGCAGACCGTCCTTGCGGCAGGCTGTCATATGCCGTGCTCTGGAACCATGCAAAGATATACAGGCATGCCAATACCGCTGCAAGCAGAGCGCTTCCTGCAATCTGCCTCCACAATATGCATATTTTGATTCCGGGTATCGTACAATTCAAGATTCCTTCCATGCTCACACCTCGCTGCTTAAATTATAAGGCGAACAGAGCATAAATGAAAGTGGCATCTTGACACGTCAAGACGCCACTTTCCAGACTATTTCTTATGATACATTCTCGGTCTTCAGAGCCTTCACCAGCGATACGCAGGCAAAGAGCATAATGAATATAAATGGGAACGCGGCCGCTATGGAGATAATCTGCAGCGGCTTGAGGCCTCCTGCAATCAAAAGCCCCACTGCCATCAGGGACTGCACGATTCCCCACAGCACCTTCTTACTATTAGGAGGATTCAGATCTCCTTTGGAGGTAAGCATAGATAAGACAAATGTTCCCGAATTCGCCGAAGTTATGAAGAACGTACATAGCAATATCAAAGCAATCACGGACAGCACTATACCGATCGGGTACTTTTCCAGGACGGTAAAGAGTCCTATCTCCGGAGTTGCCGCTACTTTTTGAAGCGTCTCCGTAGACAGTATCTTATTTTCTCCCAGATGAATGCCCAAAGTGCCAAATATCGCGAACCATACAAGAGAGCCTAACGAAGGCGCCAGTACTACGCCTACAATGAATTCGCGTATTGTCCTGCCTTTTGATATTCTTGCGATGAACACGCCTACGAAAGGCGCCCATGCAATCCACCATGCCCAGTAGAAGATCCTCCAGCTCATTATCCAGCTGTTATCCCCATAGGTTTTGATGGCAAGGCTGTCAGGAATCAGATTGCCCAGATACTGCCCCAGGCCGTTGGCAAAATTATTCATGATTTCTACCTTCGGCCCAACCAGGACTGCCAGTATCATAAGGCCAAATGCGATATAGAGGTTGGCATCGGATATCAGCTTGATTCCCTTCTCGATCCCGGATACCGCCGACCATATGTATACTACGGTAATCACTGCAATAATCGCAATCTGCACCAGAAGCGTAGACGGGATTCCAAACAGATAGTCCAGGCCACTGTTAATCTGTAATACGCCCAGTCCCAGCGAAGTGGTAACTCCCGCCACCGTCGCAAATACTGCCAGTATGTCTATAGTCTTTCCCAAAGCGCCGTTTGTTTTCTTCTCCCCGATCAGCGGCTCGAAAATAGAACTTACCAGCGCAGGCTTCTTCTTGCGGAACTGGAAGTACGCAAGCGCCAGCCCAATGATGGCATAGTTGGCCCAAGGATGGATTCCCCAGTGCATGAATGAAGACTTTATGGCAAAATCCGCCGCCTCGGCAGTGCCTCCTTCCATTCCTGGCGGATTCATATAATGGGATACCGGCTCTGAGATTCCCCAGAACACCAGGCCTACCCCCATGCCTGCCCCGAATAGCATGGCAAACCAGGAGGCTGTCTTATATTCCGGCTTTGAATCATCCGGCCCCAATCGAAGTTTCCCATATTTACTGCAGGCAATGCCAATGATGAAGATGACAAATGCCAGCATGGCAAGCAAGTACAGCCATCCGAATTCTGTCGTAAGGAAGGAGTAGATCGCGTTGGATACGCAAGTAAAACTGCCATTAAATGCCACAGCCCATATAGCAATGCCGCCTGTCAGCAGCAGAGAAACATAAAACACTTGATTCTTTTCTTTCTTCATAGTATTCCCCTTTCATCCATAATAGGATCAGACAGGGAATACGGTCTGTTCGCTGATATCTGATGCCAGGCTTTCAAGTGCCACCTTTGTCCTGTGATAACGCAGCTTCCACTGCTCTTCCTTAGGTGTCCCGGGGTCTCCCAGCGGATACGGGATGGATATTGTTGGAACGATCCGGTTTGCTCCTACCGTCTTAGCCACCGGAATCAGGTTGCACATCTGCACGATCGGGAATCCTGCCTTCTCAATCTCTTTGACCATCGTTGCGCCGCAACGAGTGCAGGTACCTCATGTGGATACCAGAATCACGCCGTCCACGTGGTCCTCTTTAAAGTAAGGGATCATCTCATTGGCCATGCGCTGCGCTTCCGCCTGGGTCGTTCCCGTTCCTACCGTAGAATAGAAGTAAGGGTGAAGGCTGCCATATACGCCTTCCTTTTCCAGAACC
Source organism: [Clostridium] scindens (assembly GCF_019597925.1). Lineage (NCBI taxonomy): Bacteria > Bacillati > Bacillota > Clostridia > Lachnospirales > Lachnospiraceae > Lachnoclostridium > [Clostridium] scindens. The sequence continues at coordinate 758,041 of NZ_CP080442.1, read as the reverse complement.
TTCAGGGCATCGATGGGCGTGATGACATCCGGATCCCCATCTGCTGCTGCCGGATCGAATCCTGCATGGATCGTCTTATACTCTCCTGCTTTCAAATCGTCTTCCTTCTCAATATTGTATCTGCCCCAGCGTGTAGCGGAAGCTGACTGGATACGGTCCGGATTATCTACCGGGACGATTCCTCCGGTGGTCACAAGTGCAATCCTTGCCGTCTTGAGATCCTTAACCGGCGGCGCGATAGGCACGCGGTCCATCTTCGGGATCGGCAGTTCTGTCTCAAAGGGCTGGCCCGATAGTTTCTTAAGCAGCATGTCGATCATTCGTTCTGAAGCCGGGGTTCCTTCCTGAATCCATGTCTGACGGCGGATTCCTCTTTCAAAGTATCCTTCTTCCTGCGCGCAGCCGATCTCTTCGCCGTTCAGAATCTTATTGGCAAGCCTCGTTACCGCCGCAACGTCTTTTCTCATCCTGGAGGCAATGTTTCCTCCCTTCAAGATATACATATCTTTCTTGAACATCTGGACGCCTGGGTTCTCTACATTGATGGAGGTAACCACTGGCACATGATACCTTTCCTTTACCGCCTTGCAGATGGTACCGCAGGCGACTCCATAGCGGCCGGCCTGGAACGCGGGGCCTGCCAGGAAGATATCCATCTCTTTGTCTTCCAGCATCTTTAGGATAGCATCCACCGCGTCTTGCGTATGGCTCCCCATATAGTTGTCTCCGCAGATGATCGTATGGGTGATCTGGGCATCCAGCGTCTTGGCATATTCCAGCGCAGGGCCTACCTTTCCCTCTCTGATCTGCGGCTCGAAATCAGCCTTGTCTTCGCCGCCGATCTGTCCGAAAAACTGATTGATATATAAGATTGCTTTCTTCATCCTTCCACCCTCCTCTAGAATTCTTTCATCGTCTTTGGCGACCAGCCGCACACCCGGTCTCCGCAGAACATCGAGTTATTTTCCATAATAATCGAGCCGTCCGGCCTCACCGATGGCCCTAATATCTCGTCATTGGCCCATCCTCCAGATAAGCCGTCTCTTCCCAGGGCTTCCAGTTCGCCCAGCACCGTCTCCATCGGAGGCAGTTCAATCAGTTCTGATACATTGCCGCAGGAGACGATCGCGTCGCATTTCTCATCTAATGTCACCAGTGGCTGGGACTGTCCGTCACGTCCGGTACATTCATTGGTGATACCTACCGTCTTGATTCCTGCGTCTTCCAACGCCACATAGCAGCCGATAAAGTCTGCGTCCGGATTGCCATAGCCTTCTTCTGCTACTACGGCGCCGTCCGCTCCCAGGCTCTTCGCGATCTGGGCCACGAACAAGGCAGAGCGCTCCTTCTGCTCCAGCGCTACATTCAGATTGGACATAATGACACCCAGGAAGTTGATAGTTTTCCCATGTTCTCTGTACAGCGCCTTGATATTCGGACAATTTTGGAAATCATAGGTCGACCATTTGGAAGATACCGGCATGAAGCTTCCGGAAACCATTGCGCCATCCAGAATCTCGTTGGGGTGCATAACCGTAGGGACAACATGGTTCATATCCCACCCGTAAGCCAGGTCGTTATATCCCATCTCTTCCATTTGGGACTGGGGCTGCATCACGTACACGACGGAAGGAAGTTTCTCCGTTTCCGCGTCCCTCTTGATCATAGGCTCCAGTTCAAACACTTCCATTTCATCTGGCTCCAGTTCTTTGACGCAGGAGGCAATATACTCCGCCAGCCTGTGTCCGGCCCGTCTTAAGGCGTCGTTCTTCTTCTGCTGCTCTCTATGCTCAAACGTCTCATTCGTATCCGCTACCAGTACGATATTATTCAGTTCTCCGAACAGGGTGTACTTCTGTCCCTCTCCACTCATGTCGATCACGCCATCCTGGAAGCCTCCCCAATGCTTTCCCACAACCAGGACGCTTGTGTTCTTAAGTGCATATGTCACGCCATCCCCGGCAGGCTTAAGTTCTCCTGTATACCCAGGAAACACGCTCCTCCCATCCGGTCTTATGCGTGGCTCGATTGCTTCTTTTACCGGGCACATGCGGATCTTATCTCCCGGCTTTGCTATGTAAAGGTCAGCCTCGGTGATCCTGTCATCTTCTTTGATATAGTCCAAAGCCTCCTGCTTATTAATTGACAGGACTCCGTCGCAATATGCCAGGGTCTCTCCGAATGCGATATCCTGTACATAGAAATTTCCAATCTCCAGTCTCATGATAATCCTCCTTCATTCATCTTCTTGCCGGCAAGTCCAAAGTGTGCACTCTTTGTATAATTTGCCCTATTTGTTATTTCAATAAGCGCGCTTATTTATTATTTCTTACAATGATAATAGCAATAAGCGCGCTTATTGTCAATCCAAACCTGACAATTATTTGTCATTCGCAAGTTTTTTTGTGAACTATGCTTTTTTTTGAAGGCAAAATATGGTACATTTACACAGAAGACCACTGTGATTAAGAGAGGATTTATGAACAATGAAAGAATCTGAACTGATAGATAAAGAAGAGCAAAAAAGGCAGAACGCCAGAACATTTATTAATGCCGCCCAGGAAATGATAGAATCTGAAGGCCTTGAGAATATATCGGTCCGCAAGATCGCGCAGAAGGCTGGATTTCATAACTCCACCATTTATCTCTATTTTGAAGACCTGGATCAGCTGGCTATGTTCGCCTCCCTGAAATATTTCAGGGAATATAGTCATTCCCTTGAGTTACAAAGCCAAAAGAACCTGTCTCCTACTGAAAATTTTCTGTCTATATGGGAACTTTTTGTGGATACCATGCTTAAGAAGCCTCATATATTCTACAATTTCTTTTATGGAAAACGCAGTGACAATCTTCCTGAGATCATGAACCGGTACTATGAGATCTTCCCGGAAGAACGGGACCAGTTCTCCGAAGAGATCGAGTCCATGTATTTTGGGAAAAATATTAATGACCGGAGCCTTAAGCTTCTTATGCCTATGCTCCGGGAAGATAATCTTATAACCAAAGAGACGCTGACGATGCAGAACGAATTGATCGTCAGTTACTGCAAGTACAAGCTAGAGCAGAAATGTAACGATCCACAGCTGGATGATCGGCAGTTGAAGGAGGACATCATAAAAGCCATTGCATTTATTGCAGGCATCAGAATGTAAGTTCCATTCTGGTGCCTTTTCCCAATTCGCTTTCCACCCGGATATCCGCGTCATGGATCATCGCCCCGTGCTTTACGATAGACAGGCCAAGGCCGGTTCCCCCGCTTTCTTTGGAGTGGCTCTTGTCCACCCGGTAGAACCGCTCAAAGATTCTCTCCTGCTGATCCGCTGGAATCCCAATGCCGGTGTCTGTCACGATAATCTTCTTGCCTTTCAGCGTGCTGCCTACCCAGACGCTTAAGGTACCGCCTTCCTTATTGTACTTGATTGCATTCTCGCAGATATTATATACCATCTCATCCAAGATCTGACGGATTCCCTTGTAAGTCACGGTTTCCCCGGTAACCTCTATACGGATGTCTCTTGCATTCGCCTGGGGTGCCAGCCGGCTGCACACTTCCCTTGCAAGCTGATAGAGATCCACTTCCTCTTTCTCCAGTTCTACCTTCCCTTCATCCAACCGGGACAGCTTGATGATATCCTCTACCAGGGTAATCAGCCTGCTGGCTTCATTATATATGCGCTCGGAGAACTTCATCATATCCTCCGGCTTTACCAGGCCGTCCTTCATAATCTCCGCATAGCCTGATATGGAGGTCAGCGGAGTCTTTAATTCGTGAGAGACGTTGGCCGAGAATTCCTTTCTCATATTTGCGATCGCGTCTTTTTCCTTGTTCTGTCTGTCTATACTCATAAGCAGCGGCGTCAATTCTTCATACACATCATTTTCCATCGGGTTATCAAGATCCAGTTCATTAATCGGACGGATTAGTCTTGCTACCTGCCATCTTGCCAGAATCCATGCGATCAAAAGCATCACCACGGCAATCACGCCCATCGCCGGCAGGATTCTTATTGCCGTAAAGAATGCCGTATCAACCGTCTTGGAGACCCTTAAGACATTGCCGTCAGGAAGCCTCTGGGCATAGTAGAACATCTCCTGCCCCAGGGTATCAGACTTGCGGATATCCTGGCCGCTTCCACTACTGAGCGCTTCTTTCACCTCCGGCCTGCTTTTATGGTTTTCCAAGGTCACTTCGTCTTCTTTGGAATCATAGGTCACCCTGCCTTGGCCGTCTATCATGGTAACCCTGGTGTTCTTTCGCACCGCGTCCATCTCCTTGAGGTATGCCTCGCCGGAGATTCCAACGGCCGCGCAGATATAGTCAGCCTCCTGGCGGATCTCATCTTCCATAAGGCTGATCGTCTGGCGATACACCACAAAGGTGGTGATCGCATAGGTAATCAGCAAGGTGGTGGTGATTACCAGTATCATGCTTCGCTGTATCTTTCTTCTCATTACTGATTCCTGTCCCTTCACGCAAGTTATTCGCTCATCCGATATCCAACGCCGCGGACCGTCTCAATGCGCTCCCCCGCGCTCCCTAGCTTCTGGCGCAGAGTCCTGACATGCACATCCACGGTTCTGGTCTCTCCGTCAAAGTCATAGCCCCAGATATCTTCCAGCAGCTGGTCTCTGGTCAGCACAATGTTGGAATTCTTCATAAGACGCTTCAGAAGTTCATACTCCTTAAGCGTCAGGCTTACGACTTCCCCTGCTGCCGTCACCTCATGCTTCTTCAGATTCATCTCTATCTTTCCAATCACGATAGAGTCTTCCTTCTGGCCTCCTTCTCGGGCGCTTCGCCTTAGGACGGCCTTGATTCTGGATACCAGTTCCATCATTCCGAATGGCTTGGTCACATAGTCGTCCGCCCCGGTGTCAAGTCCCATGACCTTATCATATTCCGCGCCTTTGGCGGTAACCATGATGACCGGAATATCCCTCGTCTTAGGCGAGGCCTTCAGTTTTTTCAGCAGTTCCATGCCGTCTTCTCCCGGAAGCATGATGTCGAGCAGGACAAGATCCGGCGTTTCCAGCGCCAGCGCTTCCAGAAAGGAACTTCCCTCCTCAAATCCCCGAGCCTTAAGCCCGGTGCTTTCCAGTGTATATACGACCAGTTCGCGTATGTTGCTGTCATCTTCCACGCAAAATATCATGCTAATTCTCCTTTGGCTTCATTGTTTCCATTCCCTTGTGTATTCCAGTGATGGAGAATTCCACCCACTCAGCAATATTGGTGGCATGATCAGCGATTCTTTCCAGATATTTGGCAACCATGATCAGATCGATCGCCCGCTCCCCATATCCACCTTTTTTTCTGCAATAAAACTGACAAGTTCTCTCTTATTTTCTTCAAACATCTCATCCACAATGTCATCGGAAGCCATCACTTCTCTGGATAATTCCAGATCCTTCTTTACATAGGCTGTGACGCTGTCACGCACCATCTTTGCCGCTGCCTCCGACATCTGCCCGATTCTCGAGATGTCCATCGCCTCCGTCATCCTGGCAGAGATGATGATCTCAGCGATATCAGATGCCTGGTCCCCGATTCGCTCCATATCCGTGATCATCTTAAGTGCCGCGGATATCTGCCGCAGATCTCTTGCCACCGGCTGCTGCTGAAGCAGCAGTTTCAGGCACAGACGTTCAATGTCCTTTTCCATCTGGTCAATCTCATCATCCGCCTCCCGAACCGCCTTTGCCTGCTCCATGTCTCCATTTTGAAGCGCCATAGTCGCCTTATTAATGGCAATCTCGCACAATTTTCCCATATGAGTCAACTGCTCATTGAGGCGCTCTAACTGCATATCAAACTTATTCCGCATCCTAACCGAACCTCCCTGTAATATAGTCTTCTGTACGCTTATCTGATGGTATGGAGAAAAGTTTCTCCGTATCATTGTACTCAACGACCTCGCCAAGCAAAAAGAAAGCCGTATTGTCGGACACGCGGACCGCCTGCTGCATATTATGCGTTACCATTACAATAGTATAATCTTTTTTCAATTCCATCGCAAGGTCTTCAATCTTCGATGTAGATATGGGATCCAGCGCAGACGTGGGCTCATCCATCAAAAGGACTTCCGGCTGCACGGCCAGAGCCCTGGCGATGCACAGCCTCTGCTGCTGTCCTCCTGACATTCCAAGGGCGCTTTTCTTAAGCCGGTCCTTACATTCTTCCCAGATTGCCGCATCTCTTAAGGATTTCTCCACAATATCATCCAGCCGGGACTTGGAACGGATTCCATGGGTCCTTGGCCCATAAGCGATATTGTCATAGATGCTCATCGGAAATGGATTGGGCTTCTGAAATACCATGCCCACCCGCTTCCTTAGCAGGTTTACATCAATTTCCTTAAATATATCCTGCCCGTCCAAAAGAATATCCCCTTCTATCCTGCATCCTTCCACCAGGTCATTCATGCGGTTGATGGACTTTAAAAGGGTAGACTTTCCACATCCTGAAGGCCCGATAAACGCTGTGATTTTATTCGTTTCTATTTCCAGATTCACATCTTTTAACGCCTTGAAGTCGTCATAATATAAATCCAGATTCTTAATACTAATTTTTCCCATGATTCTTCCTCTCTACGCTTTCGTTAATCTTCTGGCCACAGCGCCTGACAGAGTGTTGATCCCCACGACCAGAAGCAGCAGTATGACTGCTGTGGCATACGCCTGATCCATATACAGTCCTTCGCTTGCCAGATTATACATATGCACGGCCAAAGTCCGGCCCGATCCCATAACGCTGTTTGGCACATCGGCCACCGTTCCCGCCGTGTAGATCAAGGCTGCCGTCTCACCCACAATCCTTCCTACCGCCAGGATTATCCCGGCGAGAATGCCTGGCACGGCGGATGGAAGAACAATTCGAAACACCGTCCGAAGTTTTCCTGCGCCCAGGCCAAAACTTCCTTCCCGGAAAGAATCCGGCACCGACTTAAGGGCCTCCTCCGTGGTCCGCATAATTAACGGCAGGATCATGATAGACAGGGTAAATGCGCCAGCCAGCAGCGAGAATCCCCATCCACATGCAGTCACAAAGAACAGCATGCCGAACAACCCATAGACGATGGACGGGATGCCTGACAAGGTCTCTGTAGTCAGACGGATGATTTCGACAAATTTATTGCCCCGTCCGGCATATTCCACCAGGAAAATAGCAGAAAATATGCCAAAAGGCACTGCAATCACCAGAGATAAAAACGTCATGACAATGGTATTGATCAGCGCCGGCATCAGTGACGCGTTTTCTGACGTATAGGTCAGAGAAAATAAAGATGGCTTGATGTACGGAATTCCGTGAATCAAAATATAGGCAATCAGAAATATCAGTACGGTAAAAGTCAGAACCGCAGACAGTACGACCAGAAGCATTACAATGAATGATCCCGGCGTCCTCGCGTATGACTTAAGCCTCTGCTTGAATCTTTCCTGGCTACTACTCATGGCTTCCCCTCCTGTTTAGAAGTGCTACGCTGAAGTTGATCAGCAGAATGAACACAAAGAGAACAACGCCGGTTGCAATCAGCGCTTCCCTGTGCAGGTCTGTGGCATATCCCATTTCTATCACAATATTGGCTGTCAGGGTCCGGATGCCGCGGAAGATTCCTGCCGGCATCCTGGCCTGGTTTCCCGCCACCATAATGACTGCCATCGTCTCGCCGATCGCCCGGCCAATGCCAAGCACGATCCCTGCTACTACGCCGGATTTAGCCGCCGGCAGGATCACCCGGAAGATCGCCCTCTCGTGGGTGGCGCCTAAAGCCACGGCTCCTTCATAGTACTGGGCAGGCACCGCGCGGATTGCCGACTCTGTCACGCCGATGATCGTCGGAAGGATCATCATGCCAAGCAGAAGAGATGCCGTAAGGATGCTGCTTCCGTTTCCTCCGAAGCCAAGCTCCCGTCCCATCTCCCTGATCCATGGCACCAGCACGACCAGGCCGAAGAACCCATATACAACCGATGGGATGCCTGCCAGCAGTTCCGTTGCCGCTTTCAGCGGCCTGTAGATCTTCTTTGGACAATAATGCGCCATGAATACGGAGGTCAGGATTCCCACCGGCACTCCGAAGAGTATGGCTCCCGCCGTGACATACAGGCTTCCTATAATCATTGGAAAGATTCCAAATATCTGGTTCTTGGGCCTCCACATCTGGCCGGTCAGAAATTTGCCAAATCCAATTTCTTTCATTGCGGGGATGCCATTCGCAAAAAGGAATATGCAAATGAGAGCTACCGCCAGTACCGAAGCACAGGCGGCAATGAAGAACACTCCCCGCATGAATTTTTCAGTCCATGCTTTTGATTTCATTTTATTTTACTACCTCATCCCATGTAAGCGCTTCTCCGGTATAAATGGATTTCACCTGATCGCTGCTCAACTCATCTGTCGTGTTGTTCTTATTTACGATGACCGCAATTCCATCCGTCGCAATGACCTGGGGAACCAGCCCTTCGGACGTCTCTGTATCCTTCAATTCTCTGGATGCCATGCCAATGTCATAGCTTCCGTCGATAGCGGATGTCATGCCGGTGGTAGAATCGGTAGACTGAAGTTCGATTTCTGCCTTATCGTTCACCGTCTTATACGCCTCGATCAGCTTCTCCATCACGGGCGCAACCGAAGACGAGCCTCCAACAACCGCTTTTCCCTCTGGCGCGCTTCCTTCGTATGGCTTTGCTTCATCTAAGGAAATGTATCCATTGTCCGCCACTACTTTCTGTCCTTCCTCGCTTAGGATGAAGTTGATGAAGTCCTTGGCCACCGCATTATTGGCCCCTTCCTTGGTTGCGATATTGAATGGCCTGGACACTTTATACGTACCGCTCTTAATATTCTCGGCGGTTGCCTCTGCCCCATCAATCTTCACGGCCTTCACGCTATCATTAAGCGAGCCAAGGGATACATATCCGATCGCATAGTCATCTCCTGCGACGGTTGTCATCATTACGGAAGTACTATTGGTAATCTGGGCCTCCTGCGTAGTCATATCCACTTTCTCGCCGTCTATCTCATCTTCAATCCCGAACAATTCGATAAATGCCCCTCTTGTTCCTGATCCGTCTTCTCTGGATACGATAGTGACATCCATAGAAGAATCCCATTCAGATGCCTCTGCCTTCTTATCATTTCCATCGCCAGCATCTGATTTTCCGCATCCCGCGGCGAGTCCTGCTGCCATTCCAACAATTGCCAATACTGCGATAAACTTTTTCAATCTCATAATCATTTCTCTCCTTTATCAATCGAATCTCTTCTTCACATTTGCTATCATAAAGGATGAATGTAAAATCTGAAATCCGCCCAATGTTAAATCTATGTAAAGTCCCAAAACCCTCTTCTTTTCTTTTTCATTCCTTCATGCTATAATCCTAAGTGATTGTGGATTATAATGTCAGAAACAGGAGAGGATAGATAATCATGTGGATTGCAGATCAATGGAAAGATTATGAAGTGATAGATTGCAGCAAAGGAGAGAAACTGGAGCGATGGGGGGAATACATCCTGGTTCGCCCGGATCCCCAGGTCATCTGGGACACTCCTAAGAACGACCGTGGCTGGAAGCATAAGAACGGACACTATCACCGCAGCAAAAAGGGCGGCGGAGAATGGGAATTCATAAGCCTCCCGGAACAATGGCAGATACATTATAAAGACTTGACTTTTAATCTGAAGCCTTTTAGTTTCAAGCACACAGGACTTTTCCCGGAACAGGCTACAAACTGGGACTGGTTTTCAGAAAAGATCCGAAACGCGGGACGCCCGATAAAGGTCTTAAATCTCTTTGCTTATACCGGAGGCGCTACATTGGCCGCTGCGGCCGCCGGCGCCAGCGTCACCCATGTAGACGCATCCAAAGGCATGGTAAGCTGGGCCAAAGAAAATGCGGCTTCTTCCGGCCTGTCCGACAAGCCGATCCGGTGGCTGGTGGATGACTGCGTCAAATTTGTGGAGCGGGAAATCAGAAGAGGGAACCATTACGATGCCATCATCATGGATCCCCCTTCCTACGGAAGAGGACCCAAAGGCGAGATCTGGAAGATTGAGGATGCCATCCACCCTCTGATCAAGCTTTGCACGCAGATCCTGTCCGACCAGCCTCTGTTCTTTCTGGTCAACTCCTATACTACAGGCCTTGCCCCAGCCGTGCTCACCTACATGCTGGCCACGGAACTAGAGAGATTTGATGGGAATGTGGATTCGCAGGAGATCGGACTTCCAGTGACGCGCTCCAAACTGGTACTTCCATGCGGAGCCTCCGGCAGATGGGAATCCCGTTAAAATTTTAAAAAAACGTATAGTTTTGTAACCAAGTCACAGAAATAAACTCCTTCTTCATGTATTCTATTAACAGAAACAGCAAAAACTAATGGAAAACATGAAGGAGGCTTTTTTATGGGCAGATTCTATAAAGACCAGAACTCACATAATATATTCCAGGAACTGATCTCCCTTAGCGAGAGCGCTTCTGTTCCGTCACTTGAGGAAATCAAGGCGAACACAACAGATGCCGCACAGGAAAAACACGTTCCTGTCGTTACCATAAAAGATAACGTAGTGGAGGTATCAGTCGGCTCCGTGACTCACCCTATGCTGGATGAGCATTACATTACAGGCATCTATATCGAGACTAAACTTGGCGCGCAGTACAGAAGGCTTGCGCCGGGCATGGATCCCAAGGCTGTATTCATTCTTCCCGAAGGGGACGAGTTTGTTGCGGCATATGAATACTGTAATCTACACGGATTATGGAAAAAAGACGATAACTAAAAATAATTGGAGGTAAGAAGTCATGCAGAAATATTTATGCGAACCATGTGGCTATGTATATGATCCTGAAATCGGAGATCCTGACGGCGGAATCGCCCCGGGTACTGCATTCGAAGATATTCCGGACGACTGGGTATGCCCGATCTGCGGAATGGGAAAAGAAGTATTCATTGTAGAAGAATAAAAAGCCAGATTTATAAAATAGAAGGAATGACAGGCAAAATGCCTGTCATTCCTTCTGTTTTCCAATGTCCATCTGTTCCAGAAGTCCAATCACCTCATGCAAAGTTTTAAACTGCCTGTGGACCAATGCTTTGATCTCTTCATCCGGCTCCACCAGATCCGGAATCATAACAGGAATCATGCCGGCCGCATACGCAGAGCGGATTCCCGCCGGAGCATCCTCAAGGGCGATGCTGCACTTTGGCCTTATCTTAATGGCCTCGCATGCCTTTAAGTAGATCTCTGGGTCGGGTTTTGCCCGGTGTACCATATCTCCGAATATGGCCCCGTCAAAATACCCATATATCCCTGCCTCTTCCAGATTATGGATAGCGTAGCCGCTTCTGGATGACGTAGCCACAGCCATCTTATAGCCTCTGCTCTTCCCATATTCCAGAAGTTCCATTACGCCCGGCTTAACCGGAAGGCCTTCTTCCTCTACAATCTCCCGGAATCGGACTCTCGTCCTCGCTGCAAACTCTTCCTTGGGAAAATCAGGCCCGATTACCCGCAGGAAGTATTCATTCCTTCCTACCACATTCATCCCCAGCGTATGGTAGATATGGCTTCCCATATGCCGGATGCCAAGCTCGTTCCCGGCATCCTCCCAGGACCGCTGCACGATACGCTCTGAATCAAACAGCAGTCCATCCATATCAAATACAATTCCTTCAATTACACTTCCATCAATCATCCTGTTCAAATTCCTTTTTAAAACTCAATTCCCCGTCCAAGGGCATCCTTCAGATAGTCCGATACTTCTTCCAGCTTATTGACAGCCGCCATCTTCTCTTCCCATTCCTCACCCGTCATTTCCTTGTTTACAAGGCATTTTTGGATATGCTTAACTTCTCTAATCAATTCTTCTGTCATAAGAATACCCCCTTAATTATTTTTATATATCCAGTATAACATATTCTCCCATCTATGACGTATATTTGTCCGCAAAACTTATCACGCGCTCCCAATATCTGTCTTCGTCGATAATACTGGCCTCCCCATGGGCGGCGCCGCCAACGACAAACCTTTCCTTCTCGCACCTTGCAGCCTCAAATAGTCGCCCGTGCATCTCATATGGAACAAACAGATCCTCGCTTCCGTGAATGAACAGGATCGGAATCTGTGATCTTGCCACCTGCGCAAGGGCGCTGGCCTCCTTAAAATCATAACCGGCCCTTCTCTTCATGATCGCCGATGCTATATAGAGGAATGGAAATGCCGGAAGATGGCACATCTTACGGATCTGCACCTGGAATTCTTCCCATACGGAAGTATAGCCACAGTCTTCTATGACTGCCTTAACCTGAGTCGGAAGGTCTTCCTCTCCAGCTGCCATCATGACAGTTGCCGCCCCCATGGAAAGGCCGTATAGCAGAATCCTCGCCTGTCCGTCTTCCTGAATAATCCGTCTTGCCCAGTCCACTACGTCCCGGCGTTCGGGCCAGCCCATTCCGATATAGTTTCCTTCGCTCTCGCCCAGCCCCCTGGCATCCGGCGCCAGGATATGGTAGCCCGCCTCCCGGAATCGGATCGCGTCGCCTCCCATATTAAGCGCATTGCTCTTGTAGCCATGGCAGATAATGACATACTTATGGCTCTCTTCCTTTGCCGGAATCTCCAGACCGTGAAGTTCCAGGCCATCCCAGCTGGTTATGTACGCGTCTTTTCCGTTGGCGCTCATAAAGAGCCGGTTCTGTTCCTGTTTCTGGGTCAGGAGATCCTTTTCTTTCGCCTTTTTCAAATGCTTTCTTGTTCCCAGCATGAATTTGCACAGATAATTGCTGACAAAGATTGCCACGCTTAGGCCAAAGGTGGCTACATACAGCAGCGCAACCATGATTTTACGAATATATTTCCCCATAACTTCTTCTCTTTCGCCTCCCAGGATTTTCATTTGTTCATTATAGCATGAAATATGCTATAATGAAAAGTAACGTAATAATTAGAAATATTATTTGGAAAGGCAGGTTTATTATGAATCCTATACAACGAATCCCACTTGAGGGCCTTTTTAATACCAGGGACCTGGGAGGCATAGAGACCATGGACGGATACCGCGTCCGTCCACGGCGGCTGATCCGCAGCGGCCAGCTCTACCACATGACAGAGAACGACAAAAAGGTGCTCTCCGATGAATATGGCTTAAAATCCATCGTAGACTTTCGGACTTTGGATGAACAGGCTGAGAAGCCAGATCCTCATATAGAAGGCGCTACCCACATCAGCAATCCCATTCTTCAGACTATGACTGCCGGCATAACCCACGATGAGACTTCCGAAAAAATGACTTTGGAGGAAGCCACGCTGGCTATGAAGGAGCATGGCGTAGACCCGACATTCTATATGCAGAAATTATATGAAGATATCATCACCAGCGATTATTCCCTGAAGCAGTATGCTCAGTTCTTCCGTATTCTGGCCAGGCAGGAAGAAGGAGCCACGCTGTGGCACTGCAGCGCTGGAAAAGACCGGGTGGGCATGGGGACTGCCATGCTTTTGTATACCTTGGATGTAGATATGGATACCATTATTGAAGATTATATGATGACCGCCGCCTTTCTAAAAGATGAGGTAGAACTGATACTTAAAAGACTGTCCGCAGCGATTACCGACCCCGGCCAGATTGAAAGTCTTCGAATCTGTATGGGCGTCAAGGAAAATTACATCAAGAGAGTCTTTCAGATCATGGAAGAAACTTCCGGCAGCATCCGGCAATTTCTAAAAGATAAGATCGGACTTTCCGAATCCATGGCTGATACATTAAAAGCGCTGTACCTTGAGTAACAGCGCTTTTCTTATTTTTCGATCTTCTTGTAGAACACATATCTGGGCAAGCCGCCGTACTTATTATCTTCGGCTACTATCTCATAGTCCAGCTGGAGAAAATTATTCACGCTATAAATATTTTCCGGGTGCGCGGTTCCCATTAGATACTTGTACTGCGTATCCTTAAGAATCTTTTCTCCTTCGTCCATCAGGCATCTCTGCAGCTTATATCCCCGGTAGTCCGGGCTTACTGCCGCGGATTCCATATGTGCCACATACTGCATCTCCTCTTTTGTTAGGCGTACGTAACTGCCCAAGTTATCATTTGCGTTTTTGGGAAAGCGGACGATAAGGAATCCAGCCAGGCGGCCCTCTGCCTCTGCCTTTAATATAAATCCGTTTTCATGAAGATGCTTTCTGACATAGTTTTCATCATCCGCGCAATACCAGGACGCATCCCTGGCTAATTGACAGGAGATATCCATTACAGACATAATATCCGGGACATCTTCTTCTTTTGCATAACAGATTTCGATCTTCTGGTTCATCTTCCCCTCTCCTTTCGCGGTATATCTTCAATGGTTAGAAGCATATCTCCCTCCAGTATCCTGGTATCTCCCACCGGTACAAATGCCTGGCCGCCACGTTTTATGATGGCGACGGTGGCATGTGGAAATGCCAGTTCATGCAGCCTTCGGCCATTCCATCGATGCTTTTTGTCAATATAGGTTTCCTTCATGCCAATTGGCCTTATCCCCTGATATTCTATAGCGCTTAAAATCAATTCATCCGCACTTTCCAATATCGTACTTCCTTTCGGAATCACCTGACTATCCCCTCGTCTTATCAAGGCGATACGCATCTGGGGCGGCATCAGGAGTTCCTGGATTTCTCTTCCTACCCATGCATGACCCTCCATCAGCGTCAAGGTTACGAACTGCAGAGATGATTCCTGCGCATAATCATTAAATGTTTTCATTACATCCTGGCTATTGTCAATCATATCCAGCTTCTTGGATAGGATCGGAAGCAGCGTTCCCTGAAGGCCAATGGACAAAAGGACTACGCAGAACACAATATGGAAGATGTCATTCTTTGTATACGCATCATCTACCGTCACAATTATAGCAAATACGATGGATGCCGCTCCTCTAAGCCCTGCCAGGGATACAACCGCCTGCTGGGACTTACTGGATTTGAAGGCAGTCAATATAGGGCAGACTACGACAGGCCTGGCGATAAATGTAAGAAACAGAAATATCGCTATCGCTGGCAGCAGGATGCCTGCCATTTGGGAAGGAAAGGAAAGCAGTCCCATCAAAAAGAATACCAGCATCTGCATCAATCCTGTAGCACCATCGAAAAAATGAACCATCTCTTTCTTACCAGGCAGCGTACAGTTTCCAAGGACAATTCCTACGATATACGTGCTAAGATAGCCATTTCCGCCCAGAAGCGCAGGAAATGTATATGCCATTAACGCGATGGCAACCACGAATATCGTCCCAAAACCGGATGTTTCAAACTCAATATGCCTGATCGCCCATACGCTTATCCCCGCGATTGCTGCGCCGGCTGCCGCCGCTACCAGTACCTGCCAGAGTACTGTTCCGGCGATCTGAAGGGGCGTGCTGTTTTCTCCCCGCATGATAGAAAGAATAATCACGGTCATCATGTATGCCCATGGGTCATTGCTGCCACTCTCCAGTTCCAGCAAAGAAGCAGTCTTATATCTTAGATTTAATTGTTTGGAACGCAGTACCGAGAATACGGATGCGGCATCCGTCGAGCCCAGAACCGCACCTATCAGAAGGCTTTCCAGCCATTCAAAATGAAGAATATAGTAACAGAAGATCCCTACCAGGAAAGAGGTAGCAATTACTCCCACCGATGATAGAAGAAGCGCTTTCGGCGCGACAGGCTTTGCTTCCTTCCAATTCGTTCCGAATCCGCCATAAAACATGATAAATATCAAGGCAACTGTACATACCTGCTCCACGAACTCAAAGTCGTCAAACGGTATCTTAAAAATTCCATCCGAACCAAATATCACTCCCAGCAGGATGAATGCCAGCAGCATTGGAACACCAATCTTATTCGTCAACTTGTTACATAGCACGCATGCCACGATCACGATTGCTATTATGGTAAGGGAAATCAGCATAGTTCACCTCCGTTACCAGTATAACATAACCCTGAACGTATGAAAAATGAATTTTACTCTGCACCAATTTTATGCTACAATTCCTTCATAATCCGTATAAAGCGAGGTATATATAAATGAAATTAATGATTGCATCTGATATTCACGGTTCTGCCTATTATTGCCGGAAAATGCTAAAAGCCTATGAACGCGAGCAGGCTGACCGTCTGCTTCTGCTCGGCGACATCCTCTACCATGGCCCCAGGAACGATTTGCCAAAGGAATATAATCCCAAGGAAGTGATTAGCCTTTTGAATCCCAAGAAGCAGGAAATCCTATGCGTCAGAGGAAACTGCGATACGGAAGTTGACCAGATGGTCCTGGAGTTTCCTATCCTTGCAGACTATTGCTTTCTGGAACTTAACGGATGCAGCATTTTTGCGTCCCACGGCCACCACTTTAATCCCCAAAGTCCTCCGATGCTGAAGGAAGGAGACATTCTGCTCAATGGCCATACCCACGTACCGGCCAATCGGAATATGGGAACTTATACTTATATGAATCCCGGCTCTGTCTCCATTCCAAAAGAAAACTCTGTCTGCGGCTATATGACCTTTGACGGAGGATTCCTGTGGAAAGATCTGGATGGAAACCTCTTATCCATCTAGCGCGTTTTCATAATATTTTTTTGTAATCTCATCAAAACATACCATCTGGACTTTTTCTATCTCCGGATGCTCCTTTAAGAAAGAACGGATGGTATGGACAGCGATAGGCGCTGCCTTTTCCAGCGGGAACCCGTAGATTCCGGTACTGATGGATGGGAACGCGATACTCTTGCACCCATGCTCTGCCGCAAGCTTCAGGCAGTTTTCATAGCAATTCTTAAGCAGCTGCTCTTCCTGATGGCTTCCGCCTCTCCATACTGGACCTGGCGTATGAATCACATATTTTACCGGCAGCCTGTATCCGTTGGTAATCTTTGCCTCTCCCGTCCGGCAGCCGCCAAGCGTCCTGCACTCGCTCAGAAGTTCCGGTCCTGCCGCCCGGTGGATGGCTCCGTCTACGCCTCCCCCGCCAAGCAATGTAGTATTCGCCGCATTTGCAATGGCATCACAGGTAACTTTCGTAATATCCCCTAATATGACTTTGAATTTCATAGGCTGTTCATCTCCTCCACCAATGACATTAATACCAGAACACACCGGTCTATATCTTCAATCTTTACATACTCATCTGGTTTGTGGGCCATCTTCAAATCCCCCGGCCCATAAGACATGCAATTACCGTTTCCCAGCATTCCGGCAATGACCGCCGTATCCGTATAGCCAGGAAATGGACCTACCTCAGGTTCCTCTCCAAGAGACTTTTTGCATGCTTTCCTTAATCCTGCCAGCAATGAAGACGCATCATTTTTCTCTATACATGGCCGGTTTCCTGTTATTTTATATTGGAATTCTACTCCTGGCACTGCTTCCTCTGCCTTCTTCATTCCTTCTTCTACGATCAGCAGCGCCTTCTTATCGTCAAGAGGAGGCACTAGCCTAAGATCCATCCACAGCCTGCATCTGTCCGGAACCACGTAGGGCTGGTAACCGCCTGCAATCTGTCCAAAAGTCACGGTTGGCCTGCCCAGTTCTTTATGCTCCGGCATCCGGGCAAATTCCCCTCTTACGCAACTGATCAATTCTCCCATGGCCGCGATTGCATCCGCGCCGTCTTCCGTCCTGCTCGCATGGGCCGTCACGCCCTGGGCATCCACTTAAAGCCACAGCCTCCCTTTGTGAGCCATCTGAATTTGTCCCCCGGTAGGCTCCATGTCCAGAACCCAGTCATCTTTTGACACCCGGCCGGATAGGACTGCCCTCTCAGCGCCCCGCATAGTTCCTTCTTCGTCAACCGTGCACAGAAGCTTAAGCGGATATTTAAGCCTCATCTTCCCATGCTTCACATTTTCCGCTATTTCCCGAAAGACCACAAGGGCACAGGCAAGTCCTGCTTTCATATCACATGCTCCGCGCCCGTAGATCCTTCCATCCTCTTCTTCTGCCGCGAATGGATCGCGCGTCCAGCCCGGGCCTTCCACTACGGTATCCATGTGGCAGACGAATACCAGCGAAGGGGCGGCTTCTTCTCCTGTCAAAGTTGCCATCACATTATTGCGCCCTGGAAATACTTCTTCGGAGGCCAGCGCGGCTCCTGTTCCATACAGATATCTTAGTATGAACCGTTCCATATCACTTTCGCCCATACCTGGATTTGTGCTTTCAACCGCTATCAGTTCCCGGGTTAATTCCACTGCGTTCATCATAACTCTATGCTCCCGCCACATCTTATATATTCTATCTGGCTTCCCAGAATCCCTTGCATTAACTGATATGCCGCTTCTCCAGTACAGTGGCCGGTATAGTATTGGATTGGGTAAGCCTTAAGTTCTAAGGCCGTCTTGCGGATAAGTTCCTCTTCCTCCATGGTATACGCTGACTTTTTTGCCATATGTAATCCGCTAATGAGCGCATCCGGCATACGGCCTCTTAGATTCCAGTATCGCTCCAGGATGTTCAGGATACCATTGTGGGCGCATCCGGATATCAGGATTTCCTTCCCTTCGCTTTGGATAATCAGGTACTGCTCATGACTAAAGTCATCCTGAAGCAGTTCTCCATTTTTCACCACTTTTAATTCCCGGTTGCCCTCAGGCCACATTCTTCTTCCTGTAACATTCGTAAAAAGGAATAACTCTTCATCTATCCTGAGATCGCTCCCTGCGATCACCACTTGCTCCAGTTTCTTAATTTCTTTATCAATTCCGATGTACCTGCGCCCATGATCTTTGACGTGGTAGAAATCCTCGAATGCATTTTCCCGAATATAAATGCGGGCATTGGGATTCTTTCCGGCAAACGCCAGAATGCCGCCGCTATGGTCATAATGCCCATGGCTTAAAATAACCGTATCCACCTTGGCAAGGTCAATCCCAAGACGCTTGGCATTCTCGAGAAATCTGCAGGACGCTCCTGTATCCGCCAGAATTCTATGGCTTTTGGTCTCCACGTAGAGACTGAAGCCGTGCTCGAAGAGACAGCCATTCCCACCTGGCGTATCCTCCATCAGACTTACTATTTTCATATTCATCCTCCTTGCGACATACCCGCCTTCTATCACGCTTTGTGAAAGAACTTCTTATATAAACCTTTCAAGCCGCCAACCAGCAGCGTCAGATATCTGAGAACCGGTTCCGTTGCGATCGAGAATACAATGAACAGCATGATGCACTTGCTGGACATCCCTGTAATCGCAAACAAATCCGGTAGAAATATACTGCATGCCAGAAGGCCAATGATAGAGCCTACCCATACTATAACACGGATCGTATTCAGCGGCTGGCATATTTTGTACAAAATCATGAATCCCACGATGGCAAGAAGCATGGTAGCTGCCGTGGAAATATCCTTGGCGCCCACCCCGAAGGTCTGTCCGAATACGACCAGCGCCCCCACCGCCAGTACATCCGTTAGCCCTGCAGGCAGCGCTTTTAAAAATACATTGGTAAGAAAATGCCCTTTGATGACTTCCTTATTCGGCTGCAGCGCCAGGAAGAACGCCGGTATGCCGATCGTAAACATGCTGATCAGCGATATCTGCGAAGGCTCCAGCGGATAAGTGATCATAAAGGCCACCGAGAACAAGGACAGCAGGAAGGAAAAAATATTCTTCACCAGGAACAGGCTGGCAGAACGCTGGATATTGTTGACTACCCTTCTTCCCTCCAGCACCACGGATGGCATACATGCAAAATCCGACTCCAGAAGCACTACCTGGGACGCCTGGACGGCCGCATCGCTTCCCGATGCCATGGCCACGCTGCAGTCCGCATCCTTCAGGGCTAATACGTCGTTCACCCCGTCTCCGGTCATGGCAACCGTCTTTCCCTGCTCTTTTAAAGCCTGCACGAACTGCCGCTTCTGTCCCGGGGTGACACGGCCGAACACCGTATATTTTGCGATCGCATTCTTTACATCCTCTTCCGTCTCAAGAGTCGCCGCATCCACATACTCTTCTGCATTCTTGATCCCCGCGTCTTTGGCCACTTCAGATACGGTTAGCGGGTTGTCACCGGAAATAACCTTTACCTCCACGCCTTGCTCGGCAAAATACTGGAAGGTCTCCGGGGCCTCCTTGCGGATTGGATTGGAAAGAAGCACATAGCCAAGAGGCGTAACCTTCTCTGTCAATTTCTTTCCATCCAAAGCGCCGGCATAACTGCCAAATACCAGCACCCGGTAGCCTCTCTTGGCATAGGTAAGAATCTCCGTACGATAGGTATCATAATCCTCCCGCAGTACGAACTCCGGCGCGCCAAGAACGTATGCCTTCTCTTCAAAGGCAACCCCGCTATACTTCGTAGCGGATGTAAATGGCGTCACCTTGACCGGCGCTGCGCCAGTGCTTTCCTTGAAATATTCCTTCATGGCCTCCATGGTGCTGTTGTCGCTGCTCATGGCCTTTACAAAGTCGCCTACCAGTTTGGATAGTTCCGGCATATTTTCCTTGTCATATTCTTCTGTAGGCACCAGTTTGTTTACGCTCATAGAATTCTCTGTGATGGTGCCCGTCTTGTCTACGCACAGTACATCCACCCTGGCAAGGGTCTCAATACTCTTCATATCATGGAGGAGCACCTTTTTATGCGCAAGCCGCATTGCGCTTACTGCCAGGGCTACGCTGGCCAGCAGATAGAGTCCCTCTGGAATCATGCCGATGACTGCCGCAACCATGGATGTGACGCTATTGCGGAATCCTTCGCCATTAAAAAAGAATCCTTGCACGAAAAGCACGATGCCGATCGGGATTAGAGCAATGCCAACGAACTTGACCAGCTTGTCCAGCGAACGGATCATCTCTGACTGCTCGCCTTTCTGCATTGCCTTGGCTTCCAGCGTCAGTTTGGAAATATAGGAATCCTCTCCCACGGCTTCCAGCCTGGAGAAGCACTGGCCTGCTACTACGAAACTGCCGGACATCAGATGATCGCCCGGCTTCTTAGTAATCTCGTCCGACTCTCCGGTTAGCAGGGATTCATTGACCTGGACCTCACCGTCTACTACGATGGCATCCGCACAGATCTGATTCCCCGCTTTAAACAGGACGATATCATCCAAAACCAGTTCCTCCGAATCCACGTTTAACGTCTTGCCATCCCGCACGACATTGGCGTGGGGCGCATTCAGCATGCTCAGCTTCTCCAAAGTATTTTTAGCCCGAATCTCCTGAATGATCCCGATCAGCGTATTGATAATGATAACCGGCAGAAAAGTAAGGTTCCTAAATGACCCCACCAGACACAGAAGTACTGCCAGCACTGTAAAAATCAGGTTGAAATAAGTAAATACATTTTCATGAATGATCTCCCTGGTCGTCTGGGCCGGAGGATCTACCGCCACATTCGTCCATCCATCCTGTGTATGCTCCCTCACCTGCTGGCTGGTAAGACCCTCTCTGTAATCCGGCTGATAACGGGTAGTCTGCCTCCTGGTTGTCTCATATTCATGATCGTATACTTCTTCCTCTGCCTGTACTGCATTTCTTGACTTCCGCCACATACAAAAAACCTCCTCATGTGTATGGTAGTTATTATACGCCGGGAAATCTTGGAATTCTATAAACACTTTCTTAAAAATGTCTTAGACTTTCGTGATCTCTACCAGGCGTACTTTCCACCACCAGGATCTGTGCCTGCTCTCCTCCTATATTTTCATAAATATGCCTGTCTCCTGCAAGGTGGCCCTTGGAATCTCCCGCCTGCATCTCTATTGACCGCGTGCCATCAGGCCCATTCAGCGTCAGGCGAATGCAGCCTTTTAATACAAATACGTACTCCAGTCCCGTATGCGAGTCATAGTCATTCGAAGCCCCTGGAGCGATATCCAGGATGAAGCCCGCCATATAGCCCTGCATAGGGTCATTGATACTTGCGAGCCCATAGATATCGATTCCAGGTTCTGCCGCTATCCTTTTGGATTCCTGCATATTAATGACTCCCCTTGCTTTTTCCTCCTGCTCGGTCAAGTCTCCCAGATTCTTTCCATATAATCTAAGCATCCTGTGTAGATTTTCAAAACTGATTCCGCTCTTTCCATTCTCCACCATGCTGAGAAATGGAATCGATACTTTTAATTCATCTGCTACTGCTTTTAATGTGAGTCCTGCTTCTTTCCGAAATGTTTTCAACTTTTCTCCGGGCAAGGCTATATCTTCTGCCATAATGATTTTCCTCCCTTTTCATGATGCCCATGCCTGCCCCGGATTGCATACTTCATCGTGACAGGCGCGCTATGCATGACTAAGTATATATAGTTTAACATTTTCTCTGTCTATTTTCCAATTTTATATTGACAAAAAAATAACAATATTGTAATGTTAAGTCATACTTAATATTTTAGGAGGTCTTATTATGGGTAGAACAAAATTAATGCGTGCTCCTTTGAAATACGTGCAGGGAAAAGACTGCCTGCTCCATTTCTACGGAGATACCAGCGAATTAGGAAAGAACTATTTATTCGTCTGCTCCCGCAGCGGACACAAGGCTTGTCATGCCAAGATCGAGAACAGTTTTGCTGATTCCGACTGCTACAGGCAGTACGAAATCTTTGGAGGCATCAGTTCTGTAGGGGAAATTGAAAAAATGCGCAAGATCGTACAGGAAAAGAACATACAAGTCGTAGTAGGAATTGGAGGCGGTTCTGCCATAGATACTGCTAAGGCAACTGCTTACTACGAACATCTGCCTGTCGTAATCGTCCCAACTGTCTGCGCCACGGATGCTCCATGTACCGGCCTTTCCGTTATTTATCAGGATGACGGCACCTTTGACAGCTATCTCTTCTATCCCAGAAATCCGGAGGCCGTCCTTGTTGACACCGCAGTACTTGCCGCATCCCCGGCCAAATTCCTGGTAGCCGGAATGGGAGATGCCCTAGGCACTTATTTTGAAGCGCGGGTATGTCAGAAAATGGATGCTCCCAGCCTTGAAAATGGCGGCATTACCCGCTCTGCCATGGCCCTTTGCAGACTATGCTATGAAACCCTTCTGGAATATGGCGTTCAAGCGAAAGCCGCATGCGAGCAGAATCTGGTAACGCCTGCCTTAGAAGCCATCATAGAAGCCAATACATACTTAAGCGGCGTAGGCGCAGATAACGGCGGACTTGCAGTTGCGCACTCTGTCTACAACGGGTTCACCGCCCTTGAAGAATGTGAAAAAACGATGCATGGCAGTCTGGTTGCCTTTGGAACCATCGCCCAATTAATCCTGGAAGGGGCCCCTAAAGATGAATTGGACACCGTAATGAAATTCTGTAAAAGCGTAGGCCTTCCTATTACGCTTAAAGAGGTTGGCGTTTCGGATAACGCAAGGGTGCTGATTGCTGCGCGCAAAGCATGCGCTCCCGGAGAAACGATTCATAACATGCCAGGTGATATAACTCCTGAGCAACTTTACGATGCATTGCTGGCAGCTGACCTTTTAGGACAGCAGATGGATGCATAAGGCCATAATCTCATAGCCAAAACCGCCATGCCTTTTTCTAAACGAAAAAGCATGGCGGTTTCTTGAATCTGCCAGATAAGAGGCCTATTTATCTTAGTTAAAATATTTGCTGCATCTGGCAGCGCTTACATATTGCTTTAATCCTTCTTTTATCTCCAACATCTGCTCAGCAGTCTCCAGATTCGAATAAGGAATCCTTGCAATCAATCGCTCTATATAATTGTTTTCCTCAATTATATCAAAAGAAACCTGATAGTTAATGTCAAAAAAATATGCCAGATAGGATACCCAATAATCCATCTTCGTCTTTCTCGTCAGTGAGCGTATGGACTCTTTCCTCCGAAACTGCTCCATAACCTCGGGGCTGATCTTGCTATTTCCTACCTCATCGGCGGTCACCTGCAGCATGGTCTCTATTGCATCCTCCAATTTTACACGGCAGTTATCCAGCTTGTCCGCGTCCCGGATAATTCTTGCGTGTAACAGCTTACGGCTGTCCTCGATTCCTTCCAGTTTAAAATCACTGTGTTTTATAATCGCAGTTCGTATAATGTCATCCCACCTGTCTTCTCTTATAAACCTCCGGATCAGCCCTTCTTCAAACAGGATTCGAACGCCAAACTTCGCATGGTTCATAGTACTGGGCTCGAAACTGTCAAATCTTTTTATCTGCTCGAATCTGCCGATATCATGAAGCAGGCCGATCAGCTGGGCTAAGTCTATATCCTCCGGGCTAAGTCCCATCCGCTCCGTAATCTGGCGGCTGGCCTCTGCCACTCCATAAGTATGTACGATCTTGAGCCTTACTTTATCATCACTTTGGTCATATTGTTCCAGATAGCGTTCAAACGCTTCTCTTGCATATTGTAAATCCATCACTTATATCCTCCGGGCTATGGCTTCTAAAAATCTCGCCCCATACTTCTCCATCTTATATTCGCCCACGCCGCTGATCATAAGAATCTCGCTCGAATTCTCTGGCTTGGCGGCACTCATAAGCGCCAGCGTTTTATCGGAAAACACCATGTAAGGAGGTACCTTCTCCTCCGCCGCAATCTCCTTTCGCAATGCGCGCAGAGTCTCGAAAAGTTCCAAATCCTTTTCCTCGAGGGATGCAGCCGCCCCGGCCTTCTTGCGTCTTACTTTCCCTCTCCCGGCGGATCTTTCCGGCTCTCTTTCTTTCGCCAGTTTCATGAAAAGAGGCACTTGTTCCTGCAGCAATTGCTCGGCTGCGTCTGCTGCGTCTGCTGCTTTGAGCACCGGGTAATTGTCATTTGATAATTCCAAATACCCCCGGAACAATAATTCCTGGATTATCTGGCGAAGCCTCGGCACTGTAACTTCCTTCAGGCTTCCATACTCCGGATTCCTGTCAAGGCCCCTTGAAAGTATCTTCTGATTGCCTGCTCCCCGCACGATATCTATGATAACCGTAACTCCATAGTTTATATGATTTGCCTTTATGCATCTGAGAATGGCCGCGGCCTCTCTGGCAATATCCACATCCTCAAACTGGGTCATGCAATTTGAGCAGTTTCCACAATATCCAGGACTTGCCTCTCCAAAATAATCCAGGATATAATTGCGCAGGCAGCCAGTCGTAAAGCAATAGAATGTCATCTGGCGAAGCCGTTCTTCATCCCGTTCTTTTACAAGCCGTCGCGTTATCTCATCCAGCGCTTCATTGTCCTCATTATTTTCGATAAAGAATCGGTTCGTACGCACATCCATAGGCTCGTAATACAAAATACAGTCTGACGGCTCTCCATCTCTCCCCGCACGCCCGGCTTCCTGATAATAACTCTCCATATTCTTTGGCATGTTATAGTGGACGACGAATCGGACATCCGACTTGTCAATCCCCATTCCGAACGCATTGGTCGCTACCATGATCTGTCGGCGGTCATAAATAAAATCGTCCTGATTTTCCTTGCGTTCCATATCGCTTAGGCCCGCATGATATCTCGTAACTGAAAATCCTTCTTTTCTCAGATTGTAACAGACATCCTCCACGTTCTTCCTGGTCAGGCAATAGACGATTCCGCTGCTTCCAGGCATCTCTTTTTCTTTCCTTCGAATATAGCCGACCAGTTCTTTATACTTATCTACCGGCTTCCTGACGGCAAAGTAGAGATTCTCTCTGTCAAACCCGGTCGTAATCACAAAGGGGTCCTGCAACTGCAGAATGTCCATAATATCATCCCGCACGTCCGTGGTTGCCGTTGCCGTATACGCGCCTATCACCGGACGGTAAGGCAGTTTCTTTAAAAAATCCAGAATCTTCAGGTAACTAGGCCTGAAATCCTGTCCCCATTGGGAGACGCAGTGAGCCTCATCCACCGCAAGAAAAGAAATCTTAATGCCTTCCGACATCGCAAAATCCAGAAACCCTTGCGTCTCCAGTCTCTCCGGCGCCACATAGATAATCTTGTACCGCCCTTCCCTGGCGTACGCCAAGGCCTTTGCATACTGCCCCACGCTAAGAGAACTATTTAAAAAAGCAGCATGGATACCCGCCTGATTTAGGGCTCCAACCTGATCCTTCATCAAAGAGATCAATGGAGAAATCACCAAGGTAATTCCTTCCATCATCAGCGCCGGTATCTGGAAGCACATAGATTTTCCAGCGCCGGTAGGCATAATACCCAGAACATCCTTGCCGGAAAGGACAGCCTCGATCAACTGTTCCTGCCCTTCCCGGAATCCATCATAGCCAAAATATTGTTTCAGAAACTTTTCCGCAGTTTTTTTACTCAATGTTATATTCCTCGATTAATCTCTTCTGGTAATCAACATCTTCCGCTGACCGCCTTAAATCGTCAAATCTTTCGTCCTGAATCAGGCATTTATTCAATCGGTTAATCCTTTTTGTCGCCGCCTCTATTCCTTCTTCTTTTCCTTCTTCTCTTCCTTCTTCTCTTCCTTCTTCTCTTCCTTCTTTTCTCCCTTCTTTTCTCCCTTCTTCTTTTCCTTGTTCCCACCCCTCTTGCCGCGCTTCCTCGCGCAGCATCTTCCTATATTTCTTCTCATCAAAATCTGTTAACAGCATATTCTTTACCTCCGCTCTGTTTTTGGCCAGAATATCGGCAATCTTCCCTTTTTTGACACACTCATCAATCGCAAGATTAATGGCATCTTCCAGTTCATATCCCCGGCTCATATATGTAAAGACCGCCGCCACGAAATAGGAGTACCCCTCCAGTCTTTGGCATTTTTCCATCAATTCCTGGTTATGCCCCTGATTAATATTCAACATAATCGCTCTGCATTCCAAGGAGGGCTCGTCTTTTCCCTTATTTTCCAGAAAGGCCTCTGAAAGGTGAAGTTCCATTCGATCAGGCTGCTCCTGTAATCCATTATAGAATACGATGTACTTCGGCGTTGGCAAGAGTACTCGTTTTGTTCCATAGATATTATATCCCTGCTCTTCCACATAAGCCTTCAGCATTTCCGTAAAATAAATCAATCCCCTCAAAGGCATATTGGGATTAATGCTGCTTTGGTGTTCATAAAGATTCAGCGTATTGCTGATCAGAAATGACAGGTCATTCTTAAATCCCAAATAAACTGCATCCTCCAGCGTTTTAATAGTCAAATCTTCCGCATTCGTATGCTCCGTGCCATTGACTGCATTATAAAGCGACAGCAAGTCCTCTTTATCCTGAAATACAAGACGGAACAGTCGATCCTTATATTTCCGGTTCACTCGATAATTTCTGGCTTTTTGAACTACCGAACCAATGATTCTGTTTTTCATAAAATCTTCTCCTCTATCTTAGCATAATTTCCTAGTAAAATATAGCCCTGGGGTATCCCATGTCCGATACCCGCTGATGGCTAGTCCACCGATTTTCTGCCGCACGCCGGCAGGTTTTATCTCATTAACAAAAACATCATAGGCTCTTCATAGATGCATCACCACTTTTCTTTTGATTCATTTGCAAAATTGTGTCTGAAATTTAATGCGGAATCCGCAAGAACATAAAAGATATGAAAACTACTCATCGGCGGAATGCCGGATGAATTGTTGATTATTAACTTAACATAAAATATCTGGAACGTCAATAAAACTCCCGGAAAGATGCGACTCTCCCCGGGAATCTCTCGCTTATACAATCGTTATGCTTTCTATACTCATATACGGTTTCTAATCCAGCTGATAGCATCCCTGATAACTTCGTCCCTGCAATACTCATTAAGGATCTCATGGAACAGGCCGCCATATATCTTCATCTGGCGGTCTTTGGAGGCTGCCATCTGAAAGAAATCGTAAGTGTCCTGAACCGCCACCAGGCCATCTGCCTCCCCGTGCATCATCAGTACAGGATAGGCAAATTCCTTGCCTGCCTCCTGGAACCACTCCAGTCCATCGCAGATCGCATAACACAGTCCGGTAGTAAAGGTCTTCTTATTGTATGGATCTTTGCCATACCAGTCCACGATTTCCGCAACTGAGCACACGCCTCCGCCCAGTTCATTCGGCAGTTTCTGATGTGGGTCAAGTCCCTTGGGCACCCCTGTGATCAGTCCTCCGTTATCGAATGTCAGCGCTCCGCTGGTTACAATGCCTTTTAACGCTTTATCCGGATATTTTGCGCCATACAAAGATACGGCAAATCCTCCCATGCTGTGACCCAGAAGGAATACTGGAATTCCTGGATTCTCTTCAATTGCCATATCCACGATTACGTTTACATCATCCAGCATCTCATTGTAATCGCCATAATAGGACTCCTCTCCTTCTGACCTTCCATGTCCTCTGTGGTCAAAGCGGTATGTCCCGATTCCTGCCCCATGAAACATATCCGCCAGATAATCATATCTTCCTTGATGCTCGCAAAGCCCATGCACGATCACGCATACAGCACTGGCATCTGCCGCTACCTCTTTCTTCAGGAACAGTTTTGTTCCATCAAAAGAAGGAATCATCATTCCGTCCATAAATAGTACCTCCTTTGACTATTTTTACTAACTCAAGTATAATGCCTCATAGAGAAATAGTCAAAGGAGTTGATAGAACAATGAATATGGATTTTAACCAGATCGCGATGCTTCAGAAACTTAAGGGATGCCTGGATCGTTTTCGCGCAGGCCATCCGAAGTTTCCCCTGTTTTTAAAGGCCGTTTCCCAGGAGGCGCTTGTGGAAGGATCCATCATCGAGATAACCGTCACCGCGCCGGATGGAAAGAATTACTGCTCTAATATCAAATTGAACAGCGACGACCTGGAACTTGTAGACTGCTTAAAAACATTGGGCAATCGCTGATCAGCGATTGCCCATTAACTCATGATAAAATATGTATTGCTGCATGATACCTTGAAATCCTTTATAACGGCGTTTTGGAAATCCTTTTGGATAATGTGCCTCCAGCGCCTGGCGGATATGAGTATCCACAGGAAATGCTTCCAGATTATGCAGAGCGAAGAGGCAGATACAGTCTGCCACCTTTTCTCCAATGCCATATAATTTTAGGAGTTCGCCTCTGGCCTTCCTGTAAGGCAGGCTCTTTATATCTTCTAAGGAGACCTGCCCTTCTGCAATACTTTTCGCCGTTCGCACCACATATTTGCTACGATAGCCCAGGTTGCATTCCTTAAGCGCCTCTTCGTCGAGAAAGGCTAGCGCTTCCGGCGCCGGGAATGTATAATACCGGCTGCCATCGAAGTTCTGCTGTTCTTCCCCATATTTTATGCATAGGTTCTCTATGCATCTGCGAATGCGGACAATATGATTCTGCTGAGAGATCAGAAATGATACGATCATCTCCCACAGATCCTGGCGCAGAATACGGATTCCGCTTCCTTCTGCTGCCGCCTGGCTCAAGTATTTGTCCCTTGGACTGATCTGCCCTATAAAGGCACTATAATCCGTATCCAGGTCAAAATACTGCTTCCAAAAAGTATCAAATTCTTCCTCGCCGCAGTAAAACAAGCACTCTTTATCGTTCTGTACAAGTCTCAGATATCTGTCTTTTGCGATTATGGCGTAACTGTCATCTTCCAGCCGCGACATGCGGAAGCATTGGCCCGAGTCGCAGATCTGCGAAATATCAAAATAATCCAGCTGCCTTCTTACTTCTTGCATCCGGCTACTTTCTTTTCCACATCCTGGATCGTAATCCCTTCCAGGCGCTTCTTGCATATTTCGTCCAGTTCCGCATAAATCCCATCCATGACCCCCGCCATTCCGGATGCGATCATGCAGTCCATGTCCATACTTCCCGAACGCCACGCGGCCTTTACAATATCCACCTGCAGCGCTTCACAGATATCCCCAAGAGTAATCTCGGAGGCATCCAGGGACATATGATAGCCTCCCTTTATGCCTTCTTTTGTACCTATCAAATCCTTTTTCTTAAGTTTCGCCATGACCTTTCTTACCCGTGCCGAATTGGTACAGATGTTTTCCGCCAACTCTTCGCTGGAGAGCACGGCATTCTTATGATGCAGATACACCAGCGCATGCACTGCAATTGCAAATTCACTCGTCATCTCTCTCATTCCTTTTCTATTCGTCCATAACCTTTTTATTCCTTCGTATCCTTACTGTCTTCAAAACAATAGGACACGAGCAGGCCCAATATTGTTCCTACAGCCACCGTCCATACCGGACTGGATGTGATCGCTCATCCCCCGCTGCTGCAGCTGATAAATGAATAGTACGCAAATCCTAATGCTGCGCCTGCCAGG
Source organism: [Clostridium] scindens (assembly GCF_019597925.1). Lineage (NCBI taxonomy): Bacteria > Bacillati > Bacillota > Clostridia > Lachnospirales > Lachnospiraceae > Lachnoclostridium > [Clostridium] scindens. The sequence goes on along the minus strand of NZ_CP080442.1, from coordinate 727,890 downwards.
GCAAAACTAACCCGCTTCACGATTTTTTTCATGGCAACCTCCTTTTCTTCTGCTGATTGCCTGCGTAGGACACGCCTTCACGCAGTCTCCGCAGCGAATACATTCCAGGCTGTTCGGCTTCTCCCATACCTTGATATCCATCTTGCAGGCCTTCTTGCATTTTCCACATTTGGTACATGCGCTCTCATCGATCTGATATCTGTACAGCGCCACCGGATTAAAGAAACTGTAGATAGCGCCCAAAGGACACAGATACTTGCAGAAGGGCCGGTAAACCCATAGAGCCAGTATGATCAGTACGATCAGGATTGCTACCTTCCAAAAAAACAGATTTCCTACCGCAAGTTTCAGATTCTCATTGAGAAGAACCAGGGGAATTCCTGCTGCAAGCGTACCGCTGGGACAAATATACTTGCAGAACCAGGGGTCTCCCTGGCCAGTGAAATCTACCACCAGAAGCGGCAGCAGGATTACGAATAATACAAGTATAACATATTTTGCCCAAATCAGCACCTTATGGCCCGGAAGATTCTTCCTCTTTTTAAATAATGGTATCTTATACAGCAAATCCTGCACCAGCCCAAAGGGACACAGCCATCCGCAGACAAACCTTCCAAATATGGAGCCAAAAAACAGAAGAAATCCTACTACATAAAAGGAAAATTTATAATCCCGGCTTCCCAGCACTGCCTGAAGAGAGCCTATGGGGCATGATCCAAGCGCTCCCGGGCAGGAATAGCAGTTCAGGCCAGGCACGCAGGCCGCCTTAGTTGGGCCAGTATATATCCGGCCTGTAAGAAAACCAAGCAGATATCCATTTGTTACGGCTGTAAAGACGATCTGTACCCACAGCCTCATACGGTTCTTTATTGCTTTTATCATCTTAGCCAATTCCTACACACTCCAGACAAATATTTACGGCTTTCGTAAACACAGTACCCGCTTCGCCGCGAGCAGCGCCTACGAAGAGGAATGCTGCCGCAGCGGCAAATAGCGCAATGCGGATTCCGATTATCTTGCGCCTGCTCATGACTGTACCTCGGCAAGCATCTCATCAATAATCTTGGCCCAGCTATCCATATCCCTTGCGCCCGGATAAGCCTTGCCTACCTGGTTTCCGTCTTTATCTACGAAATATGTGGTAGGAACAGCATATACTTCTTTTAAGATTCCATTCTGAAGATCATTAGAGGCTACTATATGCGTATAATCCGCCTTTGCAGTAGAAATAATATCTTCTGCCGTCTCATCTCCCGGATCGGATACATCGCTTATAAGCCCCACGATCTGAACGCCCTTGTCCGCATACTGGCGGCTCAACTCTCCCAGTTCCGGCATCTCTTTGATGCACGGTCCGCAGAAGGTTCCCCAGATGTTCACCATGGTAAGATCTGCCTTGGAGAATATGTCCTGAGATACGTCTTCTCCGTCAAGAGTCTTGGATTCGAACGTGCCAAAAACTGTTTTTGATGCCTGGCTGCCGCCATCTTCTTCTGTTGTCTCTTCCGCCTTGTTTTCCGTGCTGCTTCCCGCTGGCTTTGACCCGCATGCCGTAAGCACAAGGACAAGGCTAAGTATTAAAACACTAATAGACTTCGCTTTCTTAGTTCTCATAGTTGCCTCCTCTTATCTGTAATTACTTTTGTTCCAGTTGTTGTATATGTAATTATACTTGTTACAGTTGTTTTTGTCAATATAAAAAAGGCGCGCGGCACCATTTTTTAATGCCGTACGCCATACTCCTCTATCATCATTTTAGTCAAGTTCGTAGGAAATCTTCATTTTACTGGCTTTTTCGCCCGTTTCACTGGCAATGGCGATCCTATAATCTCCTTTTTTCAGCCAGATACGCCTGTTTTCTACTCTTGTTTTCTTATCGCTGTTAGTATATACGGCTTTACCGCTTGCATCGTCAATACGAAACGTCACTGGACTGTCATTATCCATCTCAAGATCCAGATAAAAATTATCTGGATAATGCACGGTAAAATCCTTATAATAAGTCCCCCCATTGGTATCTCCTTCCAATGTATTGCTGCAATCAGGCTTTAAGGCTCCCAATACAATCCCCGCAAGCCAGCATACGACTGCTATAGCCATCATCGTAGATAGAGAAAATATCTTCTTCACATGCCGCTCCTTTTTCCGGATGCGGTAGATTCCCAATCCGAGAAACACAATAAAGTCGATTTCAAAAAGTATCATTGGAACTCTGGTCCATTCCGGATACTGTATCATTCTTATTATCATGAAAACCAGAAAAGCAGAAATCACGGCCATAAAACTATAGGCGAGCCGTACCCACCTGCGCTCCATATCCGGAATTGCCGAAGAGTCCGTGTAAATCTCATACTCTTCTTCCGGTAATTCCGGATCATAAGGCTTCCGGAAAAAATGCCAGCCATTAAAAGTAGAATTAATATACTCCCATCCCTGATCCTCAAACATCTCCAAGTAAAGCACCTTATTCTCTATATCGGTATTATAATCCAGCTGATAGCGGTAGCATGCTTGATCATTCTGCTCATATATGCTTTTGAAGCATCCTCCCTTTACCAGCTGCCAGCCTTCCTGCGACTTCTTGTTCAAGTCTTCAATCTCTTTCTTGTAATCCCATGCAGCATATGCAGCATGGCTTATTTTCCGCTTGCCCATATCACTTTTCCTCCAAAACTTCTTCTGCGCCTGCCAGCAGCCGTCTTAATCTCCTAATCTCCATATCCAGGATCTCTCTTCCTTCTTCCGTCAGTTCATACATCCTGCGCCGGTCAGAATCCTCTGTGCTGCCCTTGCTTTCTACGATCCAGCCCTTCTTTGTCATATTTCCGGTTGCCCCATACATCGTGCCTGATCCGATCTTTACTTCCCCTGCAGACAATTCTTTTGTCCGCTGCATGATTCCATATCCATGATTCGGTCCATTTGCCAGGCAAAGCAGAATGTAGAAATAACTTTCCGTTAAAGGCTCTACTTTCTTACCCATCTGTCCAGACTCCTTTTCTTAAAGTTCTTTAACTTCATATATTTTTCTTGGGGCAGTATCCCGATGAATTCCAGGCAGATAGAAAGCCCCAGCAGCGCTCCTGAGGCGAATTCCGGGATCGGCCCTACGGATTTTGCGCAAAGTGTCAGGGAAAACAACAGGATACCTATATATAATTCTTTTCTCATATCTAATTCCTCCTCATATATCGCCAGACGCTATGTCGTCTGACGACTTATTTTTCTATATCGTACCACGACATATGTCGTCTGTCAACATAGTTTTATTAAAAAAAGAAAACAGCTGCACAATGCAACTGTTTTAAACTGCTTTTTTACTGAATAATCTCTTTTACATCCTTGATCAAGGATATCCGGAACATCCTCTGCAGCACCTTCTTCCCCTTCTTAGAAGTGATCAGCACCCAGTCATCATCAGAATCTGCCACAATGCCTCTTACACTGTATGCAATATCCAGATATAGCAAGGCTCCATCTACGACAAACTCGCACTGCCTGCCATGAAGCCCCCTTAAAAGTTCCGCAAAAGTTTCCCGGGACTTGCCCCCGTCCTCCTTAGCCTTATCTTTTTTTAGCGTGTGTATTTCATAGAAGCACAATATGCTAAATATGAGCGCCACGCAAGCGATAAATCCTGCCATCTACTCGTCCTCCATGATCTGAAATCCCTTGACTGCCGACATTTCAATCAGTTTGACCACCGTTTCCCTCTGCCTTAAGGTATTTTCTTTTCTCCGCTCATACTCAACGCGGATCCATTCCTCGTTCACATCGAGGACTCTTGGCTTGGTATATCCTTCCAGATCCAGCACCAGAGACATATCATCGCAGTCTATAACGCACCGCTTGCCTATCAGCATCTGGAGCAGATGATGGTCTTTTCTCCTATTAGTACTCTCATCTTTCTCTTCTTTCAATACGATCTCCACGTCATTTCCCACCAGATCATCCATACTGACATGGTAGAGTCTTGCCAGTTCTGCCGCCTTATCAAGAGCCGGCGTTGCCTGGCCGCATTCCCAGTTGGATATGGTCTGTCTGGTCACGGACAGCAAGTCCGCTACTTCCTGCTGGCTGTAGCCTTGTTTCTTTCTTAGTTTTATTAATTTTTCTTCAAGCATATGTATACCCCATTACTTTCAAACTTTGCTCATATTGTAATATATGCCTGTGTTTTTGGCTAGCAATTATCTTTGGAATCTTTGCAAAAGATCTTTTGCAAAATAAGTTTTTCTAAGGAAATCTTGAATCTTTCATCATCTTCTTTGGTTCTTTTCGCCGGCCCCTTCAGATGATGCCTGCTCTTTTCCCTACGTGCTTTCTTAGCCATATGACGCTCCATCAGAAGCAGATCGATATTCTCGTCTGTGTACCATTTTCCACTCTGATGGATTCCATATGCGCCCTTTCCCAGCGCCATGGCCGCCACTCCATAATCCTGGGTCACCACGACGTCGCCCTCCTTTAACTGGCTGATCAGGGCGAAGTCCACTGCATCCGCCCCTGCTCCTACGACTTCTACCTGGCTGTAGGAGGACTTCAGCACATGATTCGTATCACAGAATAATTTACAGGGAAGATCGTATTTTTCTGCCATTTCCTCAACTCCCGCCACCACCGGGCAGGCATCCGCATCTACCAGTATCCTCGCCATAACTGATCCCTCCTATATAAATGGCAGCGCCTGCTGCTCATATTCCTGCTCCTTCTTAAGCGCTGCCGGGATCCTGCCAAGCAGGAATTCCAGGCAGTCATCGTCATGCAGCCAGTTTTCTAGTTCCTCCTGCTCCAGTATCAGCGGCATCCTGTCGTGAACGCCGGACACGGAATCATTGGCTTTCGTAGTCACGATAATAAAATGCTCCTTGTCCTCAAAAAGCTGATAGAAGCCTGCCATATACAGTACCGGCGAATCCTCTCTGCAAAAGGTCACCTTATTCTTGGACTGATCCCATTCATAAAAATGGCTGGCTGGAACCACGCAGCGCCGATTGCGGATGCTGTCCCGAAACAGGGGACGTTCCATTGCCGTCTCCGCCCTGGCATTAATCAAAAGTCCCTTGCCACGGCTCTGCGGAAATCCCCAGCACATCATTCTCGTCTGCGCTCCATCTTCGCCTCTTACTAATACGGCGGCCTCCTGGGAAGGATATACATCCCCAGTCTTGATCTGGCTGATTCCCCTTCCGGATGTAATGTCTTCTAGTTTTTCAGAAACATAGTCTCCTATATAATATCTGCCGCACATGTCTTTGTCCCTCCATTCTCAGGTTCTTGCTAAAAAGAGTAACATCATGAATACGATGCTACTCCTGTCTTATGATTATATCCATTATATTGAACTTTCAACCCCGGCTTTCGCACAGATATCCTCCAGGCAGCATCTATCACAGAATGGCTTTGTCCTGGCCGTGCAGATATCTCTTCCGTGATATACCAGCCTGTGGCAGAAATCGCTCCCTTCCTCCGGTGGAATGATCTTCCACAGTGCCATTTCCACTTTCTTTGGATCCTTGATTCCATCCACAAGGCCGATACGGTTGGTCAGGCGGATGCAGTGGGTATCCGTCACGATGGCAGGCTCGCCAAAGACATCCCCCATGATCAAGTTAGCGCTTTTTCTTCCGACTCCCGGAAGTTTTAGCAGCGCGTTAAAATCTCTCGGAATCTTGCCGTCATACTCTTCTTTTAATATCTTCATACAGGCGCTGATATCCCTGGCCTTGCTCTTTCCAAGCCCGCAGGGCCTTACTATCCTTTCAATGTCTTCTACATCTGCCGCGGCCAGCGCCTCCACATCCGGGTATCTGGCATACAGATCTTCCACCACGACATTTACCCTGGCATCCGTACACTGGGCCGCCAGACGGACGCTGACCAGAAGTTTCCATGCCTGGTCATAGTCCAGGGTACATCCGGCATCCGGATATTCCTTTTTCAGACGCTCTATCACTTCTATTGCTAATTGTTCTTTCGTCATACCTTACTCCTTATCTTTCTGGTAAATATGAATCATAACACCGTCTTTTTCGATAATAGCATGCCTGATCCGCCTTGTCCAGACATAGCCTTCCATCTGCTTCTGCTATTACGCTTCCCTGGCAATTATGATATAATAAATCTTAAGTTCAAGCATAGCAGAAAGAGAGATTTATGATATGGAAAGACCAGATTATTATTATATCATGGCATTCGATACCACGACCGATGCCATACAGGCGGAAAAGCATGCAAAGGAACGGATAAAAGCGGCCATCATGCCTATTCCGGGCGCCATCAGCAGCGGCTGCGGGCTGGCGCTAAGATTTATGGACGAAGATGAAGAAAGCATCCTTGCCTTCTGCAAGGATGCCCCCGTCAATGGCCATCTATATAAACTGTTTACCCAAAAGGTAGATGGACATCACCCTGTCTTCCTTATAATGTGATCACCTGATCAACGCCGGCTGGCGCAAGCGCTGCGTATACATTAGGGAAACAGCCGATTCCTGCCGGCGCGACAAGCTTATCCGCAATATCCCTCTGATAGCAGCAGCGGTCGCAGGCCATAAGCAGCATGCCTGTCTTCTCGCTTATTGCCTGCAGCCTGGCGGCAATATCACAGCCCTCTACCAGCATATAGGCATTGTCAAAGAAAAACATCATGCCTGCCACCTCTGCGCCATGGCGGTCTTCCTCTAACTGCGGGATAATCATCGTTTCAAGAATTTCCCTTGCATGTTCTGATTCCAATAAGTAAGCTACTTTCATTCTTTTTGTACCTCCTGTTTTTTCTATTTATACTTCAAATGTCGCTTTCGCCTCTTCCACTGCTCTATCCATGTCTGCCTTAATCACGGAAGCAGCATCCAGCTCCATATCCGTAACGTATTGGTCGAATTCTGCACTGCTGCAGAAAAAATTCATGACATTTCAGCAGGATCCTGCCCAGTTGGAAAGTTCCCCCAGCGGGAACGTCAACGCATGCAGATTCTTTGGCGAATACTCCGCGACTTTTCCGTCCACGATCCTTATATGTACCGGCTCATTGCAGGAAGCGCACGCAGAATGTATCTCCGTGTCCTGATGGAACGTAAATGCAGCGCCTATGGCATCTATCGCGCACATAGCCGTAAACTCCCTTCCATCCTGAAGGGTCACATGGTGGCTGGTCTGCAGTGCGGATACCGGATAAATAAAGTTTACATTCCTCTCTTCATCGATTACCATTCCATCCTTTTTTAGCAGGCATTCTATAATCTCCTCATATTCTTTTTGATCCATCCCAAGCGCTTTTAACGTCTGCGTCATATCCTGATCCAGATGGTATGGCCTTTGATGATCCACAATAAACTGAATGATATATAATCTCAGTTCATTCTGCCTTTCGGTAAATTTTTTATGTATATTCTGATCCATTTTCCTAAGTCTCCATTATCCTTTCTCTCAATTATGCGGATGTGCCCATCGCCTCCCTAAGCGGTTCCTTTCCACTCTCCACGCCTTGGATAAATTCCATAATATCCTTGTCCTCCTGGGTAAATACGCCTCCATCCAATGCAGACTTCAGTATCTCGGTCAGATGGTCTACATATGCATGGTATTCTGGCGTCGTGCGGTCTCTTGGCCTTGGAAGGTCAATCTTTACGTCTTCCAGTATCTTTCCGTGATTCCTGGACATGACGATCACCCGGTCGCTTAGATATATGGATTCATCTACATCATGGGTAACCATAAGAGATGTCGTCTTCTTTTGTCCCAGGATGTTTTCTAACTCTACCTGAAGAAGCTGGCGCATCTGGAAATCCACAGCCCCTAAAGGCTCGTCCATCAGAAGCACCTTGGGGTCGCAGGCCAGCGCCCGCAGCAGAGCCACTCTTTGCTTCATGCCTCCTGATATCTCGTGGATATAATAATGCTCATACTCCGTCAGCTGCGCCATTTCCAGCAGTTCTTTGAGCCGCTCTTTTCTCTGGCTCTTCGCTATCTTCATCTTCCGCATAGGATATTCAATATTCTCTCCCACCTTAAGCCATGGAAACAAGGCATAATTCTGGAACATAAACGCCCTGTCCGGCCCCGGTTTTTCCACTTTGGCGCCATTGACCTTTATGACTCCGTCCGTCGCCTTCTGGAACCCCGCAATGATGGTAAGCGTAGTCGTCTTCCCGCATCCCGAAGGTCCGAGCAAGGATACGAACTGCCCTTCTTCCACTTCAAAGTTCACATCTTTTAATACTTCATTTTCTGGCTCGCCTTTTCTTCTTCCTTTAAAACTTTTTGAAATTCCCTGCACTGAAATTGACATTCTAATCTACTCCTGTCTCTTCTAATGTTAAAAACTTTATATTCTTATTTTCCAGCCATTCTTCTTTTACGCCCATCACCCGGGCCAGATAGCCGCTATTGCTCAAACGCGATACCGCCCGGTTATAACTGTGGATAAAATCCTGGAATGCCTCTGTCTTTTCGAATTCCTTATCTACCACCAGTACATAGGATATATAATCCGTATCTGACAGCGGCATATTCTGATAATCCGTCACTTTAGCCGCCTTCGTAATGTCCAGGATCGCTGCGTCTACCTGCTCATCCTCCAATGCGTACAGGATTCCTTTCTGGGTAATCTCATTGAATCCCTGGATCTGTGGATACGTTTCCTGAGCCAGCACCTTGGATTTTTCTCTGCCCTGCGTCACCGCAAGGTTCTCTACATTCTCCCAGTGTTCCTTATATACGATAGTCTCGCCGTTCATAATCACTGGACCATATATCTCTACATCCTGATTCTGCATCACCGTATGCCTGGCAATATGGGTACAGTAAAATCCCACATTAATCTCCTTGGCATTCATTGCCCACTGCGCCGTATTGCTACAGCAATCCTGAAAAGAAGAACTCTGAAGCGTTCTGGAAACTTTATAGTCCTTTAATGCCTCAACCGTTTCATCCATTAAAACTCCTGATATATCATCGCCGGCGCCTATCTTTATCTCAGCCTCCTTGTTCCACCGCTTTTCTTTTGGAAGGAACAATACTGCTCCAAGCCCGGCTGCCAAAAAGACGATCAGCATTATAACGATTGCTCTCTGAATCTTCATGACTTATGCCACACACTGCTTTCCGGCCTTGCCTTTGATAATTTTGAAAAGAGAATACAGCGCATAGCATACAAGTATTCCGCTGCATAAATTCTGTATCCAGCCTGGCATGACTACGATCATTTTATTCGCATAGGATATAGTATGCTGTGTCTGATCATAATTCAGCACCGGCGTAAATCCTGGCATCAGAAGCCTGTTTGTAATATAGCCGACAATGTTAGAAATAACCACCACCATTCCAAAATACATAAACATAGCTCTCTTCCCGATCGTCTTGCTTATGGTAAGAAGTTCCGGAATGTTCGTCCCGGCTCCAGCCATCAGAAATGTGATGGCCACTCCTGGCGCCGCGCCGCTTGCCACCAATGCGGCAATAAACGGAATATGCCCGACCGCGCACACATACATCAGCGCCGCGACCACCGTAATCCCAAATAAAGATACGAACCCTGGATTCCCCAGATAATCTTGAATAAAAGACTGCGGCACGATATTAAACAGCACGCCTGCGATCAGCATACCCGTTACGGTATACTTGCTGATCGTCACGCTGAGTTCCGTCAAAGACCAGCGAAGCCCTGATTTTATCTTCTCCCAGAACCCCGGCTCCTCGAATTCCAGCTGTATCATGGGCTCGCCTCCATCCTCCTCATCGGTATCGATCTGAATCGCCGCCTCATCTTTCTGCCTTTTCATTCCTATATGTAGTTCATCTTTGGCAAATCTATTTGCTACAATTCCGATAATCATCGGCGCTACAAATCCGGTAATCAGATATATGATAGCCACTTCCTTGCCCAAAAGGCCAAACGCAAGCAGAAGGGCAATCGGATTGATCATCGGCGTGCTCGTCATAAATGCAAGCGTAGGTCCCAGATACGCGCCGCTATAATACATGCTGATTCCAAGCGGAATCGTACCACAGCTGCAGATCGGTATAAACATTCCTGATATCGTGGTCCAAAAGACGCCGCTCACCCTCGATGATCCAATTGCCGTTTTCTGTACCTTCTCAGGCTTCAAAAATTCATGCAGCACTCCTGCAACGATAAAACTAAATATCATCCACCCCGATGAACTATTCAGCATATTCCATGAAGAATTCAGAATCCTGAGTATAAAATTTCCAAAATCCACTAGCATGACTTCAGCGCCTCCTTAAAAGCTTCGCGCACTGCCGGCTTTGTAAGTTTCGTGACGGCTTTCTTTTCATTGATCACCAGCATGCTCTTCGTAACCGCCCCATATTTTGGAATATAGTCAAAGTCTTTTCCTGCACGGTATATCTTTACATGCACCTTGCCTTCATATTCCTTCTCCAGAACTTGAACCAAGTCCCCAAACACCTCGCATCATGCACATGCGCTGATATATTCAATACATGGTTTCTCCATTTTCCCACCCTTTTCTAAATTAAATATTTGTACAAGCAACCTCATTATATCTGTTGATCTGCTTTTTTTGTTTCTTTATTAAAAATCCTAATATTAACAAATATTAATATTTTATTCCTTAATAATCCTACTTTCCGCTTATTGATTTTGTTATGATTTTCTTACTGATTTTGGAAGAAAGGAGGAAATATATTGGAAGAAAATCATGACCAGCAGGTAGATCGGATGCGAGCCGCCACGAATGCCGGCGACCGGGGCAGATGGCGCAAATTCGGGGGCAAGAACCGAAATGTCGCGGCGCTTATCGGTCTGGCAGTCATCTGTATCATCTGGTTTGCCGCTGCACACATTGTAGATAAGCCTTTCTTGTTTCCGTATCTGGAAGATGTGTTCAAGGAGGTGGGATTCTCTCTTACGGATCTGTACGTGCTACGCAATCTTGGAATAACCATGAGAAGAGTACTAACGGGATCGCTCTATGCGTTCATCATTGGATTCCCTCTGGGGATGCTGATGGGATACTCCCCCCAGATTCTAAAGGCCTTGTCTCCTTTTATGAATTCGTTAAGGCAGGTTCCGATTATGGCATGGGTTCCTCTTGCAATCGTATGGTTCGGCATCGGAGATGGACCAACCATTTTCCTGATTGCATTCAGCGGCATCTTCACTATCATTCTGAACACCATATCCGGAGTGCAGGACATCAGCAAAGATTATTATCATGCTGCAAGGTCCATGGGAGCGAATACTTTCGGCGTCATCAAAGATGTCGTCCTTCCCGGCTCCCTTCCCGGAGTACTGACCGGACTCAGGCTTGCCGTAGGACTGGGCTGGATGTCCGTCATATGAGCGGAGTTCATCGCGACCAGTGCCGGATTCGGCTACTGCATGGTGGAAGCCCAGGCAAAGATGCAGACAGAAAAAGTAATTGCCTATATGGTAATTGCCGGACTGATCGGCTTCTTAATTGACACATTGATGGTCCTGGCAGAAAAGGTCCTGCTGAAATGGAGGGCTCAATAGATAGCATAAAGAGGCATGGCCACCAGATTGCCTGCTATCGCAGAAAATACAGGAAACAAAAAAGACAGATCTGCACTCTAAGAGATCTGTCTTTTTACGTCCAAACAATCTATATATTCTGGCAGAACTGTCTCAAGATCTTGATAACGCTCGTCACTGGAAGCGTCATCATCCTATCCTTGTGGTACAGCAGATATAACTGCCTGTTTGTATCTATCTCCGGAAACTCGAATTTCAATATCTTCCCTTGAGCGACCGAATCTTTAACTGCAAGGCTGCTGATGAATGCAACTCCAATTCCCTGCTCCACTCCTCTTTTTACCATCTCGCTGGTTTCAGCCTGCAACGCCACTTTTAAAGGCCTGGTATCCAGATTCAGCGCCCGCTCGATACTCTCTGAGGCAAGCCTGGTTCCGCTTCCTGACTCCCTCAGCACATACGTCTCCTGCCTCAGCCTGTCGATAGGAAACTTCCCCTTCATATTCTGGTATTCCTCCGTATTTGGCGTCGCAAGTACAATCCTGTCTTTTGCCAATGGCTGGCACATGCATTTGTCATTATTGCTTCTGATGCTCCCAATTCCTATATCTGTCTCAAAATGCAAGATTGACTGCAGTACCTCGGCGCTGTCCCCTTCGGATATCCTGTAATTGATATCCGGGTATGCCTTCCTTGAATACGCAAAAAACTGCGGAAGGATATAATTGCCGGGAACCGAAGACGTAGCGATTGACACGGTTCCTTTTATTTCCATTTCATTCTTGTGTATCTGTGCAAGCGCCTCGCTCTCCGTTTCAAGAAGCCGCATTGCGAAGGGATAGAAGATAACGCCTGCATCGGACAGAATCACATCCTTGGTTGAACGCACCAGCAGCTGGACTCCCAGTTCCGATTCCAGCTGCTTGATATGCGTGCTGATCGTAGGCTGCGATAAGAAAATCTGTTTTGCAGCCACAGAAAAACTCTTGCAATTCACGACACTGATAAAACTTCTTATGTACTCCAGGCGCATATGCTTCCTCTTTTCTCCAAAAATGTAAGTCCTTTCCTTTATTTTAAAAGTCCTTTTAAGTTATGTCTAATAGATTGTATTTATATAGTTATTGACTATTTCGATTTCAAATTCATGACAATCTCCTCTATAATATCTAGTAATGAATCTTACTAAATACAAAGGAGGTATTTTATATGCCTGAATTCGTTCTGCCGGATAATTTCGAGACCTACCCTGAGGCCAGGAAAAAAGCATTTCTTACCATGAAAGAACTAAAAGAGCAAGGCCGGCGCATCGTGGGGGTCTTCTGTACTTATACTCCCTGGGAACTGATCAACGCGGCCGATGCGGTAGCCGTGGTGCTATGCGGCATCGGAGATGACAATATTCCGGCTGCCGAGATCAGGCTTCCCAAAAACCTATGTCCGCTGATCAAGGCAAGTTATGGCGCGGCCGTTACGGATCGCTGTCCATTCTTCTATTTTTCCGATATGGTCCTTGCGGAGACGACCTGTGACGGAAAGAAGAAAATGTATGAATTGATGAGGGAGTTAAAGCATTGCCATATCATGCAGCTTCCGCCTGGAAAGACCGGCAGCGGAGCCTTGGAATTCTGGAAGCAGGAAGTCATCAGCGTGAAGGAAGATCTGGAACAGTTCTATGGCATAGAGATAACGGATGACAAGCTTCGAAGCGCCATTCGCTTAAGAAACAGGGAACGCAAGGCCGTCCTTGACTTTTTCGAGGTTGCAAGGCTCAAGCCTTCCCCAATCACCGGCTACGAAATCAGTACCGTTATCTCCTCCAATGAGTTTTCCCCTGACCTGGAAGAAAAGATCGCTTTCCTTGAAAAGCGTACCGCTGAATTAAAGGACCTGTACGAACGCGAATATAAAGGCAAGCCATCCAGGCCCAGGATTCTGATTACCGGATGCCCGACTACCGGCGTAATGGACAAAATCATACGGCGTATCGAGGAACTGGGGGCGGACGTTGTGGGATTCGAGAACTGCTGCGGTCCCCGCGAGAAAAAGGATCCCATCGACGAAACGAAAGATCCGATCACTGCGATTGCCGAAAAATATCTCCGGGTAAACTGCTCTGTCATGAGTCCGAATCCCGGAAGGCTGGAAGCGCTTGATGTTCAGATCGATGAATATCAGGTGGATGGAGTCGTGGAGGTGCTTCTGCAGGCCTGCCATACATTTGCCATAGAGTCTGATGCGGTCAAGACCTTCGTCACAAAGGAAAAACACATTCCTTATATTGCCATCAATACCGACTATTCTCCATCCGACCAGGCACAGATCAATACCCGTCTGGGTGCCTTTATTGAATTATTACAGTAGCATTTATAGAAGACGGTTTGCGGACTGTCTTCTTTTATTTGCATTTCCTATATTTATCTGCTTATTTATTTGAAATTGCGATATTGAGACTGTCAACTTTATATTCGGCGTGCCTTCTGGTATTATCATATTACCAAATATTAACAAAAATTAATATTTTCAAGGAGGAAGAATTATGAAGAGAAGATTTCTAGCGGCTCTTCTTGTTGTTACGCTTCTGGTACCGGTGATCACCGCCTGCCACGACAGCAGCACACAGACCGCTACCAAGGATGTAAAGGCCACGGGATATGATCCCAAAGAAGCGGTTAAGGATTTCGATTTCGGCGATCTGTCAGAAGAGGAGAAGAACTATACCGTAGAAATGGGCTATTTCAACTGCGATCATATGGTTGCCGGAATTATCGGCGAAAAGGCTGGCATCTACAAGGCCATGGGGCTTAATGTAAATGTGACCAAATCCGCCGAAACCTTAAAGGCTCTTACAAGCGGCGCAATGGATGTCGGCTACACCGGTATCGAAGGCGCGATCCTGGCAGTCAATAAGGGGGCTCCGTTCTGCATGGCCGCCGCGAACCACATGGGAGGCTCCCGCTACCTGGTCGTAAGCAATGATATCGAAAAGCCGGAGGATCTGGTTGGAAAGACTATTGGCTCAATGACCGCCACCCCAGAAATTGACCCGGAATTCCTTACATGGTCCGAGAAACTTGGAATCCCGGCAGATGCCGGCAGTTATAACATCGTGGATATGGGGCAGCAGGATGCCTGCTTTGCCTTAAAAGCGGGCCAGATCGATGCATTTACCTGCTGCGATCCTTATGCGTCCATCGCTGAATTTGAAGGATTTGGAAAGATCATGGGAATTGGCTGGGGCGCCGCTGACGTGGATGCCGAATCAACCGCCGACACATGGGGACTTTGCTGCATCTATGCTATGTCCAACGAGTTCAAAGACAATCACCCGGAACTTGCAAGACGGCTTGTATACGCCCACCAGCTGGCAATCAAATATATGTACGAGCATCCTTACAATGCCGCCATGATGTTTGCAGACGGATTTGACGTTGATCCATACGTTGCCCTGCGCACGATTTACATGAAGACGGTAGCGGAAGGCCGTACCATCACCTGGCATTTTACGGAACAGAATATTGAGAATTATGAACATTATTTCACACAGTATCCTCAGATACCGGAAGAAGAAATTCCTAAAGTAAATGACGTCAGCAAATTTATGTCAACCGAGATATCCGAGGATGCAGGCGTCGATGATTTCGAGTCATTTATAAAGGAAAGCATTGATCCGGTGATGCCGATCGGCATGACCTTTGAAGACTGGTATAATAAAGCAAAAGAAATAGACAATATCTCAGAGAAGGAAGCAGTGGATATCGCCGATACAGCCACCTCTTATCTGAATAAAGATCTAAAAGACAGAGAAACCTATGAATAAAACAAAATCCGGCCTCTTAATCAAGATGGCCGGATTTCTTTTATTCTTGGCTGTTTTCTATCCAGGGGAAATCCAGAATGAATGTAGTTCCCTTTCCCGTCCGGCTTTTTACGCGGATGACTCCGCCATGCTCTTCCGTCAGCCGTCTGACGACGGTAAGGCCTATCCCATTGCCCTCCTTTTCCTCCTTTGTTGTAAAGAATGGCTCAAAAATTCGCTGTTGGATCTCTTCCGGTATTCCTCCTCCATCGTCTTCTACCACAAGCCTGACCATGCGCTCATCCTGCGTGCTCAGTCCGAACTGTATCTTTATCTTTCCACATTTCTCCCCAATCGCGTTCATTCCATTGGTTACCAGATTCAGTATAATCTGGTTGAGGGCTCCTATCTGTCCCTTGATATAGTATTTGGTCCTGCATATAGATGTCTCAAACTTTATATTAGCGGGAATCAGGCGCTCTACCATTCTTACGCTGCTTTCGACTGCGAAAGTTGCATTATAGACGGTCATTACCTTCTTTGCCCTCCCCTGCCTGCTATATTCCAAAAGCTGGCGCGCAAGCACCTCGCAGCGGCTGACCGCATCCGACATTTCATTTGCCTCCTGGGCCAGTTCCTTTTGTACCTCCTCATTTTCACAGAGCAATTCGCTGTACAGTACGATCGGCGTCATAAGATTATTGAATTCATGCGCAATGGCCCCTGATAGCACCGTCATTGTTTTCGAATGATTATACTTCTGCATAAGATTCTCCTGGTTCTCAAGTGCCTTATTTGCTTCATTCAGTTCCTTTTCATGCTGTAATTCCATCTTCAGTTTTTCCTCTTCCCTGTGCTGCTCTGCCATGCGGCATAAGAAGATGCCAAGCCATACCAGCAGAGCCAGACCCAGCACGGAAAGATAAAGGGCGATCCTGTCTATGGGCTCCACAATACTGTCATAGTTTTCTATAATGCATAAAATAAATTTCTCGCCCGCGAATTCTGCCGAGTCATAGGCAACCAGCTTGCGCGTGCGTTCGGGAGTCCCCTGCCGAACCTGATAGGACCAGACGATTCGGCATCCATCGCCTTCATCCCCTGCCAGGGAAAATTCTTCTGCCTCCCCATGCCCTCCTGACATGACCGTAGTCCCGTCAGCCTCTTTTACCACGCAGTATCCCTGATTTCCAAGTTTCAGGTTGGACAATGCCTGCTCTTCTTCATAGATATCATCCAGGTTTAATTCTACCTGCACATATCCTGCAAGACTTCTGTCTATGTACACGGCTTTCGTCAAATATAAAGCGTAGTAGCCTTCCTCCTGATGGCAGACCGGCCCTGCAATTACCTCTCCGGGCCTTGTCCCGGCTTCCTTGCATGCCTCTTCCTCCCATTTTTTTAAAGCCTCCATCTTATCTTCCGGGATATATCTGCTTTTCTCGCCTGTCTTTAGCATATTCTGCTGGATATCTTCTTCATTGTCCATATCTCCGGATAACGCCGCATATACCAGATTGCTCTTTGCCTTAAGGCTCGTCTCAAGACTATGGGCGCTTACTCTTGCAATGCCTGCCATGCTTTCTTTCTCGTTATTGACAATCGTCTTCTTGACGGTCTGGTAGCAGAAGAATGCAATCAATAGAATCAGCGCCGTGACTGCCGCTGTAATCCATATCCGTATTCGTCTGGTCTTCTTTCCATTCTTCATCTTATGCTCCTTCGACGGTTGACTTTAAAATTCCAGGCAGATATAATCTACCTATGGCTATTATAGCAGAAAGACGGGTGTAACAATATGTCAAATATATCAGTCCTGATCATTGATGATGAGACTGCCGTTCAGAAGGCTGTCAGCGCAGTCTTAAAGCGCGAGCAAATGGACGTATCCTGTGCGGGCAGCGGACAGCTTGCCCTGGATATCCTCAAGGAAAATACCTTTGATATCATTCTCCTGGATGTTATCATGCCGGAGCAGGGCGGCTTTGACCTGCTGGCAGAACTGCGCAGGCGCAGGATCTATACGCCTGTCATCCTTCTCAGCGGCAAAACGGAAGACGCAGCCCAGGTGGAGGGCCTGGGACTTGGCGCAGATGATTATATCACCAAGCCCTTCAGCAAGACTGTGCTTGTCTCCAAAATCCAGGCAATCGTGCGCCGCACACGCCAATACGTCACAACTGCAGAGAGCATACAGTCGCCTATACAAAAGGGGCCTTTTACCTTGCATATGAATTCTCAGACCATATTTAAGCATGGGAAAGAGATTGCGCTTACTTCCAAGGAATTCGCCCTTCTCTGCCTGTTTATGGATCATCCCGGACATACATTCTCGAAACAGGAACTATTTCAGGAAGTTTGGAAAAATGATGGTTCCGACAACAATACGATTCTGGTATATATCAAAAAACTACGCGGCAAGATCGAGGACGACCCTTCCCAGCCATTCCATATACGTACGGTATGGGGAAAGGGATATCAGTTCTTCCTGTAAGATGAAATAGCAAAGAATGAAAAGGGGGATGCGATAACATCCCCTTTTTGCACTCTAGCAGCAGTCTTCCATGCCTTCCCCAAACAGATCGACCATTTCTCCATCAATCATACGGTAGATGGCATAGCCTACCGCTCCCTTTTTCTCTCCTGTTACGATTATCTCGATCTCTCCTTCTTTATCAATATTCTTAAACTGTATTTTCTGGTTTTCAATCGGCCCCGGTATCGGCGTGGTAAAATTATAATTTACTCCGTCTCCGCTGTCTATCACAGCCACCGTCCTTGTAAGTTCCTTCTCAGTATAGATCACGATCAGATCCTTACATCCATCGT
The DNA here is from genome assembly GCF_019597925.1 of [Clostridium] scindens. Taxonomy (NCBI): domain Bacteria; kingdom Bacillati; phylum Bacillota; class Clostridia; order Lachnospirales; family Lachnospiraceae; genus Lachnoclostridium; species [Clostridium] scindens. Next base: position 709,780 of record NZ_CP080442.1, on the reverse strand, counting down.
CCGTTACATCTTCCTCGCAGGCTAGCACTACGGAAGCTTCCGGAAATTATTCCTTGAACTTCCCAAGTATCTGATTGCTATCATCCACTGGCTTAGCATACTCGACTTCTCTTTTAGTTTTTCTTGCCTCTGTCTGCGTAATCTGCTTCTCGCCTTCCTTTCCCTCCAATGCATTATGCACTGCAAAGGCTGCCAGTAAGACCAGGACGGCTATCAGGCATTTACCCTTGACGCTTCTCCAAAACTTTTTTAATATATCCATATATTTTCCTCTTATGTTCTCAAATTCGCATACAGATATATTATAACATCCAATGAATCTTGGCAATTAATATTGAAATTCTTGATAAATCATATTTCATCTTTCTCTCCACTCTCTGTTCGACTATTATGGCGGCCCTTGTCTCTTGCCCCATTTCTGATTTCTACGCCAAAGACCGCCTTCTGAGATTTGCCGGCTACAATAACAGTATTCTTGCCGTTTTCATTAGTTGATTTTAGGATATCTTTTTGATATCCTATATTTATATATAAAAGGAGCCTAAACTATGAATTTACAAGAATCTGGCGAAATGTATCTGGAAACTATTTACATTCTCTCTCAGAAAACCAGTGCCGTCCGATCATTAGATGTTGCCGAATATATGAATTTCTCCAAGCCTAGTGTTAGCCGTGCAGTGAGGCTTCTAAAGCAGGGAGGATATATCACTGTTGATCAGGAGGGACATCTTCATTTAACCAAGCTTGGGACGGAAATTGCGGCAAAGATTTACGAGCGTCATACCCTGCTGGCCGAACTCCTAGTGCGTTTGGGCGTAGATGAAAAGACAGCGGCAGACGATGCCTGTAAAATTGAACATGACATCAGCGATAAATCTTTTGCTGCAATCAAGAAATATGCAAGGGAAACCCTCCCCTAAATCCCCCATTCCTGACTCATGGCCTGTAATTCTACCATATGGGAATAGATTTTTCCTGTATCCATCAGTTCCGATGGGCTTCCCTGTTCTGCCACCACGCCATCCGCTAGCACGACGACTTTATCTGCTCCGCTTACAGTACGCATACGGTGGGCGATGACAAGAACAGTTTTGTGCTGAATCAGCCGTGACAATGCTGCCTGGATCAGCGTTTCATTTTCCACATCAAGGCTTGCCGTGGCTTCATCCAGCAAAATGATCGGCGCGTCTTTCAGAAACGCACGTGCAATCGAGATCCGCTGTCTTTCTCCGCCGGAGAGTTCACAGCCATTTTCACCAATCATGCTCTGATAGCCATCCGGAAGTTGCGAGGCAAATTCTTCACAATTCGCAAGTCTCGCCGCTGCAATCACTTCTTCATCCGTTGCGTCTTTTCTGCCAATCCTGATATTTTCCATGATCGTATTATTGAATAGCGTCACATCCTGAAACACTATAGAATATAGAGACAGCAATGATTCCGGCTCTATCTGCGTGACATCCATGCCACCAACTGTAATCTTCCCTTTATCAATATCCCAAAATCTTGCTGCCAAACGGGATACCGTCGTTTTTCCGCCGCCGGATGGTCCCACCAGGGCGGTAACTTCTCCCTGCCTTGCCGTAAAGGACACCTCCTTTAGAACCGTCTCGCCGCTACGATATGCAAATCCTACATGGTCGAATACAATGTCGCATCCCTGGTTGGTCAAAACGGCATTTCCTGTCTGAACCGGATGATCTAGGATTTCGTTCATACGGTTTATGTTGGTCTTGGTAGCAATAATCGCTGCAAGATTCTGCAAGGCGCCTTCAAGAGGAGCATAAAGCCTTGAGGCCACAAGCAGGAATAGAAAGAACATCGGGATGTCAATCTCTCCCCGGATGAGCAGTGCAGAGCCTGCAAGCGCGACCGTAGAGATTCCAAACTTCAATATCAGAGTTGAGGATACGACAAACAGCGCTGTTCCCAGTTCCGTAAAAATGTGACGCTTTTCCGCGTAATCAATTTTTTTCTCAAGTCCCTTTAAATAATTTATTTCCGCATTGTTCGCTTTCAAATCTTGCAGGGTTTCGATACATTCCTGCACGCCATTTTCTACTTCTACATTTGCAGCTACCGACTTATTGTTAAAATACTCCTGTATGCGCGCAGAAAAAAAAGTAATTGTAAAGGCTACAGGTAGTACCCAGACCGCGGCAAGCGCCATCCGCCAGTCATAGGAAAACAAGCCAATCGCAATCAGGGTGGTGGAAATCATGGAACCCGCCAGTGCCGGCACATAATGCGAAAACGCCGTTTCCAGCGTGGCACAGTCTCCCATGATCGAACTTGTCAGATCCGCAAGGTCTTTCTTGCCGAAGAATGAAAGTGGTATTTTCCGAAGTTTTTCTGCCAAAGAGATACGCCGCACACCGCTTTCAACATAAGTAGCCAGATACGTGGCATTGTATTGAAAATAAGTCGCGGCAAAGATAAGCGCTAGGCAAGCAAGGCATCCTGCCCCATAAAAAACAAGCTTTTCTCCACTAAGCCTACCCCCCATCAGATCTACCACGAATTGATATAGCAGGCCCACCGGCAGCATAAAAGAAATATCCTGAGCCACGCAGGCAAGGCAGCCTTTGATTAAGTCAATCGCACCCTGCCTTGATAAAGCAAAACGCCTCTGTAACAATCCGATCATACACGTACCTCCTTTTCAATCTTCCATTTTGCCGCTTGGGAATAATTTTCCCACATACGGGCAAAAATACCTTTTTTCTTTACCAGCTGCGTATGGGTGCCGCATTCAGCGATCTCTCCATTTTGCAGTACATAGATGCAGTCTGCGTCTACGATAGAAGAAAGCCTGTGCGCTATCATAATCACTGTCTTGCCTTGCGATAGCGTGGATAGCGCTTTCTGGACGCGTACTTCATTATCAGGATCGGCAAATGCAGTGGCCTCATCCAGAATAAGGATTGGCGCGTTTTTCAAAATGGCCCTCGCAATGGCGACACGCTGCTGCTCGCCGCCGGATAAGTAGGTTTCTTTCGTTCCCACCACAGTGTCGATTCCCTTCGGAAGTTTCCCAATAATATCCATGCACTGTGCCGCTTTGAGCGCCTCCAGCACATCTTCCCTTGTCGCTTCCGGTCTTGCCATACGTACATTCTCGAGAATGGATGCTTTGATCAAATGGCTATTTTGGAAAACAAAAGATACCTGATCCATCAAAATTTCTTTCGGAATACTGCGAATATCCGTGTTTCCAATCAAAACGCGCCCATTTTGAGGATCAAAAAACCGTGCTACAAGATTCGCAAGCGTAGTCTTTCCTCCTCCTGATTCTCCTACCAGGGCGACCGTCTGTCCTTGCGCTATGGATAAAGAAACATCCGTTAGGGCATCTTTTACGCCATCATAACTGTAACTGACGTGTTCCAGCGCGACCGAGTGCCCGGATGGCATCTTGGGGACAGCCTCATATGGAAGCACGGTTTCGCAAAGCAGACTGTCGATTCGTTTAATGGCATCCTCCACGATCATAGAGTCCTCGCTCATAAACATGATCTTTGTCAGCGTCGTGCCGATTACCGGAGTAACAACGATATAAAAAATCAGATTGAGTAGAAATTCATTCGTCACGCCATTCCTGGTGGCTAATACTCCTCCAGCGATCAGAAAGGCAAATACGCCGTTGATTGCCGTGATATAAAACATCATAGGCAGACGGAGCTGTTTTGTATATGCGATCACCCATTTTTCATAATTGTCGATAGACGCTTTAAAACGTTTAAAAGAAAACACGGTCTGCCCAAACGTCTTTACAATCGGAATTCCCCTTACATATTCCACCGCTTCATTAGACATGTCAGAAAGGGAATTCTGATACTCCGTCATTTTTTCTTCCATGTTTTTGCCGGTCATTCTCATCATGATCAAAAATCCCAGCAGGACAGGAATCAGGCTTAAAACCCCCAGGCGCCAGTCAAAGGCGAACAGCAGGACCAACAGGCCGACAGGCGTCGCAATCGCTCCCGCCTTATCCGGAAGCCGGTGGGCCAGATAAGTCTCTGTTGCCGCGCTTGAATCATTGACAATCCGCCGAAGTTTACCGCTTCCGTACCTTTCTGCAACCCCCAGGGGCAGCGCCGTAATATGCCGCATCAATTCCTTTCGGATATTGGAAGCAATACGGAATGCGCTTAAGTGGGAACACATCAGAGCTCCAATGTAAATAATGACCGACAGCACAGCGAAGCCTACTGCCTGCCAGCCGTAGCCGGTAAGTTTCTGCGCCTGCAAACTGCCTGGCTCTGTCTCCAGAATGTCATGAACAATACGCCAAATGTAGTAAAATGGCACAAGGGCGATCAAGGCGCTTGCTGCCGACAAAATCCAGGAAAGATAAGTCAGGATTTTGTGCTTCCCCGCATAACCCATCAATCTTGATAAATTTGATTGTTTCTTCATATAAAACCTCCTTAAATTTTATGATATAAAGAAAAAACTTTTCTCAGATACCCCTCTTTAGTTAGCATACGCTAACTAACGTTTAAAAATTATAGGGCTTACTGCCCCATAATTTTCATCCATCCCGCAGTATAGAAAGCCCGCATCTCTTTTAGATAATGTTTCGCTTTCTTTAGCGGCATCCTATGAATGATCATTTCAAAAAAAGGTATTAAACATGCCAGTAATCAGAATATGCTCCAAATGCTCATCAATTTCCGGCACTTGCCTGCCAAGGTCCGCAAGCACCTGCAGATAGTCATGAGTTGCTTTTGTCTCTATTTCTGTCATCTCATCGATCAGTTTTGAAAAGCGGGTTCCCTCCGACTGACAGAGGATCAGGTGAAATTCATCCAAATGGTCATAAGCATACAGCAACATTTCGTGCATGCATTCACCCGAAACGGTACTTAAGTTTTCCGGCTGTCTCTGCCGCGGCAAATCGGCAAACTCCTGCTGTGCATTGCGAAAGCAGTCTAAAAACCAATCATACTGATCTTTTACTAATGCCTCGAACAGTTCCTCTTTGCTGTCGTAATATCCATAAAACGCACCTGTAGTAACTCCGGCTGTTTTCACGATATTTCTTAAAGATGCGGATTTATAGCCTTTTTCAAGAAATTCTCGCATTCCTGCTCCATGGATCAATTCCAACGTGGTCTGGTCTGCTTCGCTCACTTTTGCCTTCTCCTTCTATCTATAACACCGTTATATATCACTGTTATATAATACTAATTTTGCTTTGCTCTGTCAAGACCATTTTTCTCATACATGACGAATCACTATTTCTTGATAAATCACATCACGTCTTTCTTCTCCACCCTCTGTACCATCAGTATGGCAGCCAGCACGGATATCGCCAGAAGTACGATCGGCACCGCCAAATTGTCTTTTAACGTGGCGCCGCCAACGTTTCCCTGCATCAGGATGATCAATAAGAAGGATGATATGACTGTGACCTTGGATGATTTTGCTATCATTCCGCTCAAAAGCGCCAGCAGGCTGATGCTGATGGTGGCAGCAGACCTTATAAGCAGCTGGATATAGAAGGAGACGCTTAGCATATTGTAATCCATCGGAAAGGATGCCTTCTGACCCATCATGAAGCCCAGATTGCTGACTCCATAGCAGGCTAATTTTGCTATCACGATGCCTGCGAAGCAGAAAATGCAGACTGCCAGCATCTTCGCCGCCATAATCTTCTTCCTGTTTAACGGATAAAGAAACATCAGGTTCATGGTCTTATTCTTATATGCCCCGATGATAAATGTGGCGTGCATGGCTGCCGCAAATATCAGGAACGTTATGTCTGTAAGCAGTTCTACGTTGGTAGATACCCCCATATTGGAGATTGCCATATCCGGCACTCCTGTATCCGGGTCATTGGCGATCCCCAGAAATGTCATGGCATAGTTAAAGATCACCAGAAGCACGATCAGAATTGCCGCATTGCGTATATATTTTCCTATCTCATATTTTTCCCACTCAAGCTTGATTAATTTTCCCATTTTGATTCCTCCTAATCCCTATTCCCTTGTAAGCTTCAGGAAATAATCTTCCAAGGTGTCCTGCTTCTTGGTTACGCCTTCGATTCCTACGTTGTTCTCCGCCAGTACCTTTGAGACTCTTTCCACGGATATGCTGACGTCATAGATTCTGATTACATTGATATCAATAATCTTAAAGTTATTGATGCCAAGCTTTTCATCCAACACATAGGCAGCCTTTTTCACATCAGAAACCAAAAGTTCGATATAGGCAAAGTTCTGGTCCGTAATGGCATCCATGGAGATTTCCTGAAGCAGTTTGCCGTGATTCATGATCCCGATCGTATGGGCGACATTCTCAATCTCTGACAGTAGATGGCTGGATATAAGAATCGTAATGCCATATTCTTCGCACAGCATCCGAAGCAGATCCCTGATCTGTTTCATTCCCAGTGGATCCAGGCCATTGGTTGGCTCATCCAGGATCAGAAGTTCCGGCTTTGCCAGGACGGCCCTTGCGATTCCCAGTCTCTGCTTCATGCCCAGGGAGTAATTGCGCACCTTCTTGTCTTCCGCTCCGGCCAGGCCCAGCATATTCAATGTATCGGCAATACAGTTAGGGCTGTAATAGCCCATATATTCGCAGTGCAGCTTGAGATTTTCCTTCCCGGTCAGCCCGTCGTAGAATGTGGGATACTCGATCATGCTTCCCATCCTCTTAAGGATGTCATAAGAATTGTCATTCAGCGGCTTCCCCATCACGGTAATATACCCGGATGTCGGCTTCCACAGATTCGTGATCATCTTCATGATCGACGTCTTCCCCGCTCCATTAGGGCCAAGGAATCCATAGATCTCCCCCTTTTTCACTCTGATATTTACATCCGATACGATATCCCTGCCTGAGAGGTTCTTTGTCAGATTATGTGTTTCTAATGCGTATGTCATGTCTCTTCTTCCTTTCGTTTTCTTTATAGGTCTATCATACCGGATTCTTTTTTCAAAACTCTTGACCAATTCTTACGAAATTCTTTCGGCAGGTCTTACTGGAGATAATGATGTCTTTTCATTTTCAATGTAAATACCGTCTCCTGTCCCGGAACGCTATCAAGGGTAATATCCCCTCCCATTCTTCCCGCCAGCGTCCTGGCTATGGAAAGTCCCAGGCCATTCCCGTGCATTTCCTTATTTCTGGAGTCCTCCATCGTATACAGGCGGTCAAACACATGCGCGGCGTTTTCTTTATCAATCCCCTTTCCTTTGTCCCTGACGCGTATTTCCACCTCTTCTTCTCCCGGGATCAGGAAAATGCCAAGATATTTCCCGTCTAACCCATAGCGGATGGCATTGGTAATCAGATTAAACAGGATTCTACGGATGGCATCCTCATTTCCATATACATAGATGTCTCTCTCTGGAATCTCAATCTCCACCTGCGTGCCCCGCTCGGTCAATATGCTGTAGAAATCGGCAATACTCTGCCGGCAGATCTCGCTCAGCGATATCTTGGACAGTCCAAGATCCATATCGCCAGCCTCTATCTTAGATAGCGTAAAGAATTCTTCAACCAGTTCCATCAGCTGGCTGGCCTTCTTCTGTATCTTTAAAAGCGTCGCCGTCTCGCCTGCCCCATTCATGATCAATATCTCAAGATAGCCAAGGATTACGGTAAGCGGAGTCTTGATATCATGGGAAATATTAGATAGCATCCTCTTTGCTTCTATGCCCGCCCTTTTATACTCTGCCTTCATCCTCTGCCGGTCGTTAAGCATTCGGTTTGCCTGCATGATCAGTCCTGCCACTTCCCGGCTCCCGGTAAATTCCATCACCTTTTCATCCGTATCCTCATCCAGGATCCGTTCCATCTGGCTTGCCACTTTCTTTACATTATCTTCTAAAGCCTTATATTTCCTGTTTTCCCTGACAGATACCGCTGCCAATAGAATACAGATGGCAGCCAGAATCCCTATGATCATTCCATTCATCCTTACCCTCCAATCCGATACCCGAATCCCCACACCGTAATGATATATTCCGGGTTGCGGGCATCATCCTCAATCTTATTGCGCAGCCTGCTGATATGTACATTCACCGCATTTTCATCGCCAAGATAAGCATCTTCCCAAACCAGCGAATAAATCTGCTCCTTGGTATACACTTTCTTGGGATTTTGCATCAGCAGTCTCAATATCTCAAACTCCTTTGCGGTCAGGTCAATCTTTTTTCCCCTTTTTCGCACCGTGAAATCAGCTGGATTCAGCTGGATGTCCCCGCAAGACAAGGTCGCCGGCTCTTCCTGCTTCCGACTGCTGCCCGCCGCATACTGGTTCGTCCTTCGAAGATTTGCCTTGATCCTCGCCAGCACCTCAGCCATCACAAATGGCTTGGTTATATAGTCATCCGCCCCCAGTTCCAGCCCCAGGGACTTATCCAGAAGGCTGTCCTTCGCTGATACGATAAGGATCGGCACCACGCTCTTCTCCCGGATTGTCTTCATCACATCCATCCCGCTCATCTTCGGAATCATCAGATCCAGAAGAACCAGGTCGAATTCCCCGTCTTCAAACTTCTCACATGCCTCCAGCCCATCAAAAGCCGGGACCACTTCAAATGCCTCCTGTATCAGAAATTCCTCCAGCATCTCGCTGATCTCCCTGTCATCTTCCACCAATAATATCCTCATCTTTCCACGCCCCTAACATAAGTCAAATTCTCTATCCTCTCCATAATACCATACTCCTCCCACAAAAAATCTTTCATTTATCTTAAGTTATTCTGGACCTCTTTGCTGCTGAAGACAGCGCCCAATGTAGAAGCCGGGCCTATCAGGTGCAAAATCCCGAAGGATTTCGTGCCTGATAGGCCCGGCTTCTATTATAGCGGTATGTAAAATATAACGAGATATGAATTCCCAATTAGATTTCCACTAATTCATATTCCTGTGTCCCCAGCCCGATCTTTTCGGCATGCTCCAGGCACACCTTCCAGTTAGTTTCCGGGGCAGAATTGATGAAATGGTCATGATGTGTATGCGGCATGTCATCCAGCTGGCTTCCAGCCATCACAGGCTGCCTGTTGACCGCATCCGCACAAGCCCGATCCAGCGCCACCGGATCAAAGGACGCAAACATTCCCACATCTGGAACGATTGGGATATCGTTTTCTGAATGGCAGTCACAGTTCGGTGATACGTCGATCACTAGGCTGATATGGAAATGAGGCCTTCCCTTCACAACTGCAAGGCTGTATTCGGCAATCTTCTTATTCAGAATATCGTTGGACTCGTCGTTCGGAGGACAGACTGCGTCCTTCGGACAGACGCCGATGCATCTGCCGCAGCCTACACATTTGTCATGGTCAATAAAGGCTTTCCTATCTGTAATCTTCGGCGCATCATGGGCACACACCCGGATACAGTTGCCGCACCCGATACAATTCTCGACCTCAACGTAAGGCTTGCCTGCGCTGTGCATTTCCATCTTTCCCGCCCGGGATCCGCATCCCATGCCAATATTCTTAAGCGCGCCTCCAAATCCGGTAGACTCATGTCCTTTAAAATGGCTCAGCGTAATGAATATGTCGGCATCCATAACAGCACGTCCGATCTTGGCATTTCTTACATATTCTCCTTCTATCGGCACCTCTACTTCATCGGTTCCCTTCAATCCATCCGCGATCAGGACGTGGCATCCGGTAGAGAATGGCGAGAATCCATTCTGATACGCGGAATCCAGATGATCCAGCGCATTCTTCCTGCCACCGACATACAGCGTATTACAGTCTGTAAGAAATGGCCTGCCACCTAGTTCCTTCACAGTATTCACTACTACGGCCGCATAGTTCGGCCGTAAGAATGCCAGGTTGCCAGGCTCCCCAAAGTGCATCTTGATTGCGGTGTACTTATTTTCAAAGTCAATCTCCCCAATTCCTGCTGTCTTGATCAGGCGCTTTAACTTCTGCGGAAGATTCTCCTGGAACGTTGCCTTCATATTCGTATAATATACTTTTGATTTTTCCATTGACTTTCCCTCCTGAAAACTACTGTTGAGTCCATTATAACTCATACTGCCCCAGTTCTCTACCACAATATGACATTCTTGAAATTAGATCATCTCATCTCTGACTCCTTAAGCAGTTCTTGAACCGTCGTTTCACTCTCTTCAAGCAATTCTGCAATCTCCTTCACAGACATCCCCTTGCGATATTTCTTTGCCGCCAGTTCCCTTAATTTATTATGCGCTCCTTCTTCCTTTCCTTCTTCCCTTTCATAATATCTCTCTTCCCAAGCCTGCATATACTTCACCCCGACTTCCTCGCTGAGCCTAACCTTACGCACCCGCCTATGGATCCGCTTGATCCGCTGGCTGTCCGTGCTTGCCGCCCTCTCATCCGTGGTTTCCTCCAGATAATGCAGGAACTCTGCCAGTTCCCGGGGCACCTCGTCATCGTTTTCTCCCCGGGTATTCAGGAAGATCCGCGTCGCACCATCCTCCAGCAGGCACTCCGGCTCCTCCTCGCATCTGGCTCGAAACGTATATACATACTTCTTATACCCGAACAGGTCAAAAGGCATGATCATTATAATATACGACGTGTTCAGCCGATTGTAATCTGGCACGCCTGGCTCCAGAAGCCCGGCATCCACCAGGGACTGGTAATATCTGCTGCGCTTCGCCAGATCCGCCCTTCTCTTCTGCTGCATCTCCGTGTTATAGACGGCCTTCTCCTCATCCATGGAGAATACGTCCATCCGGATGGAGCGCAGAAGCGGCGATACCCGGAGTTCCTTCTCCGTCTCATTCTTCTCAAGCAGCGGGATGTCCCTCTGGAATATAATGCCCAGGACGTCCTGATGGATCTGGGGATCCTCCAGCACCTCGTCGAACAGGAAGCGGCTGGTAAGGTTCAACTCTTGCAATGGTATTAAGTTTTGTTTTTTGTCCATAGGTTTCTCCTTTCATCTTATCACAAGCAAAAGTCTCTTAACAGATAAAAAGTCAAAAAATCACACGCAAGCGCATCCCTCCTGACATCATTGGATTGAAATCATAACATTGGATTAATCGGCGATCTGCCATAGAATAAAAAAGAATGTCTGATTTGGTTTTTATGCTACCATAATTTCTTTGGTTCTTCAATACCAAACGGGGATTCTGCAAGATGCAGAATCCCCGAATCATATGAGCAAATATACTTATCTGCCGCTCACCTGGTAGTTTTTATATAAGCGGCCACCCAGTACGATGCATGCTGCCGCGACCGCAAGATAGACAAACGGCACCACCTGCCAGGCAGCCAGATATCTTCCGAATATCTGGAACAGCCTCACGCCGAATGGGCCTGTCGCGGAGAGGACATTGCCCGGAACCAAATCCCAGGCCTGCGCAAGCGCTCGGTACTGATCCGGTACGGTTACAAAGAGGGATACCAGCATAAATCCTACCATCACCGCCATCGGCGCTACATTGCCCCTTGCTTTCTCAGACATCAGCATTCCGGCCGCGCTATGCAGGATCGCTGCCAGAAGCCCCATCGCCATCATGATCAGCAATCGTACTCCAGCTGTCATCGCCCATGACTCCAGCGGGGCAAAAGACTGAATCGGAGCATCAAATCCTTCCAATCCATTTATCAAAAATGTAGAGATTGTTATTGCCAGAGCCAGAATCACCGTGGCCGCCAGCGAAAAGGAAATGCCTACCGCAATCTTGGCCAGATACAGCGTCTTCTTCCCCATATTCGTGCATAAGTTCAACTGATCCGTCTTTCTTATATGTTCCTCCGCGAATATGGATGGAATGCAGATGGCAATCAGAAGCGTCTGCAGCAGCCCGACAAATACCATCTGCGTGCCTGCCTCCTGGTATCCGTCTGAATATTCATATGTCAGAGGCTTTTCAATCTTCTCTTCCTGCTCTGCCATATACTTTTTTTCTCCCTTGGAAAGCCTGGCGCTCTCCCAATTTGCCTCTATATTGTTCTCACGGATCTGGTATAGTTCTTGTTCCTTTAGGCCATCAACTTCCCATCCGCCAGTGATATAGTACACCATGTTGAATAGCCCGCCGGGAATATCTGACGGGGACTCCTCCATATTTTTGAGCGTCTTCCCATCAAGCCTGGTTCCACTGGCTTCCTTGTCCTGGGCGACATGTTTTTTCTTCAGATCATATCCATTAACAGGTTCCCCATCAATGGTATAACCGGTAGCCATGTAGGAAATGCAGGACAGAAGGATGCAGGCTGCAATCATAACTGCAAGTGTTATCCATACGATCTTACGCTGAAATAATTTCTTATACTCAAAACCAGTCAGCAACCAGAAACTACGCATGTTCTCCCACCTCCTCAAACTGCTTCAAATAGAACTCTTCTAAATCTTCTCCGATCTCCTCCTGTGTTCCATTGAAAATAATCTGTCCGTCCTTCATCAGCAATATCCGGTCAGCGATATGTTCAATATCAGATACAATGTGGGTGGAGAGAATCACGATGCTTTCTTTTCCCAACGCTGCGATCATATCCCGGAAGCGCACCCTCTCTTTTGGGTCCAGCCCGGCGGTGGGCTCGTCTAAGATCAATATCCTTGGGTGGCTTAGAAGAGCCTGGGCAATTCCCAGTCTCTGCTTCATGCCCCCGGAATAAGTCTTAATCTTCTTATCTCCCATTTCTTTTAATCCCACCTCATCCAGCAGCTTTGCGCATCGCTTTTGGGCGCGGCTTTTCGTCATTCCCTTCAGCACCGCCATGTACATCAGGAAATCTCTCCCCGTAAAATTAGGATAATATCCAAAATCCTGGGGAAGATACCCCAGTTCCTTGCGGTAGTCTTCCGTTGATACATCCATATTCTCAAACATGACCGTGCCGCTTGTAGGCCGTAAAATTCCGCACAGCATACGCATCAGCGTAGTCTTTCCTGCCCCGTTTGCTCCCAGAAGTCCATATACGCCCTGATGAAGCGTCAGGGATATCCGGTCAACGGCAATCTTGTTCTTATATTGTTTCGATAATCGGTCAATGATTAATTCCATACCAGTTCCTCCGACTGTTGTAATAATTTTTTAATTTCACGCCCCGCAAGTATGGCAGCGCCCGCAAGAAGCGCAGCCCAGTAGCCGGAGCGCATTAGCCCCATGATAGAAATGTTCATCACCCCTGGCAATACAGAGGCAGCGCTCGCCAGAATCGTAATTCCAAGGCAAGAGTAGATGCTCTCCTTGCCGCTTACCTTCCTCACCAGCATGAGATTCAAAAATGTGGCCAAAAGATATGGAAGCAGAAGATAGACCCCGGCTGTCAAAAGCGAAGACCTCCTCCAAACAAAGGCTGCCAGAATCAAAAGCAGCATAAGATTGCCCAAACCGATCACGCCCATTCTTGCCATTACGATAGCCTTTAGAGAAAATCTTGATGACAGTTCCAATTCCTCCATCCCATATCTCAAAGAACGACTGTTCTCCGCTACCACAGACAACGCCAGAAACGGGACAAATGCAGATATGGGCCACAGCACTTCAAGTTCTGCCTGCCTAAGCGCAAACAGCGCTGACAGAAAAAAGACTACTGATATCAGCCAGTTCCCTTTGCGGATATAATGTACCTGCATCCTGAGGAATTCGAGATGGGTCAGTTCCGGCTCGCCGATCCTCTGAAGGAATTCATCTTTTTTAAGCGACGGAGGCGCTTCATATATTTCCTTAAGTCCTGCTTTTATCTCTTTCTTCATAATCCCCCTCCTTTCCCAACTCTTCTTTTAACTGCTTCAGGCATATCCTTAATCTGCGGTAAACCGCGAACCGGGAAATGCCCATGATTCTTCCGATATCATTGATTGGCACGTCATTGACGTACCGAAGCAGGATTAGTTCCTGTTCCTCTTCCTTAAGCTGTTTTACGGCCTTTCTAAGTTCCATCGTCTGTATCAGGCCATCCTGCTCATCCTCCCCCGCCAATTCATAGTCCTGCGGAAGCGGCATTTCCTTTTTCTTCCGATAATAATCCGTGCACAGGTTGCGGGCTATCGTGTATAGATAGGCAAGACATTTCCCTATCTCCCGGTAAGAATGGACCTCCAAAAAACGTAGGAAGGCTTCCTGCGTAATATCTTCTGCCGTCTGCTGATGCCGGATCCGCAGGTAGCAGTATCGGTACACTTTATCATACTGTTCTTCTATATCCATGGATGTATGAAGCCCTCCTTTCACTTTATTTAACGAATCATAGCACAGAAATGTGCGGCTGTGCACATAATTATTTGCAGTTCCGACTCCTATCATTTATAATATTACTTAAGATTACTGCCGTAGAATGATTGACGGGAGGTTTGCCATGACCCACAGTTCCTATACAAGGCAACGCATTTTCGATGCCTTTAATGAATTACTAAACCATATGCCCTTTGAAAAAATCACCGTGGAAATGATCATCAATCAAAGCGGTGTTTCAAAGTCCACATTCTACCGATATTTCCATGACAAGTATGATGTCTTGAACTTTAATTCCATGGTATTGGCGGAACGGCTGATCGGCCAGCGGGTCTGCCGCAGCTGGAGGGAATTCCTGCTGCATATGTGCAGGGGAATCGCCGAGGATTCCCGGTACTATCGGCGTGCCTTCCGCTCATCCGGACAGAATGCTCATTCCGGATTCCTATATTCCTATTCTTTTGGAATCGTCGAGAAATGCTACCTGTCTTCCACGGGCCAGACTTCGCTTAGCGTGCGTGACCGCTATACCATAAGCCTATACTGCCACGGATGCGTAGGCATTCTGCAGGAATGGCTCAATACCCCGGAGGATATGACGCCGGAGGATTTGGCCGGACTTTTCTACGAGGCCATGCCGGAATATCTGAGGAATACCTGGATTGTTGAAGAAAATTAGCTAAGAAAGAGCGGCCTGGCATCCTAAGATGTCGTGCCGCTCTTAAAATCTGATCAATATGCTTCTATATTCTTTATAAAACACTCCCGCCCGGTCAGAAGTTCCAGAAAATCCTGCTCCCTACAGGCCGGACAGCCGCCGCTTTCTTTGAACTGTGCCAGACTGAAGGATTCTCCGCAGCTGTGGCACAGATACCTGGCAGGAAGAATCTCGATCTTCAGTTCTGTATGCTCAAAAAGCGGGCTTCTCTCCACAGCCGCCGGAAAGCATTTCTTAAGATAATCCGGAATCACGGAACTGATCTCCCCAATCTGCATGGTAATGGCCACAATCTCTGTAAGGTCATTGTCCCTGGCGATTTCCAGCACCTTATCCGCTACGCTAAATACGATTCCAAGTTCATGCATATGCCTCTACCTTCAATTCTGCCTTCTCTTTCTGCTAAGCGTGATGTCCTTGGCCTTCCTGGCCGCGATCTTTGCTCCCCGCTTCATCAAAGTCGGCGCCATGTGGTTTACAATCAGTTTCTCATATGGAACTTCATGGGCGTCATAACGGCGTTCCAGATGCACTGCGTCAAACTTGCATTTGGTCGTGCATATGCCGCAGCCCACGCATATATTCTGGTCCACCACGGTTGCTCCGCATCCAAGACATCGTTCCGTCTCCTTTTTTACCTGTTCTTCCGTAAATGTCCCCCGCAGATCCCGCATTGTTTCCTTCGCCTTGGCCGGATCCGGCTTCTTCGGCTGCTGTCTTGGCGTATGGTCAAAACTATCCCAGTCCACATTTTCCTTATCCAGTTCATGGTACTTGCCCGCCGGACGGCCGATCAGCAGACTCTGTCCGGGCTGTACATACCGATGGATAGATTCTGCCGCCTCTTTTCCTGCGGCTATGGCGTCTATGGCAAACTTCGGCCCTGTATAGGCATCTCCTCCTACAAATATGTCTGGCTCTCCCGTCTGGTATGTCTTCTCATCCGCCATCGCAGCCTGGTTACGCCTCACTCTTACCCGCGTGCCGTCCAGCATGGTTCCCCACTGGATGGACTGTCCGATAGACACCAGTATATTGTCGCATTCCACGATGACCGTATCTGCTTCATCATACTGTGGATGAAATCGGTGCTCTTCATCGAATACGCGGGTACACCTCTTGAATTCGATTCCCTTTACCTTGCCGTCTTCCGCCAGGATCCGCTTCGGTCCCCATCCGTGATTCAGGGAGACTCCCTCTTCTTTTGCCTCTTGCTGCTCTTCTTCCTGCGCGGGCATCTCTTTTTCACTTTCCAGGCAGTAGAGCCCCACCTCGCTGCTTCCAGCACGGACGGCGGTGCGCGCCACGTCGATGGCTACATTCCCTCCGCCTACGACGACGGTCCTGCCTTCCAGTTTCAAAGCCTCATGAAGATTCATCTTCCGTAAGAATTCTACGCCTGATAATACGCCGGATGCATCCTCGCCTTCCACGCCAAGCCTTCTACCTCCCTGTGCCCCAATGGCCAGGTAGAATGCCTCATATCCCTGCATTCGCAGTTCACGGATGGTGATATCCTTCCCCACTTCCGTATTCGTCCGGAACTCTACTCCCATCTGACGAAGCACCTCGATCTCAGTTTCTACTATGTCCTTTTCCAGGCGAAATGCCGGTATTCCAAAGACCAGCATGCCTCCGGGCCTGTCGTTTTTCTCAAAGACGGTGACGTCATACCCCCGCTGCTGCAGATAGAACGCGCAGCTTAATCCGCCGGGGCCGCCGCCTACGACGGCAATCTTCCTGCCATACTTTTCCCCTTGGGGATTCTGCATCTTAGGAACATAGCGGTTCTCTTCCCTTAGTTCCTGCTCGGCGATGAACTTCTTAATCTCATCAATGGCAACCGGCTCATCCACATCGGCACGGGAACAGGCATCCTCGCACCGGCGGTTACAGATGTGTCCGCAGACAGCCGGGAATGGATTGTTCTTCTTGATCAATTCCAAGGCATCCCTGTATTTTCCCTGGGCCGCAAGTTTGATATATCCCTGTACCGCGATGTGTGCCGGACAGTTGGTCTTGCAAGGCGCGGTTCCATTCTCGTCTATCTCATCCCGATTGTACCGGAACTGGGGATTCCACCGCTTCTTATCCAGCATCCATACGTGGTCATGAGGCGTATCTTTTTCCTTTTCCGGGACCGGAGTTTTTGCGCACAGTTTTCTTCCCAGGTGCAAGGCATTTACCTGACAGTTCTCCACGCACTGGCCGCATGCCACGCACTTTTCTGCGTCTATGCTGGAGACATAGTTGGAACGGTTGAAGTCCGGAGACATGTAATACTTTCCGACTCTGAGGGAGAAGCAGGAGCAACTGCAGCAGTTGCAGATCGCCACCGTCTTCCCTTCTCCATCCAGGTTCTGTATCTCATGCACCAGTCCGTTTTCTTCCGCACGCTTCAGGATTTCATAGGCCTCTTCCTTCGTGATCTCCCGTCCTACGCCGGTACGGATGAAGTAATCGGCGCCTTCATCCAGCTGGATGCACATATCCTTTTCCAGATGCCCGCATCCCTCTCCCATAAGGCGGCGGGAACGGCGGCACGTACAGTCGGACACGCACAGCCTCCACGCATTCTCGATATAGGTAGATACTTCCTCGTAGCTGGCGGCATGATTCTCCCCGTCAATCGCCTCTTCCACCGGAATGACGCGCATCAGCCCCTTTCCTACAGGGACATTGGGGCCAAGCAGCCGGGTCCTCCTGCGAGTATACTCCTCGAAGCACTCTGCCATCACCGGATATTTCTCTGCCTGCTCTTTATTGGCCACCATCATCTCCATGATGCCCGGCACCCAGATTGGCAGCATATAGTAGTCCGTGCCATTTTCACTATGTACGCGCATGACGCCTGCAACAGCCAGATCCCAGAGAAGCTTCTTCGTCTCCTCCAGCGGCTTTTTGCATCGTTTCGCAATTTCCTGGGCAGTCATATTCTTGCGGACTTTCGCGGCAAGCGCCACCTCTGCCATCTCGTCGGTCACCACCGGTTCCAGAATCCGGTATTCCGGGTCATTGACCGTGATGCCCGTATAGGATTTGGCCTCCACGCTTATCTTCGTCGCAAGTTTCATTATCAGCGGTCTCATATCTTCACTCCTTCCTGTCCGCATGCCATCCTGGCAGCCATCTACAGCCTGCGGTCCCTCTTGCGTCTGTCATATACCATGTCCATCGCCTTCTGCATCTGGGCCGCCAGCTTCATATCCAGATTAAAAAAATACACGATCAGGCTAAGTACGAACAGTACAGCCGAAACGATGGTTAACGTCTTTGCGATCTTCCAAATACGTTCTTTCATCCTTACCTCCCCTTTCGTTTTGCCAGGCCTTTCTGCCTTGCATACTCGGCCGCGCCTAAGGCCCCCATCAACTGCGGGTCTGTGCCCAGATCCACCACCTTCAGCTTCAGCACCTGCTGGATGGCCTTCTTAAGCCCTTCATTCTTGGCACACCCTCCGGTCAGCGTGACACTGTCTGTAGCGCCGGCTTTTTTCGCCATCACAAAGCACCTTTTAGCCACCGATCTTTGGATTCCCGCCGCGATCTCATCCATGGGCTTGCCCTCGCCCACCAGCGTGATGACTTCGCTCTCCGCAAACACCGTGCACTGCGCTGTAATCGGAATGACATTCTTAGCAGTCAGGGACAGTTTGGAAAATTCCGGAAGCGACATCTCAAACGCGCCTGCCATGGTCTCATAGAAGCGCCCGGTTCCTGCTGCGCACTTATCGTTCATGGCAAAGTTCTTCACCGTGCCATCTGTATCGATCGCGATTCCCTTTATATCCTGCCCGCCAATATCAATGATGGATCTTACTTTTGGATCCGTCACATGAACGCCCATGGCATGGCAGCTGATCTCGCTTATATTTTCCTGCGCGAACGGCACCTTGTTCCTTCCATAGCCGGTACCGATCAGATACTCCAGATCCTCCGGGGTATCAAGTCCGGGAATCTGTCTGAGCGTCTCCTCCATAGCAGTCCTGGCGCTTTTCTCTGAATTCATCTTGCTCTTTATCGTGGTATGGGCTGCCATCTTTCCTTCCTCATCAAGGATCACGCATTTCGTATAGGTAGACCCCACATCACATCCGCCAAAATATCTCTTCATAGCCCTCTTACTCCTTCCTACCAGTTATTCTCATCCGGGAAATCTTCCAGAGACGGATCCAGCGGCTCTTCCTGCAGCACGGTTCTCATATACCGGCTCACCTCGTCCCGCATGTCCTTGCGGCTTGCTTTCCTTGGATCCATCAGGCCATGGGTAACCCAGATCAGATGAAGGCCTCTCTCTCTTGCCTGTTCTTCGAAGATCCCATGATATCCAGCCATTGCCTTGCACCCGATATGCTCATACATGATGACCATGTCCGCATGGAATTCCTCACAGAAGCGCCACAGGTCATCCACGCCTACTTCATAGCCTCCGTTGGAGCGGTTTCTCATGTTCATCTTCATATATAAGTCTGCCATATCATACAGCGCCTGCTGCCGATCAGTGGTGCTATATAATTCCGTAGAGGTCAGGCTCAGCATGTCGATCAGCGGCAGGATGCCCCAGCAGTTCTGAAGCCAGATCGGAAATGCCGTATAATATTGCGCCTGGACGCCCCACAGTACCGCCCGGTGACGTACTTCCGACACGCAGGAGACCTTTTTCTCATATCCTTCATATGCCAGTTCCGTAATCTTTCTGTCATTTTCCAGAAAACGGGCGTCTCTTCCTCCTCCCACCTGGTAGTAGGCATCCCGGTAAAGCGCTACGTTGTTGCCGATGACCTGCGGACGGTTCGTCTTGGAAAGATCCAGCCACTCCCGGAATAATTTGGTCTCTTCATTAAATGTCTCCATACACTGAAAGTAATGATCCCAGTCGAACGTCTCGCCGGTCTGCTCTTCGATGAATCGGATGCAGTTGGCAATCTCCTCCGCTCCGTATTCCTGCACGCTCTGCTGCATGTGACGGATCGGCACTGCCAGCTGGAAAGTAGGAATGCCGAATCTTCTCGCCTCCACGCCATTTCCCATCAGGCTTCCGTCACAGGTAGTATTACAGTTGACAGCACATACGCCTACCAGCGGATAGTCGTCATCAATGGCGCAGCCCAGCTCGGCCGCTGGCATCGGGCATACATCCGAAGGCAGCCCGAATTCTTCTGCCACATCAATGTAGTGCAGGACGCCATCCTGGGCTACAGTCGAAGGCGTGTAGACAATCGGGATCTCCCGGCATACCATGTGAAGGTTTGGGAATCCGTTCATGATCTGGGACATCATATTTTCATCAAACACCACAATCTTCTTGTTAAACTCCTGATCATTTCCACATTTTGGATCAGCCCGGAACAGATTTCCTATGGTATCGCATACGTGTTCCACGATAAAGTCAAACTCCTGATGGGCAATCCTAAGCTGAGGCCCTCTCAGTCCTTCCGTGTGCCGATCCACAAAATCCGGCACTGCCAGATAATTGCCCATCCATCTGTAACGGAAGAATCCCTTCAGATTGGCTGGCTTTGCCATGAACTTCGCCATCACCGCCCAGTTCCTGACCCAGCGCGTATAGTCATACCAGGTATCTGAGACCCCTCTCCACTCCCGGCGCTTCTTGGTCTTCTTGCCGCAGTAGAGCCTGCCCAGCTTCTCACTGTTGATCTTTCTGCCCATCTATCTCCCTCCTTGTATCTTTTTAATCTCTACGCTTTCCACAAAGGCCTGCACTCTTGTCCGCAGCTGCCCGGAACTCCCTACTACATAAGGACGGTCGATGGAAAGCACCGGATATCCATATTCTTCGTGCATGATATGGCTGGCCACCATCCTCTCATAGCCCCAATAGTCGCAGAACTTCATCTGCTCGTAGATGATCCCGTCCGCCTTGTATTCCTTTGCCAGCCTGTCAACATAGTCCTTGCGTTCTTCGATCTTTTCTGTATTCATGAATCTCGGACATTGCCCGGTGACCATATAGTGGCGGCAGATCTGGGTCAGCAGATCTTCCCCTTCCCGGACTTTAATCTCTTCCCTTCCCGGGAAAGAGCCAAAGCAGTGCCGGTCTGCAACCACCATCGCCCCATTGTCTTCAATCAGTTTCACAAAATCCAGGTCGTCAATCTCAGACCCGGCCAGTACCACGCGGATGCGGTATGGCTTCTCCTCGTCCGGCTCGCGTTCCTTGACTTCCTCAAGCGTCTCTTCCAGGATAGGTATCAGCGCATCCTTCGGGCAGCAATAGGTTGCCAGGCATAGGAGATAGAACTCATATCCCGTAATGCGGGGCTTCTCTTCCTTCCGGAATTCTCCCAGCTGATTGATCAGGCTGCATACCCTATTGTGCTGCCTGACCGCGCTAAGAAGCGCTTCCTGCGAGATATCTATCCCATATACGTTATGAAGAGGCTCCAGCACTCTTAGGCGCATCTGTTTCACATAATGCTTAAGCGCCGTCTCATCCGACTTCATGGGAACATCCGAATACGTAATGAAGAACTTCTCTTTTTCGCAAGTTTTCAGAAGATCTATATTCTCCACGCACCGGTTCATAGCCGCGCAGGCATCCGGGGCAATGATGCAGTCCAGAAAATTATAGTCCCCTTCCACTGCCCGCTCCACCAGGGCTCGGCAATACTCGCACAGAAGGCTGGTCATGTAGTATGTGCCGATCTCTATGGAGCCTGTTCGCGGCGCGCGCAGACGCACGGAAAAGCATCCGGGCAGGTTCAAGAGTACTTCCGGGATCATGCTGCAGACGTCCCCCACGGCAATCTTCCCGTTTTCGCAGGCCTCTTTCACCATATCATTGTTACACTCCATCAACTGCTGTTCCAAAGCATACAGATGTTTCAAATCTTTCATGGACTTACCGCCTCCTTTCAAATTCCCAATGCATCCAGTATTCCGTCCGCTCCTTTTAAAAGTTCGCATTCCTCCGGAAGTTCAAACACGCTTTTCCCCTGAATGTCATTTACAATCTGGGCTTCATCATTTCGGATCTCTACAAATGGCGCATCCGGGAAGGGGTTTCCAAAAGGGATCACATCCTGCGTAATCCGGTTTACCGCTACTCCCAGCCTCTCATACATTACCAGGCGGTCTGCCACGTCCTTGATCGTCTGGATCACCTGCAGGCCTTTTCTGCTCTGATCCGTCACCAGCAGAAGATGAGTGACTTGTTCCATCACCCGCCGGTTCACCTGCTCGATGCCAGCCTCCCCGTCTATCACCACATAGTCAAACTGGCCTGCCAGCATGGAGATCACGTCTCTTAAGTAGGAGTTGATCGCACAGTAGCATCCCGATGATTCCGGCCTCCCGATCGCCACAAACGCGAATCCTTTTTCCTCATCCATCATGTCCAGCAGGCGGAATCTGGCCTCTGAGAGGATATCCTGCGTATCTTTTAACTTTTCCGAGACTCCTTGCGTAATCTCCAGCCGGATATCATCCAGCGTCTCCTTAACCTTGGCATCCAGCGCAGTCGCAAGCCCTACAGCGGGGTCTGCGTCAATCGCCAGGATCTTTGCGTCTGGATATCTCTGCGTAAGCCTGCGTACCATCCCCGCCGCAAGGGAGGTCTTCCCTACGCCTCCTTTTCCTGTTACGGCAATTACCTTTGCATTTCCTTCCATTGCTCTCTCCTTTTTCTTTTCTTGGCATTCTGTTACCTGTTCTTCTGGTGCAGCGAGCGCATCCCATCCACTTCATCGCAGATTGTCTTCAGATCGCAGGTCTTGCAATTCATCGGCATTCCCTGCAAAATATGGTTCAGCGCCCCCGTGACCGCATCCGTTTGCTGCGCCTCTTTTAGAAAGGGCTCTAGTTCCTTCATCCCCGTCAGGAACAGAACCTGCACATTCCTTACCCTGGGATTCTTCAGATATTTCCTGATATAGGCGCTTCCAAGCCTCTCAAAATTGATTCCTGCCCCTATGGCATCCTTGCTGACCCTTGCCTGCTCCCGGCTGCTCTTGGCTGATGTCCGCACCATATACCCCTTGGGGAAAATATGGTAGCGGACATATTCCAGTTCCCTTACAAAGCGATATAGTTCATCCTCTCCCTCAAAGTTATCCGCGGCGTCCGTCCTTAAGAATACGATCCTCGCAAAGGAAGTGTCCTGCTTTAACTCCGGAAGGTCCTCTCCAAACAGCAAGATCTCATTCTCCATAAGTAATTCCTGGTCTGAAGTCGCGCAGGTATAGTTGACCGATTCGCAGTTCCCTCCGCCAAGTTCGTAAGCAGCGTCCCGAAGCAGGATCATTTCTCCGGATGCCGTCTCCTTCCAGCACTTCTTTGCGTCATATGGGTATCGCCGAGGGCTGTACGCAGACAAGTACTCTCTGGTCCTTCGAATGATTGCGTCAAATAGTTCCATTCCATCCCCCTTTGTCTTTGTTTTAAGCATATTCACCGAATTTATCTTCTATTTTCATGCTATCACGGAATAATTGCACAAAAAAGGAACGAAAGCGTTCAACCGTCTCAAATTGACACGAATTAAACGATTCGTTCCGTCCATCCCGGGAGCCTGACCAGCCCAAATATAAAATAATAAATGCCCAATAAAGCCTCGCTCTTTAATCAATCCATATAGCGTTGCTCAAATTCTTCTATACTAACCGGCTTTCCAAAAAGATATCCTTGTATTAGTTCCACGCCGAAGTCACGCAGAATCTCAAACTGTTCCTCCTCCTCAATCCCCTCAGCCACCATGCAGATCCCCAGTTTATGGCAGACTTTGGAGACGGTCTCCACAACCGCTCTGGACTTGGGGTTCGTAGTTATATGGTCAATCATGCTCTTATCAAGCTTCAGTATATCGAAGTCTACTTCCGACAGAAGCGAGAGGTTGGCGTATTCTGTCCCAAAATCATCAATTGCAACCGTAAATCCCGCGCTTCGCAGTTCCTTTATCACCGCTTTCATATCCAGACCATCCACATCATGTACTCTTTCTGTGACTTCTATCTCCATATACTTTTCCAAAACTCCATTGCTGCGGCAGATTTCTGTAAGCTGCTCTACAAAAGACGGTTCCCGCAGTGATGCGCCGGAAAAATTAACGGATACCGGAAATATTTCTTTTCCTTGTTCCATCCATTCCTTTAGCCTGCCGCAGACAGACCGGAATACAAAGAAGTCGATCAGGCTGATTATCTCGAATTCCTCCAAAAGCGGCAGAAACTTATCCGGCATCACCCGGGTATCTTTATCCGGGCAATATCTAATAAGGGCTTCTGCCCCCTCGGCCCTACAATTTGCAGACGATATCTTCGGCTGCAGATAAACGGCGAAACGGCCCTTTTCTAACTCTTCTTTCAGCGCCTGCTCGTCCGCCAGCCGGAGAATCTGATCATTGTAATGTCTATATCGGTTTGATTCCGGATGCCTGTGGTAAAAGGCCCTCTTATCTTCATACATATGGGCATCCGCAGCCGCAATAATATGGCCTATATTATCGATGGATTCCATCCATTGCGCGCCGATCGCAGCCTGATAATTCGTATCCTTGCGAAATTGGGCCTTCAATTCCCGCAGAAGCGCCTGAAAGGCCTCTTGGTCTATTCCCGGACAGATAATGACAAACTCATCTCCTCCAATCCGATAGAAGTTAGCATCCTTAAATACCACCTTCATTCGTCTGGCACACTCGATTAAAACCTTGTCTCCGAATTCATGGCCATACTTGTCGTTAATATCCTTGAGTCCGTTTACATCCAGATATACGATTCCCAATGAGGCCTCCATATGATTCAGTTCCTGCGTATCCTCTATATACCGGTTTCTATTATAGAACCCGGTCAAAACATCAAAGTAACTGAGATGAGTCAGTTGCTGCTGGCTCTCTGAATGCTGCCTGGCCAGCATCAGGAAATAACTTAGCGTCTGAAGCAGAGGACCGATATTTGTAATTCTTTCCGGGGGCGGGTTATCCACTCCCAGATAGCCAATCAATTCCCTATCCTGCTCTAATGGCGCCACCACAATGCTCTTAATCTTCTGTCCGTTAAGGATACGGTACTCTTCAGGCGCGGAATCCTTAAGTTTCTCCAGGTCCTCGATGACTACGCACTCCTTTTTCTCAAAGAAAGGAATCCACCGGTCTATCAATCCTACGGGCATTGCCTGCAAAGCCTGCTTTTGGGGAGCAATTCCCTTGGCACACCACTCGTAGTCATTGTACATCAGCCCTTCCCTGATATGGATGATATAAGCCCGGTCCGCGGATAAGAAGCTTACTAGTTTTTCCAGGACCTGGGGGATCGCTATACGGATGTCGCTCCTCTGATACAGGGTACGTACGCAGTCTGTTACCATCTGATCCGCTTCCATCGTATACTTTAACTGCATCTTCTCCTTTTCCGACTCCGTGGTGTCAAAGGCTATCTCCATTCTGGCATTGCGTCCCTCCCATTCAATCAGGCGGTCCTTCAGAAGGTAGTGCCGGTTCGTCAGCGGATTGGTGAATTCCCACGTATAGTTTTCCCCTTCTCTAAGGAGATGCGTGGTGCAGAACTCGCAGGGTGCTTCTTTTCCCTGCAGGACCTCATAGCATTTCCTGCCTTCCAAAGAATCCACATGGAAGGTTTCCATGCCTGCAGTATTCAGAAACAGAAGTTCATAGGTGTTTGGATCAGAAATGTATAAAAGTTCCGAGATTTCATTGAGAGGGTAACGAAGTGCTTCCTGCATCCGGGACAGTTTTTCCTGTTTTCTCTGGTTTTCCTCCTCTGCTTCCCGAAGGGCAGTCTGCCTTTTTAACTGCTTGCTATTATAAATGTACAGAAAGATGATCATCAGGACAAACGCGCAGTTTAGAATAAGCAGGCCTTTCTCTGCGATAAACTCGCTTTTTTCGGAATACTGCTCTGCCGCAAAGACGGCATCATCCGCCAATTCAAAGTACGCCTCGCTGTCCTTAAAAAGTTTTTCGCTGTCTCCCCCTGAACGTACCGCATAGATCTCTTCTTTTAACTGCTCCCAGTCCGCTTCCATCTTTGCTATAAGATCCTGGAATCGGCTGCTGTTTAGTCGGATCAGGCCATGCTCTCCTCTTCCGGTCTGAAGTTCATCAATGATACCGTCCAGTTTCTCAATCAGCGCATCATTGGGGAAATTGTTTAATTCCTGCTTAATAAGCCGTTGGGTTGCCCCTCGCACGACTCCCGCATAGTTAATCACCTTTGCATTGCCCTGAAGATTATGTAAGGAAAAAAGGGAGAAAATGCTGGAAAATACCAGTGCCACCGTTAATAAGACAGGAAAGATTCTCTTTTGCATGTACGCCTCCGGAATAAATTGTATTAACAAAATCTATTGTTAACTCCATCATATCAAATTGCCCTTTAAAGTCAATCGAAATAACAGTAAAAACAGGCCTCTAAAAAAGGCCTGTTTCTTTACATATATTTCTCCACCATCGTTTCTTTTAAACCTATGGACATATTCATATTGATCGGCGTGACAGAGGTAATCCGATCCACATACACCGCATAGATATCACTATCTCTTTCCAGCGTATCCATATCTACAGACAGCCTGGACTTAAGCGCAAAGGGCTCCTTTAAATTCCTGGCCTTTGGCCGAATGAATTCGAAATAATTCTGCCTGCTTAAGGATGTGATCCTAAATTCGTCAGGATGTCCGCTGCCCGCCGGCATATTGATATTGATCAGATCTACATACTCCGGCATCCCTCTATCCAACACCCGGCTTATCCATGAATGAAGCATCCTCTTAGCCGCATCCCAGTCTGTCTGCCTGAAATCATTGGATCGCTGGATGGCAAGTTCTGCCTCCAGGGATATGGCGATGGCGGGAATGCCATGGCTTATGGCTTCAAATGCCGCTCCCAGCGTGCCGCTGCATGTAAGCACGGCTCCCATATTCTCGCCATAATTGACGCCGCTGATACACAGGTCGGGCTTTCGCTCTGCCAGTTCCAGCACGCCATGCGCAACGGCAAGAGCCGGGGAGCCATGAACCCCATAGCCCCTCACTTTCTGCCCATTAATCTGTATCCATTCTTCTTCTATTATCCCGGCATCCTCGGTTCTTGGAAATGCTCTTGCCATACCTGTCTGCTGGGTGTGCGGGGCGACAATCAAGATATCCGCAAGATCTGCCGCCGCACATGCCGCAGCTGCAAGGCCCGGCGAATGGATGCCATCGTCATTCGTGATCAAGATAAGTGGCTTCATATAAAATTATTGGAAGAGTTCGTAAGACTTCTTCAGTACTTCGTCCGTATGCTTCGTTATATCCGTGTAGATTGGGAACATTTTCTCATAAAATGCCACCTTCTCCGGATCTGGCTGGAATGCGTCCTTAATCCTTACCATATTGGCAACCGCTTCGTCAAAGCTGCCATATACGCCTGCCGCAACAGCTACGCAGATCGCAGAGCCAAGCCCTGCTGCTCCGTTTACTTCGTTACGCACAGATGGGATATTGAATACATCCGCGAATATCTGCATGAACAAGTCGCTATTGGAACCGCCTCCGGTAATGATGATCTTGTCGAGACTGACGCCCAGCTCATCGCACATATCATCTACATGCTTCTTCATCGTCAGTGCAACTGCTTCCAGAATAGAGCGGTAGATATGGCCTCTTGTATGTCTTCCGTCAAAGCCGATCATTACGCCCTTCTTATATAAGGCGTCCACTGGTGCCAGCCAGTCAAGCACCGTCATCAGGCCGTCAGAACCTGCTGGTACTTGCTCTGCTTCTTCGCTTAGCAGTTCTTCCGCAGATAAGCCTTTCTCCTTGGCCGCCTTGATGTAACTGTCCCCAAGGATATCCCTGAACCAGCTGATGGTCCACATTCCACGGCGGATTCCGTTGCTGTCATAGAGGTATTTGTTCGGAACGCAGGAGAACTTCGGCCATACGCATTTTGTATCCTTTAAGTTCTCTTTTCCCTCCATCATGGCTGCCGTATAGGTACCAAGAGAGATACACGCCGTCGTATCGCCCATGCATCCGGTTCCCAGTCCTTCTACCGCCTTGTCATTTGATGTTGCCACAACCGGAAGTCCCTGTGGGAAGCCGGTGGCTTCTGCCGCTTCCTTCGTGACGTATCCAAGGATATCTCCCGGCATTACCAGGTCAAAGAGCATCTCTCTTGGCATGCCGGTTGCCTCATATGCGGCCGGATCTTCTGACCAGCCCCAGTTGTCCACGTCGATTGGCCATACGCCTTCATAGTTCGCAACCGTGTCCTTCTTCTCTCCGGTCAGGCGATGAGTAATATAGCCGGAGGATGCCACGATGTATTTTACATCTGGGTTGGTATGCTCGTAAGGGTGCGCCACGCGGATATCCATCCAGCTGAGCGCTGGCTGAGCCAGCGTGCCATCGGCCTTCAGATAAGCACGGCAGTAACGGATCGTGCACAGTCCGATTCCTACGATGTCTTCTTTATTCCCTTCGAACTTCGCCATACATTTCTTTCCTGCCTCGCAGATCGCATCCCACCAGTCGTCATCCGGATGCTCTACGATGCCCGGCCTCGGAAGGTTATATGGCTTTAATGCGTGCTTTGCCTCGCATACAATATTTCCCTTAGTGTCAAATATAAGAATTTTTGCACTCTGGGATCCTTCATCGATTCCGATAATATATTTCTCACTCATGATCCAAACCTCTTTCTTCGTGTTATTTGATTCAAATAATTATCTTACAAGGTATCCGCCGTCAACTACCAGCACGGTTCCGTTTACATAGTCGGAAGCATGGCTTGCAAGGAATACAGTCGCGCCCATAAGATCCTGTCTCTCGCCCCAGCGGTCAGCCGGAATATGATCTTTGATCTTGTTATATTTCTCATCGTTGGCGCTTCCTGTACCAGATGTCATTGCTGTCTGGAAATATCCAGGAGCGATTCCATTTACAGAGATGCCATATTTTCCAAGTTCGTCAGCATAAGCCTTGGTAAGACCCATAAGTCCTGCCTTCATAGCGGCGTATGCCGGTGATCCAAGTCCGCCAAGGAAGGAGAACAGGGAGCAGATGTTGATGATCTTTCCGCTCTTCTGAGGGATCATGTATTTCGCAACCGCGTGGCTTAAGTCGAATGCGCCTGTCAGGTTGATGGCGATCATCGGATCCCACTCTGCCCTGCCAAAGTCAAGTACGTCTGCGATCTTGCAGATGCCTGCGCAGTTTACTAAGATGTCGATGCTTCCGTAGGTCTCTACGCACTTCTCTGCTACTTTGTCGCACATTCCGTCTTCTGTCAGGTCCCCTGCATGAATGTGTATTTTACGCCGCAGTCTTCGATCAGTTTCTTGGTTGTTCCGTCATCATCTACAAATGCAAATGCGAAGATGTTTGCTCCTGCTTTTGCAAGCGCCAGTGCGAATGCCTGTCCCAGTCCGCTGTTTCCGCCTGTTACGATTGCATTCTTACCCTTCAGTGAAAAGAAATCCATAGAAAAATCATTAATATTCAAACTCATTTTTTGTACCTCCATATACTCTTGACATTATTTTTATTAAAAAGAGCCTTCCGGATTCTACCTGCGCACAATAGAAGCCCCGAACAAAAAGAGAGCAACTTCCACCCACTTGCCGTGGGTAAAAGTTACTCTCTCTTCCGCTCTTTTAGTAACTACGTCTATTTTAAGTCTAGTTAATTCATTTGTCAATATCGTGATTGTTGTTAAAAGCGAGGGGTGGCTTTTATGCATATTGCACAATTCTTGTTTCATTACTAAGTACCGGGGTGAAGCGCTCAACCTGGAACTTCTTCACGAAAAGCTGGCACTTGCACAGGAACAGATAATATATGTTCCTGCCGCATCCCCGCAAAGTTTCAAAATTCCCCTGTCCTTTGGCAATGCAAAGATCTGCCTCATCGATTGCTTTTAAGGCCTCCTGGCTGATCTCCTCAAGAGGCGTTCCCGGGATATCCGTGCCATTTGGCAGTATGCGGGCCAGCTGATCCACCCCGGCAAATTCGGCATCCTCCACCGTCGCATCATTCAGGGTCGGTACGCCGCGTACCAGCACCGTAATGTCCAGTTCCGGAAATATTTCCTCAATCACGCGGATAAAGACCTTATCCAGCACGATCTCCCCCGCATTGTCTGTAATATACACCAGTTTCTTCGCGCAGGCCAATTCCTTTCTAAGCAAGGCAGTCTCCTCGGCATCAAGGGTAACGCTGTGGCGATCTGCCAGCAGTTCGTTTAATTTCTCCTCATTGACATCCGCCATTGCTCCAAAGTCAATATAATTCCCTGTAATGGCATACTGCAGGGCCGCAAAGAATGGATCCTTCTCCTGTCGTATCTCCTGGCATATTCCATCTTCCTTGCTTAAAAGAAGTTCATTGTATCTTTGCTTCGGGATATCATAGGCATCCGTAATGCCCACTTCTGACTCCAATATCCTCATAACGCGAGCCATCATCACCGGGGCGGATTCTTCTGCCCCAGCCCCTTTCACCGTCTCTAAAACCGCCTCCATGACCTGTTCCTTCTTCTCATCCGGCACCTGGTATTGTTCCAGAAGCCCTTCTGCCTTCCGGACGCAGCATCCATGACATTCAATGTCTGCTTTCATTTCATTCTCCTTCTTCCTAACAGTCCCACATTTCCCGGTTGGTGGTCGATACTGCAAATGCGCCGGCCTTTAGGGCCCCCATGACATCATCCTTGTCCAGGATCAGCCCGCTTGCTACCACCGGCTTGTCAATCTCTTCCAGTAGATATTGTATGACTTTGGGCAATCCCGCCGGCAGGAACTCGACCACATCCGGGTTACAGTTTTTGACATGCTTGACGATGTTCGCATAGGTAAGCGCGTCCATCATATAGAACCGCTGTATCGTGAACATGCCCAGTTCGTTGGCGCGCTTGATCAGCGTCGGCTTCATGCTTATGATGCCGTCCGCCTTCGTATACTTCTTAATAAAGTCCACACTGATCTCTTTAGATGACAAGCCTAAAATCAGATCCACATGTACGATTGCCTTCTTGCCCATTTCTTTTACTTTATCCACGATATCTGCAATCGTGCAGATATCTCCGTAAATGATATAGACAATCCCGCATTCCGACTCCTTGCAGCCTTCCAGCCATTCGTCATTCTTGATGGCCGGAATAACCGGGCAGGCTTCTGTTGCTTCCATAAAGTATTCTTTTGTCAAAGACATATCGTCTTACTCCTTTTCAACTGGCAGCCGTGGCGATTCAATCGGCCGCCCGCTGCTGTCATAATCTTCTTTGTGTACATCATACTTCTTCGGATTGTGGCTTAATTTCCATAATCCAATGATCATAATGATGATCAGGAACATATTCGGGAAGCCGCCAAGGTTCGATGCTGCCTTGATTCCGTCGATTCCCGCGAAACTGATCAGCAGCCACGTCATAAGCGCGATAGAGATGCCCCACACGATCTTAAGCCATGCCGGGGACTCCTGCTCATCCTGCGTAATGCCGCTCATGCACAATCCTGCCATGGCATTCGTATTAGAGTCGGATGCTGTGACAAATGATATAAATACGATGAACAGATAGAACGGGATCACGATCATGGAAAGCGGCAGCTGGTCAAATACGGCATATACCACAGACTCTGCCCCTTTACTCGTCAATATATCATACATTCCTGCGCCATTCAATTCATAATAAATGGAAGCCGTCGCAAAAAGTCCCATCCAGATAGTACTGAAAATTGCAGGAATGACAAAGTTACACTTAATCGCGTCCTTGATCGTATAGCCCCTCAGGATCTTTCCCAGGAATACCGCGGTTATCGGCGTCCAGGCCAGCCAGTTGCACCAATAGAAGATTGGCCAGCTCTTTGCCCAACTATCCTGGAATACATCTCCTGTCATCAGGCTCAGTTTGAAAAAGTCCTGGATATAAGCGCCCCATGATTCCACGGAAAAGTTCAGCATGAATGCCGTAGGCCCGAATACGAACAGGAACAGCAGAAGAACCATATATACCTTGGCATTGATAGACGACAAAAGCCGAATGCCTTTCATGATCCCTGAGATGCTTGATATGATGAACGTGGTCACGATTATGGCGATAATCACGCCCCACGCCGCAGGGCCGCTCTTGATGCCAAACACCTTCTCGATGCCGCCCCCAATCGTCATCGTGCCGGTTCCAAGCGATGCGGCCATTCCGGCTACAAGGGCAAACAGGCAGATGACATCCACGACTCCGTTGTATTTCTTTATCTTTTCTCCAAAGACCGGCACCAGCGCAGATCCCATGGAATAGGACTGGTTCATATTGTAGAATACGAACGCGAAGATCAGGGTTGCTACGGTATAGATCGCATATGGAGACCAGGTCCATTCCAGGAACATCGTCTTCATAGCAAACAGGGCGGAACTGGCTGTTCCTGCTTCCACTCCTTCTACTGCCGCAGGCGCGTACATATGATACAGCGGCTCTGCACATGCCCAGAACAGTATGCCTGCCGCAACCGTCGTGCATAGCGTGATCCACACCAGATCGATGAACCGCATCATAGGCTTTGCCTTGCTTCCCCCGATACGCACCTTTCCAAGCGGGGAAAAGTATACCATGATAACGGTGATCACGCAGGCCAGCGTCGTCAGGTTGAATGCCCACGCAAAGTTGCCCAGTATCCAATTTGTCACCGTATTAAGTCCTGCCATAAAGGCTTCGCCGTTCGTAAGGCTCACTACGACCATTGCCACCAGTAATAGCCAGGGCGGAAAGAATACTCCTTTCCTCAACGATAGTTTCACGGTCTTCTCTTGTGCTTCTGTTTCCATCTTGTTACTCCTTTCCCGTCATTATATTTATAAATTTACTTTTGTATCGTCCAGCGATTCTTTTTATCGCCTCATACTCGTCTTCCGTCAATATCCGCCGGGGAATCGTAACAACTTCTCTGTCCAGCCGAATGACCAATACATGCTCGGAACAAAGAAACTGAAGTTTTCTGCCGGATAACTCTGTCTTTTTAGACGCATCTCCTACCACGACATATGACTCCGTGATCTCAATCCGGTATTCCCCCTCCTTGGCCGCGATCTTCCCAGCCCTTCTTTTTCTTAGGAACGCAGTCCCATATGCCATATATAGGAGCAGAAGTATGTCAAGCAGCAAAAGCAGGAACAGAAAGAACTGCCCGGGATTCCTCATATATCCGATCAGCAAAAGAACGCCAATCAGACTCATAGCCCATAGATTTATACTGCGGAAAACGCCTTCCTTTCTCCAGTTCAGATCCAGCAAGGCTTCCTCTATCTCATCTTTTGTTAATTGATATCTAAGTTTCAGCAACATCATCGCCTTTCTTTGCCTTTAACCGCCCGATCATCTCCGGCACGATCTCATACAGATCGCCAAGTACAGGATAGTGGGCAATCTCGAATATTCGCGCATCCGGATCCGTATTGATCGCGATGATATTCTTGGCATGCTTCATGCCAGCCATAAACTGAACGGTTCCCGATACCCCGCAGGTAATGATGTATTGCGGGCTCACCGTATTGCCTGACAGGCCGATCTGGCACTTGGCAGGCATCCATCCCTTCTCCACCAGGGCCCTGCTTGAGGCAAGTCTTCCTCCAAGAAGGACTGCCAGTTCTTCAAGCATTGACAGATCCTCTTTCTTCCTGACGCCTCTTCCTGCCACGACAAGAATATGCGCGTCCGCAATGCTCTCTGTAGCCTTCGCCTCTTTTACTTCCAGAATCTGAAATGCATCTTTATCAGCATGCACCGATCTTCTAATGATCTTCGGAGCCGGCTGTCCTTCTATACACGCTGGCTCCATCACCCCAGGCCTTACTGTGGCAAACTGAGGCCTTGTAAAGCGCGTCACAATGCTGGCCATCACATTTCCGCCAAACGCAGGCCTGATCTGCACCAGATTGCCCTCCTCATCAATCTCAAGGGAAGTACAGTCCGCTGTCAAGCCAGTCTCAAAAGCAACCGCAAGCCTGGGCGCCAGCGCCCTTCCTTCAGAAGTTCCACCGATCAGGACGATGGAAGGCTTAATCTCCTTGATACAATCCGCCAGGATCTTCTCATATGCAAGCGGAGTATACTCATCCGCCGCTTCGTATAGATAGAGCCTCTCAAGCGGACAGCCGCTTAACTGCCCCTCTATCTCCTCCAGATCGCTGCCTATCGCTGCCGCATAGACCGGCATATCAAGCCTTTTTGCAAGCCTTGACGCCTCTGCGATCAACTCGCGTCCTACCGGGTGTATCTTCCCTTTCCTGCACTCGATATATACCAGGATCTTAGACCATTCCTCTATATTTGCCTGTCTCATCTCTGTTCCTCCTGCCTGTCCACAGCTAAGATATTCAGAATATATTCCGCCGCCTCTTTTCTTTCCAATGCTGCTACGTCCTGACGCTTCGTACGCTCAGGCGGAAATATCTTCTTCACTCTTGTGGCTGAGCCTTTTAGGCCATAATGCTCTTCTTCCTGATCTATAAAATCATGGATCCCCAGCAGATGGATCTCTTTCTTTTTTCCACTGATTTTGAGTTTAAGCGATGGCATCCTTGGCACGAAGGAATCCTTCTCTACAGACAGCAGGCAGGGCAATGCAACCCGTGCCGATAGCGTCCGGCTATCCATATTATATCTCACTTCGACTGCGTTTTGAAGAACTTTTACAATTTCGACCACCCAGCTTGCATGCGGCATGTCCATCCACCTTGCCAGCGCGCCGCTTACCTGGGCGGTATCGCCGTCGGTCGTCTGCTTGCCGCACAGGATCAGATCATAATCTCCCGCTGACTTTATGGCCTGCATCAGCGTATAGGATGTGGCAAGCACGTCGGCGCCTGCAAAGGCCTTATCACAGATCAGGAACCCTTCATCCGCCCCCATGGCAAATGCTTCCCGAAGCACGCTTTCTGCCTTCTGTGGTCCCATCGTGAATACATGGATTTCTGCACCGTATGTTTCCTTTATTTTAAGGGCGGCCTCCAAGGCCGCCAGATCATATACATTTACAATTGCCTGAAGCCCTGCCCGGAGGAGCACGCCTGTCTCAGGATCCATATTCCCTTCGGAGGCCGCTGGCACCTGCTTCATGCATACTGCGATCTTCATATGGCAGCCTCCTCTTCTTTAAATATATTTCCATTGTTCCAAAGGCTGTCTTTATCCAGCTGCCTTTTTAATTCTTTACAAAGCCCTGTATAGCGCTCCGGCACGAATCCGTCCAGTATTTCCAACTTCAGCTTGCCGATTCCGTGTTCGCCGACCACTTTTCCCTGATGTTCGCTCACTTGCGATGCCCATCTGCGTATCAACTGGATACCTGCCTCGTATTCCTCGTAATTCTCAGGAAGTATATTTACATGCAGATGGTTTTCCATCGCATGACCAAATACGCTGCCCTTTAATCCAGCATCGTGAAGTTCCTTTTCCACATAAGAAAGGATATCTGAAAATGGCGTGCCGGATATCGTCATGTCTGTTCCCAGCTTGGTGATCCGCGCATCCATCTGCCGCGCTTTCTCGATATACAAATTGGATGTCTCTGCGGCTCCATGGCGGAACGCATGCATTTTTTCCACATCCGTCTCGCCGGATACGGCCCAAGCTTCTTCCGGGTCGCTATTGCATACCATCGCCGATTCCATCAAGGACTCGGCAAGGATCTCTATTTTCTCTTCGTCTCCGTGCAGTTCTATATAGACCATGCTCTGTGTCTCTTCCCCGATATCCGGCAGTTCCTTGATCTTCGTCATTGTAGCCTTATGCTCCTCGATCAGGTTCATCGCCATCCGGTCAATGTATTCTACCGCAGCTACCTTCGCATGCTCGCATTGCGGCATGTCGAGCCTAAGAATGTCGACAAACCTTCCTGCATCCTCGCTGCTGCCAAAGAAAAACGCAATCCCCCACTGGCTCTGCGGCTTCGGGATCAGTTTCAGCGTCAGTTCGCAGATTGCCCCGGTGATTCCTTCCTTTCCCAGTACCGCATCCATCCGGTCGATTTCCCTGCCTGACGCAAGGGTCAGTTTCTGCCCTTTTTCTATCAACATCATCTCTCCATCGCTATTCATAAGTTTTAAAGACGCGATGTAATCCCTGCTTGGTCCATATAAAAGCCGACAGATGCCTTGGGCATTCGTCGCCGCAATGCCGCCTGCCGTGGCAGAACTCTCGGTAGGATCCGGAGGCCAGAATAAGGGGGTCTTCCTGAACCGCGCGGCAATCTCTTTCCCAAGATCGATCAGGTTAATACCGGGCTCCACGGTGATCAGCCCGGTCCCGTCCTCCAGCAGGACACTGTCTTTCACTTTATTCATATGAGACAGGTTCATGACATGTCCGCCTCTTGGAATGCCTGCTCCGGTAATTCCAGTCTTTCCTCCCTGAATGGTCACGGGTACCCGTTCCTTTTTCAGTTCCTGCAGCACTTCCTGCATCTCTTCTGCGCTCTCCGGGAAAGAAATGCTGTCCGCATATCCGGAAAATTTTGACTCGTCTATTAAAAACTCTTCATATTGTTCTTTCATCGGATAAATCAATTGTCTCATATGCCCATCCCCTGTCATTTATTCTTACTCCAGCGTATCCTTCTGCTCTTTTACAATCTCGCGCAAGGATTGGATCACTGGCATGAAATCGTCCACGATCGCCACATCGGCCTTCTTCATGATCGGCGCCTGCTCGTCCGTATTAATTGCTACGATAAACTTGCTCTTTTCAATTCCTGCATAAAACGCCGCGGCTCCGGATACGCCCGCTGTAATGCAGACCTCCGGCGCGATCATTTCCCCGGACACGCCAATCAGCCTGCTCATAGGCGTCCAGGCATTCATCGCCACCGGACGGCTTGCCCCAAGTTCTCCGCCCAAGGCTTTTGCCGTTTCCTCAAGGAAACTTGCATTTTCTTTATTCCGAATTCCTCTACCAGCCGCAACCACGATCTTTGCATCGCTTAGGCCTCCGGCTGTCTCTTCTTTCATGGTCTCCCTGGAAACCACAAAATCGTTTCCCTTTCTGCAGCGAAGTTCCCTCTCAATATGGAACATGCCTTCCTGTGCCTCCTTGCGCTCCATTCCTTTCGCAAGCGAGATACAGTAAGGCCCTTTCTTCATCGCAAACGCGCCTTCCATATGGTTTGCATAGACCATCTTCCTTGCCGTCACAGATCCCTTTAATTCCAAGGCATGGACGGACGTTACGGAACTTCCCCCAAGTCTTTCGGACAATCTTACAGAAAGTTCGATGCCGCTGTAGCCGCTCCCGAAAATATAAAGGTCTTCGGAATCTGCCTCTTGTTCAAGAACCTCCAGAACTGCCTCCGGAGAGTAGTCCGGCCCAGTCACCGTAACCGCATTTTCAGCGATGCGCCTTGCAAGCAGTTCTATATCTTCATTGCCGCGGCAAAGAATATAGGCCTCGCCCTGCTCGGCATCCTTCAGGAAGGCATCCTGGAACGCATGGAATTCCTCCATCTGGCGGATGGCATCATCAGAA
Source organism: [Clostridium] scindens (assembly GCF_019597925.1). Classification (NCBI taxonomy): domain Bacteria; kingdom Bacillati; phylum Bacillota; class Clostridia; order Lachnospirales; family Lachnospiraceae; genus Lachnoclostridium; species [Clostridium] scindens. The sequence goes on along the minus strand of NZ_CP080442.1, from coordinate 672,446 downwards.
TATGCATTTATAATACAATGATATCTCATAGTTTTTCAAGCCTTCCTTTCAGATACGTCTCATATAGTTTCTCTGCCTTCTCCTGCGGCGTCTCTCCTTCTATCCGTATGGTATCCCTGCTGTCATCTATCGGCGCCAGTTCCATAAGCTCTACATTCCGGCTCTGGCTTTCCGCCAGTTTCCTGTCCAGGCTGATATGCTCGATCGGCCTTTTCCCAAACTTCATCTTGTCTTTCAGCGTAGGTACCCTTAAGTAGGCACAAGGCGCATTTCCTACCGCCAGCACGACGGGAACCGTTACAATCTGTACCGCCGTTCTTCCATCTTCCTGGCTGGTTACCCTCAGATGCTTCTCATCTACGGGTTCCAACGCCGTCACCTGCGTGATGCACGGCCACCCAAGCCTCTCTGCAAGAAGCAGCGGCGTCTTCATGTTGCTGCCATCCGAACTCTGCGTCCCCATAATGATCACATCCTGAGAAGCAGTCTCTTTTACGTACTTTGCTGTTACATCTGCAATCAGGCCCGGGCAGAATCTTAAGTCCATATCCTCTTCTGCCTCTACCCTGACAGCATGGCTAAATCCAAGCGCATACAAGGTCTTTAAAAAAGTTTCATGACGGAGCCTGCCGACCGTCAGCGCATTCAGTTCATATACGACATCAAAGCCTTCTGATAAATCAGAAAGCTTTAACATCATTTCCAGTGCTCCTTCATCAAAACAGTTCCACAGCAGTTTTGCGTAACTAGTGTCTACCTGAAGCTGTCCATCTGCCATCCAGTCTTCTTGTGCAATGAAATCCAGATCCGGAACTATTTTGAAACACCCTAAGATCTTCATGGATTATTTCCGCAGCGGAATCAATGTTCCCATGTTCATAACGCCGTTTGGATCGAATGCCTGCTTCAGAGTCTTCAGCATATAGTAGGAAGATCCATACTCCTCTGTTACATATTTTGCTCTTGCCTTTCCAAGTCCATGATGATGAACGATGGATCCGCCGTATTTGATAACCTGCTCGCAGATAATCTGGTTGATTCTGTCATGATATTTGTTGATCTCTTCTTCCGGAGCGCAGTCTACAATATTGTAATAGTATACGAAATACATGTTCGTTCCATTGATATAGCTGTGAGAAGAGTGTCCTCCCATCAAAGTCATATCCGGTACTTCTTCCATGATTCTGTCACATGCAGTCTTGTAGATTTCATAAATATTATCCCAGCTTCCGGATACCTCTGTCGTAATGCCGATGTTCTGGGTAGCCTTGATTTCTTCCTTCTCTTCCGCGATCTGCTCTGGTCCCCAGTTCAGTCCGCCATACCATTTCTCGATCAGCTTCGGATCTACTTCTTCCAGTTCTGGATGCTTGGACATCAAATCCTTGATGCCTTCTTCGATCGCAGGCGTGATATTTGCCGGGCCTTCTGCCATCCAGATCAGGATTGCCTTGCCTTCTTCCAGCCAGGAGCTGAAGTGCTGCTGCGCATCTGCCGCATCATAAAGTCTTGCGAAAGATGGCTTATATCCTGCTACCATAACCTCGCGCAGGCAGTCAAATCCAAGTTTCATGTGCTCGTCATCCAGCTTGTATCCGATATAGCGGTTGTTCTCCGGCTGCCATTTGAAGAGTTTTAATGTAACTTCCGTAATAAAGCAGAGCGCCCCCTCGTTGCCGCAGATGATGTGTCTGATGTCCGGTCCTGCCGCACGTCTTGGTACATTCTTGATTCTGCAGATCTTGCCGTTCGGGAATACTGCTTCCATTCCAACGATCATATCTTCAATTCCGCCATACAGGGTAGAGAACTGTCCGATACTTCTTGTAGCAACCAGTCCGCCCATCTGCGCAAGCGGCTTGGACTGTGGGGAATGTCCTGTCGTAAGTCCTCTTTCTCTGAGCATGTCATCCAGTTCCTGAAGCGGTACGCCGCACTGGCAGGTAACCTGCATGTTGTACTCATCTACCTTGATTACTTTATTCATAGTAGAGCCGTCGATTACGACAGAATCCTTAAGGGCTGTCTCAAGTCCGCCCTCGATCGCGGAGTGTCCTGTCCTTGGCACTACGTTAATTTCATTATCATTAGCGAATTTCAGCACTTCTGATACTTCCTCGGCGCTCTTAACATATACGACTGCTGCCGGGATAGGCTGCGTATATACTTCGCATACCTGCTCATATTTTCTGTATCTGTCGATACTGCTTTCTTTTAATACCTGCTCGTCTGTTACGACCTGATCTTTTCCAAGGATATCAACTAATCCTTCTACGATTTGTTCTCTTGAAATAATTGCCATGACTCTGGGCTCCTTTCATTATAACGCATTTTTCTTTGCTTCTTCACCGTGGGAGATAAATGGGAATAAAAAAAGAAAAGTAACACAACACGAGCAGGGAACTCCTGCCACGCTGGTTACTTTTCTCTGAAAATCTCTTTCGGTAACTGCATATAGTATAAAACCATTTTGCGCAAAATGTCAATTGGTTATTTTTCATATTATTGGATCATAGTTTTTGTGCAGAATGATTATATTTCAATTTTTACTAGTTTTTTGATTGACTTTTTTTCACAAATATTTTATGATTCGTGTTAGTTACAAAGAGTGAGGAGAGAAGTAACGCTGTCAAGGCATTACTTTTCTCTTTTTTTGTTACATTCATAACAGATAGGGCGACTGCAGCGCCATATCACCACTAAATTATTATAGTTAATCTGGAGGCGAAATCATGAACAAAGCTTTTATTAAGAAGTATGGCACTCTGCTTCTTCTAGCAACTGGTGCCGGAATCATCTTTCAGTTGCCGTACATAAGAGAAACCTTCTATGTACCGATTCAGAATGCAATGAACCTGTCTAACGCGCAGATGGGACTGTTATCATCCGGTTATGCGACAATGTCACTTTTCTCTTATTTTATAGGCGGTATTATAGCCGATAAGTTTTCAGCGAGAAAGCTGCTTACTTTCTCCTTTATCGCAACGGGTGCCCTGGGACTTTGGTTCTCCACATTCCCTGGCTATACCATAAGCCGTGTTATCTTCGTACTTATGGGTATCTCTACTATTATCACCTACTGGTCCGCATGCATCAAGGCAACGCGTATGCTCGGTACTGAGGAAGAGCAGGGACGTCTGTTCGGACTTCAGGAAGGACTCAGAGGTATTATGAACGCTCTGCTTGTATTCGGTATGACGGCTGCATTTACTCACTTTGCAGATGAAGTTGCCGGAGCATCCGCAGCAATCAAAGTATGCTCTATCGTAGTTATTATCATTGGTATCCTTAACTTTATCTTTATCGAAGATACAAAGAAGGAAGAGAATTCCGAATCCTTTATAGAAGTTACAAAGGGTATGTTCAAGGCTCTCCTGATCCCGAGAGTATGGCTGCTTGTAGCAATCGTCTTCACTGCTTACAGCGTATACGGACTGATTGCATATGCAACCACATTTGCACAGAAATTCTATGGATTATCCGCTGCATCAGCTGCTACGCTCGGCGGTATCCGTTACCTCATCCAGGGTGCTGGCGGTATTGTCGGCGGTTTCCTGGCAGATAAGTTGAAATCCCGCTTTAAAGTTATCATCGGCGGATGTATCGGTCTGGCTTTATCTTTCGGCCTCTTTATCGTCGTACCATCAAAAGCCAGCCTCTGCGTCATGGTAGTAGCAAACTTCTTCGTCGGCCTGTTCTTTATCTACGCCGTAAGAAGCCAGTACTTCGCAGTGCATGACGATGCAGGCATCCCGCTCAACATGAGTGGCCGTGTATCTGGTATTGCATCCTGCTTAGGCTACACGCCTGACATCTTTATGTATACCTTAGTCGGCAGCTGGATGGATAATTACGGCAGGACCGGCTACAATATGACATGGGCTTATGCAATGGTTGCCGCAGTACTCTGTGCTATCATTACCTTTATCTTAAGCCGCATCGTGAAAAAGGAAAAAGCTGCAAAGGCACAGTAATTCCTTGAAAGCATTCTAAAACAAAAGACACGTCCCTAGGAAGCGAATCGCATCCTGGAGGCGTGTCTTCTTTTCTATCTGTCTGTTCCATATCTGGCCGTCTTATACGCAGTCGTGATGATCTCGCCTACAGAGGCGATCACAATGATTGCCAGCAGGACATTCGACAGGACGTCTCCATCCCACCCCAGAATCATCTTATTCTGCCAGAATACTTTGAATTTAAATGTATCATCAAACTGTGTCGCAACCTCCTGCGCGAAATTAGCATTCCAGAATGGCAGGAGCTTCAGCACGATAAATGCAAGAACGATACCTATGCAATTGGTCACGATACTGCTTAGCAAAACCATCTTGCAGTAGCATCCGTAAATCAGGCGGATGATCTCATTGAAGAATCCCACCGCCATCGCAAAAAGAAGTACCGGCAATATCACATCCCACCGTCCCAGGTTAAAGACAGGCACGTATGAGACATCCCTTCCGTTTACCGAATATGCTCCGATCAATTGCGGCGCAAAAATAAGCAGGCAGCTAAACAGCGCAAGAAATATCAGGGACGCGATACAGTCTCCTCTGCTGATCCTGGACTTCTTATTTGGAATCGGGCTTAGCATATCCGGCGACCACGGCTTTTCCTGCTTCAAATCCACTTTGATCTTCTGTCTCTCCAGAAATGCAAAGATCAAGGTAACGGTTCCAACGATTGCTAACGATGCCATGACTGCGTCACTGATAAACTCGCCGGCTATCCGGATGATATCCTGATAGTCAATAAAGCACTTCACCGCCGTGGCGATAAGCAGCCCTGCCCATATGCATGCAATCGCGATCTTCATCACCCAGACATAGTTATCGAAGTATTCAGGGCTGATGACATAATTCTTATATTCCCTGTACTTCCTGGCAAATACTGCCGGATCCCCAAGTTTTACGAACACTTCCTCAAGCGGCGCCCCTTCTGCCATATCTTCGATCAGTTCCCGAAGTTCCATTTCAATCTCGTTTCTTTGTTCTTTCGGGATCCTCTTTGTCACCTCATAGACATAGCGGTTGACTAATTCCTTCTCCCTGTCTGTCATATCTCTTCCTCCCTCAATATCTGCTCCATGTTTTCTGACAGTTGTTCCCACTGTTCTTTTAAGCGCCGGAATATGTCGTCTCCCATAAGAGTCCTGCTGTAGTATTTTCTCGGCTTTGACTCGCCCACATCCCACTGGCTCGTTAGTATTCCCTGCTTCTCCAGCCTGCGAAGCAGCGGATACAAGGTATTGGGATCTATCTCCACGCCCTTTTCCTCCAGGCTCTGCACAAGGGCATACCCGTACTTCGCCTCGCTGAGCTGGCTTAATACGCTTAATATCAAGGTTCCTCTGCGCAGTTCCGATATCAGGTTGTGCATCAAATCTTTTTCTTCTCCCATAGTGGCTCCTCCTTGTGTTTTCATTATACTGTGTGTCACACACCATTGTCAATATTAAAATATAGTACAGATAAAATATTTTTAATAACATTTTTGCAAAAATGGACGTCCCGCTCAGGGACATCCATCAGGCATCCTATTCTTTTAATTGTCATCAGTTCTATATAGCCTTTGCTTCCAATCGGCTCTAATTGTATCCTGGGATTCTCTTCCTCTTAATCCGCTCCTGCTTCCACTCCTTGTACATACTTTGGCGTTTCTGGCTTACGGCAAGGCTGAGAGCCAGAGACATGCCGGCTCTCGACTATTCTTTCTCTTGGCTTCTCCGGCTGTATATTTGGTAAAATTCCTGTATCTGCCTGTCCAGGATGTCAAGGGCCTCCGATACGCCCTCTTCCCTGCCATTATATTTGCTCAGCAGAAAAAAGATAGGCGCATAGAAGCTGATTGCCATTATTTGCGGATCCCCTTTTGCAAAAGAGCCATTGTGTATCATCATACTGAAGAGCTGCTTCTGGTACGCAATGCTTTCTTCCATGAATATTTGCCTGTAAATCTCGTATATCTCCGGATTCTGATACTGCTCCATATTTGCCAGTCGCCAGAATCGGGAGATGAATTCATCCTTCAGATAAAAGAGAAATGCCTTACGGCTGAACTCCTGCAAATCTTCAAGCGTGATCCTGCCGTAGAACTTCGCGGCCTCTTCCAGTTTTTCTTCATCCGGCAGTCCGATTTGCTCTGTCATGCACTCCATCCTCTTGCGCATCTTTAGGACAATCGTATCAAAGATTTCTCTTTTACTCTTAAAATGCTTATACAACGAACTATCCTTAATTCCTACCGCATCTGCTATATTCTTGACGCTGGTTCCTTTAAAGCCCTTTATTGAAAACAGAGTCAACGCCTCATCCACGATTCTTTCTCTCGTTGTCATTAAAGATTCCCTCCCAGCAGTTCTTTTACTTTTTTCTCTTGCTCAAACAGCACGCACCCGCCAATGTGCTCACCCATCAGCGCTCCTTCTTCCTTAAGCCTTTTAAATAGAGGGGACCCCAGCGCCTCTTCCAAAGATGCTTCTGTAAGGCAGGTATCGGAATATGGAGAAAAGGGACACGGCTCCGCGCCGCCGCTGGCATTGATATGGAAAAACCCCCTTCCGGCCGCCAGACATCCGCCGGAACTTTTCTCATCTCCTGGGAACGCTATGTACAGCATCTTCTCATCTTCTTCCTTAAGTACCGCAAGCCGCTCCTGCATGGCCTTCCTGTCAGAATCATCAAATGCCAATTCCATGCTTGCATGGTCAACCGGTACATACTCTACATAGATAACGGCTTTGCAGCCGGACATCCTCAGATCCTCCAGGAATTCCTCTGACAATACCTCCTTCGCATTTTCCTTATGTATGGTTACCGATGCCCCGAATAAGATCCCACTTGACTTCAGATCTTCCATCGTCTGCTTTAATGTACAAAATACGCCATCCCCGCGCCTTGCATCCGTCGTTCTCTCGTTCCCTTCTATGCTCAGCACTGGCAGCAGATTACGGTTCCTGGATAGCATTTCCAGAGAATCATTGTCCATTAAAGTTCCGTTGGTAAATACAGGGAACAATATCTTCTTCTGCCGTCCCGCCGCATAAAGTACGTCCTTCCTGACAAAAGGCTCGCCGCCAGCTAAAAGGATAAAACTGATCCCCAGCCCTGCCGCCTGTTCGAATATTGCTTCCCATTGTCCGGCATCCAGAAGTTTTTCCTTGCCATCCTCTTCATCGCAGCAGCTGTGATTTGCCCGGGCATAGCATCCTTTACAGTGAAGGTTGCACTGACTGGTAATGCTGGCAATCAGGAAGGGCGGAATGTGCCTCCCCTCGCTCTCGGCTTTCTGTCTCATCTGCCTTGTCCGCTTATTTTCTTTTACTGCCTGCATCATATAGACGCTGGCCATAGGATTCTTGGCCGAGGCTTTCATAACGCCTTTTACGATATTTTCTACTCCGTTGCTCAGATAGGACTCCAGATTAAACTCTCCCATTCGATGCACCTGCTTTCTGATTATTGCTAGTAAGTACTAGCCTTTTCTTCATTTTAGCAAGTGTTTACTAGCCTGTCAATGAATTTTACTGCTGATTTCTATTTTATCAATTACAGTACGCCGATAAAAAACGAAGCGGACATTCTCCATCCGCCTCGCTTCCTGTCTATGTATCAACTTATAATTGAAAATCGTGATATAGCCGCTGGCGATACTCCCTATCCCCCACTACCTTCGATATCTCTTCCTCTCTGGAATCCGCAAGCAGCCGTTTTATCAACTGGTTCAATCGTTCCTCGCCTTTTTCCATGCCCTTTTCCATACCTTCTTCATATAGTTCCTCTAATGCCTTGCACATATCAATCGCCTCCTTTTCATCGCCTGCGATATCCTTCAGCTGCTTTTCAGAATTAAGGAATACTCTGGCTGCACGATAAGTTTCCTGATCCAGATTACTAAAATAGTCTTTATGCTGATTAATGTATCGAATTAATTCCCGCTTCTTTCCCCTGTATTTTAACATGCCAAAAATCTGTTGTAAATCCGTGCGAAAAAGTTCTGTCCGTTCCAGCCTTTCCGCGTCAATCAGATTAATCCTATAGTTCGGGATATATTCCTTGATACGCCTGAATTTTCCGCTGCTGTCATCCAGACGAAGCATTCCATGAATATTAAGGCTTGCATCCCAGGGCTTTGTCCCATAGTATAGAACCGCGGTAATCACTGGATAGAGGCGATCTCCTTTCCGAAAGCGGGACAAGAATTCTGCATCCGACATCTTTTCCCTATTCTCGCTGCGCTGCTCCCATATCTGATTCATCTGCGAGGTATATGCCAGTCCATCATATATCATATTCCTTACTGGCATAGCGTAATGAATCTTGTCCTGGTTTTCCACAGCCATCACCGCAAACGTCGCCGTATTTCCCCATCGCTTTACAATGTCTCGATAACGCTTTATCCCACTCTCCCCTCCTGCCTTGTCAGGAACAAAGATATCTGCCTCTCCCTCCATATCTTCCAAATCCTGCGGATGCACGACCGTGATGCCTCCGAAAATCATCATGTTAAATAAATCTGCAAACCGGTCTTTTGCAGAAAGCCATTGTTTTACTGCTATGTCGTTCTTACCCATAGACTGCTCCCTTCTAAAATATCATCATTCAAATTGAATTGGCCCGCAGAATCCGCGGAAGAGTTGCTGACGCCAGCTTACTGGCAAAATAGAATAGATAATATAGGATACGTTAGCACAGATTCCATAGAAAATCAATAATCAATTAGGGGAGACGGCGCATGCGGCCTATCCCCCCTTATGCTTATACCACCCTGGTCATCGGCAGTCTGTTGTTGATTCCTTTTGAGACCAGGATCTGGTGCAGATCAATAATTCCATTATTAAATGTCGCTGCGCAGGAAGCCAGGTAAAGTTCCCACATGCGGGTAAATTCCTCTCCCTGCATTCTGGCAATCTCCGCTCTATGCTTCAGGAAATTCTCCCGCCAGCAAAGCAGGGTTCTATTATAATGACGGCGCAGACTCTCAATATCCAGCACGTGGAATTCGTATTCTGGAAGAATATCAATAATTTCGCGCAGGCTGGGGATCGTTCCTCCCGGGAAAATATATTTTTTTATCCATGGGTCGCCCTCATGCTCCTTCTGAGCGCTGATGTAATGCAGAAGGAATAACCCTTCCGGCTTCAGCACTGCTTCCGCATTCTCCATGAATAATTCATAGTTGCCTCTGCCCACATGTTCCAGCATCCCTACGCTCACCACGCGGTCAAACTGGGCGCCGCTATGCTTCAAGTCCCGGTAATCCATCAACTCGACTTGCAGACAGTCCTTCAAGCCTTCTCTCTCGATATCCTCTGAAAACTTCTGGTACTGCTCTTTGCTAAGCGTAATGCCGGTTCCCTTTATCCCATATTTTTTTGCGGCCCGCATTAGAAGGAATCCCCATCCACATCCAATATCCAGCAAGGTCATTCCCTCCTGAAGCTGCAGTTTCTCCAGAATATGATCCGCCTTATTAACCTGCGCGTCATACAGCGTATCCTCTGCATTTTTAAAATATCCACAGGAATAGCTCATCGTTTCATCCAGCCACAGACGGTAGAATTCATTGCCGATATCATAGTGAGACCTTACCTCTTTTTCTTGGTTCTTTTTTGCTTTTGATGTAAGGATTAATTTTTTCAAAGCAGATTTATCCGTCTTAAACTTTCCCATCTGTCCAAGAAACAGATTCAAGACTTCATATAAGTCTCTGTCTACTTCCAGTTCTTCCTTCATATAAGCCTCCCCAAGCGCCAGAGAAGTACTGGTCAGCAATTCTTTCTTGTCCAGATCTTCGTTAAGCGTGACCGTAAACTCAGGCCGGTCCCTTCCTACGATCATGCTTTCCTCACCACTTTGAATCCTGAATGCTACCGGTATGATGCCGCCTAGATAACTTGTCAAAAATTCGTTCATAATCTGCCTCCCTTATATCATTATCTGCTGCTTCCTATTATTCCCATAAAGATCCGGAGACATACAGGCTTCTGTTTCCGCTTTGTCGAATTCTATATGTTTTCATAGAATTCGCTCCACTCCTTTGTATTTTCTGCCCTTTAAGTGTTATTAATAACGAAAGGAGGGGAAATTATGGATAAACGTGTTAAAGATACTTTGCTCACTCTTGGCATACGTTCTACGTACCAGGGCTTCCACTATATTAAGCATGCTCTATGTCTCTGCCTTGATGACGGAGATAAGATCCAGTCCATCTGCAAGTACATATATCCGGAAGTTGCCAGGAAATACCAGACATCTCAAGATAATGTCGAACATTGTATGCGCACCGCCATAGCTTATTGCTGGTATAATGGAAACCGGGAATACCTAATAAAAATAGCCCGGTATCCGTTGAAAGAAAAACCGACTAATAGCGAGTTCCTTGATATCCTGTATAATGCCCTTGAAGGTTAACCCGTTTCACGGGTTTTCTTTTCATCCATTATAAGGTTTCTATTGATCCATATATTTCTCTATCCAAAAATTGAAAAGAGAGCACGAAGAACGTGCTCCCCATATCTCTATCTATGCTCCAGGCTGCCCAGTACGCTCCTATAAAACAGCGGATTCCTGGATAGATGCTCCATCCGAAGTTCTTTGCATATCTGCCCCATCTTCTCCTCCATGCTCCGATCTGCATATTCCAAGAATACTGCTGCCGAACACTTCTCGATATCTGCAATTATATGAAATGCGCTATCCAGGATAGCAGATATCTCGTCGCTTGCATACACCCTATCCCAGGCAGGACAATAGAAATCTATGCCTTGCATCCTCCTTATCTTTTCTATCGTCTCTTTGCTCTTGCCGCTGTCCGTAAATATAGGCAGATCGCCTTTTGCAGGAATAGAATCCCCCGTAAAAAGCACTTTAACTTTCCCCTTATCCAGGCAATACGCCATAGACCCCCTCGAATGGCCCGGAACTTCCGCCGCGCTTAAGGTCATGCCTTCTTCCAGCACGATAGTCTCGCCTTCGGCCAAGATCTTATCGATCTTTACCGAAGCATTGACCAGTTTATAAAAATTAGGAATCGGACGTTCTGCAAACTGACGGTCTATATCTTCCATCCAATCTCGCTCCCTTGCGCCTGCGTAAATCTTGCAGTGGGCCAGTTCCTGGATTTCTAACGCGCCTCCAATATGATCGGGATGGGAGTGGGTAAGAAAGATGCCTTCTATCTCTTCCAGCCGCCTTCCAATCGATTCCATATAATTTCCAATCTCCCGGCTGGCGCCTGCAACCCCGGCATCAATCAGAAAACAGGAACTTCCGGTTAGCAGATATACATACACATACCGCTTTACATCTTCCGTCACATTAAAATCAATTCGAATCTGGTGCACATGATTACAAATCTCCATAGATCTCCTCCTCTATGATCACCGCCTGGGCATCAACCCACGCTCTTCTCTTGTCCGCAATTTCCTGATACGCTTCTGATTGGAAACATGCATCCAACTCTTTCCTTGAAGGAAAACAGATGATAATCAGGCGATCCGGCTTCCAGACATTTCCCAGGTATTGTATCTTCTCCGAGCGTACGAGATATTTCCCGCCATGCAGCTCTACCAAAGGCTTTACCTGTCGGATATAATCCTCATAACTTCCGATCCCCTTCTCTTCATCTATCTGCACGCTTACAACAAAATAAGTCAAGTCGTTCTCCTTTCTATGCAAGCATTCGCTTGCATTCATGTTAAAAATATATGGCACCTTTCAGTGCCATAATAATGGTTCTTTATAGAATCCCTTTTACAAAAGTGTTTATGCTACTTTCGATATACGCTGCACTTTCGATCGGTGAAAGTTCAGAGCCGAAAGATGCCTTCAAAAATACGAACCCAAAATTCATGGACAAGAACATCATTGCCAGTTCCTCCGGATCTGCCCGCCGGATCTTTCCTCGTTCCTTCATCTCCACAAAATATTCTTTTAATGCCTTCTTGAAGGTCTGAGGAATCTTCAAGATTCCTTTGGCAGTATAAGGATATAATTCAGGCGTACGAAGCCCGATAGATACCTTTACCATTCGGGGCGTTACCTTCTGCATATAAACTTTGGAAAAACGAGTAAGATCTTCCAGCATATCTCCCGAATATCCTTCAAAGTCTTCTGGCTTTAAATCCGGATTCCACTCCGGCTTTTCCATCGCTGCCAGTATGACTTCCTTCTTACCCCTGAATTTGCGGAAAATTGTACATTCATTGATCCCGGCGCTTCGGGCAATGTCTTTCGTCGTGGTATTGGAATATCCTTTTTCCATCACCAGTTCCATCGTCGCTTTAATAATCTTTTCCTGGGTATCGTCAAGCATATTCAATCTCCTTGCAAGTGATCACTTGCATCTTATCATTTATTGGCATACATGTCAAGTCTTACATCCCTGCTTTGATAGTCCGTGATCCCTTTTCCCGCATTGGGATGCTCCGACGAATATGCGGCATCTCCTATATAGGCTCCTAGAAGTACCAGACAGGCAGGAATCACTACCTTTAGCTTCTGTCTCCGTATAAAGTTATCCAGGACAGGGGCCAGCGCATATACAATAGCCATGCCTCCCACGCCAAATACCAGCAGCCCTTCCGCGCAGATGCGGCCATTCAGGTTCAGGAAATATCCGCTATAATCCCACCATTTCTTTCCCTGGGTCACTTCCAGATAATAAGAAGTAAAATATTCCACCACTCCGCACAATACGACGATCGCCACAAATTCTGCCGCCGGGTTCTTGCGAAACTTATTGAGCACGGTAAGGATCAGAACGCCGCCGCTTCCATATATCGGAAGCCATGGGCCATGGAGGACTCCGCGGTTGACAAATTCACCGTCATTTACCAGATGAAGACTTACTTCCCATACCCATCCGATGCAGGAAAATATAAAGAATAATAGTATCAGGGACCACACCGTATAATGACGCATATAATGAACCGTCTCTACCTTCTGCCGCTTCGCCATCTCTGGAATCGGATCCAGGCGGCTGGGGTAGCACTTCCCTTCTACCGCTCTTTGCAGGGCAAAGATCCTGGTCCGCTCTGCCTGATCCTTCTCATACTCTCTCTCTTTTGCGCTCGGGAACAGCAGGATGCCCAAATAGTCCGCAAAGAACTTGCGGATGCCTTTCAGGTCGTCTATCTCCTTCTTTGGCTTTTTCATCACCGCAATCACATCAGCATATGCAAGATCCAGTGCTTCCCTCCCGGCGGGCCGATACAGATAGATATCATTTAACTGCTGCGCCTCCGGTATGTTCCGTTCTTTGGCCATTTTTCTAAGGGCAACATAATACTCTGTAAAAGATGCCACCCTGTATGGATTGGAATACAGCACCTGTGACAGCCCCATCGTAACTGCTCCCAGCATACTCCATCCAAGAAATGACAGTTCAAATACAAAGCATTCCCACTTATGCCCATTCATCATCTTCCTGGACAGCCGGATTGCGTTCTTTGCGGAAATATCCGGATTCTCTGCCACAATATATGGCACCATGTAATAAGAATAATGCTTGATGATCCCTCCAATAACCGTCAATGACCACAAAAACTCATATATGTATTTGACCAGCATGGTCCATGCCGCCTTCGTCCATTTCCGCACGCGGAACAGAAAAAGGAAACGCTGGATCGGCACGATCTCAAAATTACGCCCCTCCAGAAATATCCTTCTGGAAATCACCATATATACATTGGTAACAAAGAACCAGAAGCCCAGCATCAATGTCATGCTAAGGCCAATCAGGATCAGAAGCGCCACCTCTTTTGACTTCACCATTCCATTGACCGCAGACGCGATGGTTACAAATAAAGAGCCGGATGTAATAGAGTTCACCGCCTGGGCCAGCACGCCTCTGCTCCTGCCAAATGCGGGATTCGCTTGCCCGGACTGCTGAATCTGCGCCTGCCTGATCTGCTCGGACAGCTGCTTTCCTTCCTTCTCATTGCCGCTGAGGATATCATTCATAACATCCCACGCGCCTGCCTGCTGAAGCGCGGTGTTCCCGGAAGATGGACTTCCTTCTGCCTCTTGGGCCGGCTTTACATTCACCTGTGCAAAACTCAGAGTCCCGGAAAATTCCACATTCAGAAAAGCCGCGATCAGGCACGCAGCCAGGAAGATCCAATAGTGCTTCTTTAGGCTGCGCTTTGCTGCCTTTTTCATTATTTTTCTATTCATCATTCGTACCTTTTACCAATCCTTCATTCTAGTAATCGCATCTATTATAAGACAAATGGCCAGATTGCACAACCTTTAGGGCGGGATTCCTCTATGCCCGGGGCTGCCGGTGATATGCAAAGCGGAGAGACTTCATAGCCTCTCCGCATCGTACTTTATATAGGTCTTAATTTCCTTCTTGCAAACACGGCCGCGCCGATCACTCCTTTTCCTACGAATTCTCTCGAATACAGATAATCGAATCCATAATACATGACATCCGTTCCTGTATTCTTGTTTACTTCTCTTTCAAATTCTTCCTTGGGAAAGTCCTTCATCTCCGGCACGCCGCCTCCTACAATCATGGTGTCCGGATTAAATATAGTAGCCATGACCGCGTATATATTCGCGCACGCCTGGATGAATTCCTTAAGCGGGCGTTCATCCTTGTGCTGCGTAAACATATCTTTAATGTCTGTATCCGGGTAATATATTTTTCGGATTTCCTGAAGTCTCCAGCCGGAAGCGTAGCATTCGCAGCACCCCTTCTTTCCACAGCTGCATTCCACCTCGCCCTGGAAGTAAGGCATATGCCCAATGTCAAGTTCCGCTCCGTTCTTTCCTTCCAGAGGCTTTCCATCTATCACCACCGACGCGCCCACTCCTGTTCCGATATAGATTCCTACTACCACCTTTTTCTCTTCCAGCTGGTTGGCGGCAATATCATACAGCATGATATTATTTACATCGTTGTTGATAAATACGGGAATCTGGAAATGCTCCCTGACGTCCTTTGCCATATTCGTATGGGAAAATACAACTTCTCCCGCCCGATTTCGTATATTAGTGGTGCAGATCACCGTTTCCTTGTCATTCTCCACGGAGGAAGGAACCCCTATAGAGATTGCTTCCACATTCTCGAGCTGATTCTGCTCTATATAGCCTGTGATAATCTCGCAGATCTTTCCAATTGGATTCTTTGCATCCGCCACAATCGAACTTTTCATTACTCTTGGAGCCAGCATTCTGTTATCCGGCGTTACCGCTCCAATCCGCAGATTGGTTCCCCCAAGGTCAATTCCAATAATTACGCTTTCCATATTACTCCATTCCTACTTTCCGATGCAATCAGCCTGCTATATGGAGTCGGCTATCCCCTCGATCCATGCATTTCTGGCCATATAGAAGCAGCCGCGCATCATATGGTATTCATCATATTTTGCGGTCCTTGCCTCCACATGTATGGGAATCGCGTCATTCTTCATACTTTCCATAAACTGTTCAAAATGTTCTGTAATCACTTGGCTGTAATCACTTTTGCAACTGTCAATTACGATCCTGGTAGGATTGTATACCCATAGAAGATTGTATAGAACACGGCATATTGTATTTAGCACTGGGTCAAATATTTCTCCTGCCCTTTTATCTCCTGCCTGATACTGTATCAGCAGTTCGTCAAAACTGCCTTCCATTCCCGCTTCCTTCATCTTCTGCTTTACCGCGGAGATGGATACGAATTCTTCCAGCGTTGCATATGCCGCCTCTCTTCCATCCATAGATACGAGCATTTTTCCTACTTCTCCTGCCATATTCCTGGCGCCGGCAACCGCCTCATCCTTATGAATGAAAAAGCCGCCTACGCCATAGCCGCAATAGAAATAAAACTGGCTCTCCATCTTGGGATTCAGACTATCATACTCTGATCTTGCCGCTGCAAATACATCATGAAGTATCAATATATTATTAATTTCAAATTTCTCTTCAAACAATGATCTGATATGCAGTTCTTTAAACTCCGGTATCAAATCATAATTCACCAGGTCCACGCTGGCATCGTATGCACTTGGCACAAATACTGCCACGCCGACGGTCAGCGATGGTATGGTTTTTAGTTCTGCCTGGATGGCCGCTATTGCCGCGGCCAGTTCTTCCCGATAAGGCCTATCTTGATGCAGCAGCATACTCTGCTCTTTCAGAAGATTCTCATAGATATCATATATCAGGAAGCTGATCTCGTCTTTCGAGGTGAGATTCACGCACACGATATTCCCGTAGTTCTCTGCAATCTCAAGCACCTTGGGGTTTCTCCCCACATCCGAGTTACAGGAATCTTTTTCCACCAGGATTTTGGCCTCGATCAGGTCATCTACCACATGCTTTACCGTCATAAGGCTGATATTATTCTCTTTAGAAAGGACGCTTCTCGTAGTCTCCCGTTTTCTAAGGATAGATTGGAGAATATTTTCCATATTGACATTTCTGATATTCTTTACCGTCAAAACCTGTTTCTTTTCTCTCGTCATAGCGTTATGAATCTCCCTCTGAATTTATTAGATTATTGTATACAAGCCGAAAGAGATTTGTCAATAATTTCAACTGCTTCATCCACATTTTCCCTGGATGTGATCAAGGCAGGATGCATGACAACGACAACGTTCTCCAGGTTCTTCCGGCTCTCCAGTTCTGTAATCAGGCCGTTTCTGAGCATAGTCTCATAGAACTCCTGGCCCAGCACATATTTGTCCGCCTTCTCGCTTCCTTCTATCTCAATCCCTTGAAGAAGTCCGCGTCCTCGTACATCCTTTATCACCTCATACTTGTCTTTTAAGCCCAGAAGCCTCTCATGCAGATACGCTCCCACTAGGCGGCTATTTTCTACAAGTCCCTCTCTCTCAATAATCTCTATATTCTTCAAAGCGCTGCGGCAGGTCATCGGATAGCAGGAATGCGTATGTCCGTGAAGGCTGATCTTGCTCATCGCCTCGCCGATCTCCTTGCGGCAGAGTACGGCCGAGCCAGGAACATAGCCGCTGGTAAGCCCTTTTCCCGTTACCAGGATATCCGGGGTCACGTCTTCATATTGACAGGCAAACATGGAACCTGTCTGTCCGATTCCGGTTACTACCTCATCAAAAATGAGAAGCGCGCCGTACTTATCGCACAATTCTCTTACACCTTTCCAGAATCCCTTCGGCGGCACGATAACGCCGCCAGCCGCAAAGATAGGCTCTGATATGACTGCCGCGATCTTATCTCCGCCCTCATGGAGCATGGTCTGCTCCAGATACTTCAGGCACTGGAGGCCGCAGCTGCCCGGCTCTTTGCCAAAATCACAATGGTAGCAGTAAGGCGGGGCTGAGTGGACAAATCCCCTTGGAAGCAGTTCCGATATTCCCGAGTTTTCCTGGATCATCTCCGACTTTCCGGTTGCCGCAGCCGCACCTGCCGTAGAGCCATGGAATCCTCTTCTAAAAGATATGATTCTTCCGCCTCCGCGGTAATATTTTGCCAGTTTTAGAGCAAACTCGTTTGCGTCAGATCCGGTACAGCCGAACATAACCTTGTCCAGGCCTTCCGGAGATATCTCGATCATCTTTTCCGCCAGGGCCGCTCTTTCTTCTGTCGCAAAACAGGAAGTCACTGACACTAGTTTCTCAAGCTGATCTTTTAAGGCTTCAATCATTTCTTCATTTCCATGTCCAAGGGTGCATGCGGAGAACTGGCCTGAGAAATCCAGGTACTTTTTTCCGTCTTCGTCGTACATATACATACCCTTGCCTTTGGTAAATACAATATCATCCGTTGTATAGCACTGTATCAAATATTTTTTATCTTTTTCCAATGTCGTCATGCTGACCTCTCCCTCCTGTTTCATCAAGATTATCTTGTCCCTGCTTTTGCCATAGCTGCCTCGTCGGCAATGATTGTTACATCCCGGTGAAGCCGCAGCACGGATGCTGGCACCCGTGGCGTGATAGGGCCGCACATCGTCTGGTACATAGCCTCTGCCTTATCTTCTCCGCTTGCGAGCAGCAGGATTTTCTTTGCATTCATGATGGTTCCGATTCCCATTGTGTAAGCCTGCCTCGGAACATCCTCGGCGCTTTCGAAGAATCTTTTGTTGGCTTCGATGGTGCTCTCTGCAAGATCTACGCAGTGGCATTCTCCCGGGAACGTCTCCGAAGGTTCATTAAATCCAATATGCCCATTTCTCCCGATCCCCAGAAGCTGGAGATCTACGCCGCCAAGTTTCCGGATCAACGCTTCGTAGTCTCTGCACACAGCATCGATATCCTCTTTTTCTCCATCGGGAATGTAGGTATTTTCTTCTTTGACATTGATATGATCGAATAGGTTCTCCCGCATAAAATGATAATAGCTTTGGTCGCTTTCCTTTGCTATCCCTTTATATTCATCCAGATTCACGGTACGAATGCCTGAAAAATCAAGGGTTCCTTCCTCAGACCATTTCCTTAGATATTCATAGGCGCCTACCGGGGTAGAGCCTGTAGCCAGGCCCAGAACGCTGTCTGGGTCCATGGCTGCCTGTACGGCAATAATGGACGCCGCCTTTTTACTCATCTCATGATAATCTTTTACTATGTATACTTTCATCTGCGCACCTCTGGTCGTTTTCGCATATTATTATTGATCCCACTCGCCGTACTTGGCGATCACCTTGTCCCTGATCATCTGGCAGAACTCCTCCGTCACCTCGAAGTCGTTGACCACCGTATACCAGTATCCGTTGCTCTCCAGGAACTCCTTCTCGTACTTGATCGCCGCGAACACGTCGTCCCACGTGATCCCCATTCCCTCCGGGCGGATCTCCACTCCCGCGCGGTGGATGAGGTCCAGGATCCCGTCCGGGTCGTTCCCGCCCATCGCGGAGCCCACGAAGATCCCCAGGCATACCGGCTGGCCGTGGATGAACTTCTTCTTCGTCATGTATTCCAGCGTGTAGAACAGGAAGTGGTCGCTTCCCTCGATCGGCCTCGGGTTCCAGCCATTGTTGTGGAACGCCCCGCCGCCCCATCTCAGCCCCTCCGTCAGGGTGCGGATCCCCTTCTCGTTCAGCTCGTAGATGTCATCCAGGCCGTTCACCACGGAGTCGAACACCTCCTTGACCTCCGCCACCATCTCCTCGTCATAGGGCCACTTCTCCTCGCATTTCCCCTGGTCCGCCGCATACTTCCAGTCGAACATGGAGTTGTTGTAGCAGAGCACGTCGCACACGCCGCTGCGGTTCAGGTCCTTCGGGCCGTTCTGGATGATGTCGTAGTCCACATAGACCGCTACCGGCTCCACGTAGCCTACGTACCTTACCACGCTGTCGAAGCGTACCCCCGCCCGGTGCCCGAACACCGCGTTGGTGGCGATGGAGGTCGGCACCTGGTAAAGCGGCATATGGGTCTTCCACGCCGCCATCTTGGCATAGTCCACCGCCTGGCCTCCGCCAAGGCCGATGACCGCCTCGAACTTCGGAAGCCTCTCCACCTCCGCCATGATCTCGTCGTACTCCAGCGTCTTCACGAAATGCACGATGCAGTCATCATCGAACTCGTCCTTGAACCGGTCCCATAAGTCCTCCATTGTCACCACCAGGTATGGCCTCTGCACGATGTTCTTAAGCTCTCCCACCAGGTTGCGTCCATAGATCGTCGTAAATAATTTCTTTGCCATAATTCTATCTCCCTTTCATAATCTGCATTTTATTTCCTAAATATAATTTATAAACACCATTTAATATTATGTTATAATGAATCCATTTATTTGTCAATTACATTTCCATAGATTCCTCAACTATTTTTGTCTCGCACTTCTGTCTTCTGGCCCGCACTTCTTTCATGCACTCATCCAGCCGCCTATCGCTGAGCCCGTAGAACATCTGCATCACAAAATGGATGCCTGTCACAATGGCAGGAATGATAAACGCCAGGATCAAGAGCCAGTTCAGCGTGGACACCGACTGGGCCTGATTGGCTACATAGCCGGAACCATCCAAAAGGATGCCCATAATCTGCGCTCCAAGCGCTGCGCCAATCGTGATGCAGAACCCGTTGATCGCGGATATAATGCCTGCCTGACCCTTGCCATTCTTCCACTCCCCATAATCCACGGTCGCCGGTATCATGACATTGGAGAATGAATAATACGCGCCGCTGAATATTCCATTGACAATGAATAGCATGAACAGCACTCCAAACTGCATGGAATCCGCTGCCGCCCCGGGACCGTATATCCTGCAGAGGATATAGAGGAGAACGCTGGTGCCCGCCCCTGCCATCATGCAGAACTGGTAGGCCCTCCCTGTATCCCGGAACATTCTAATCAATGGCTTCATGAAGAACACGCCCGCCATTAACGCCACAGTAAATGCAAACATGGCTACCGAATAAAAGCCCTTCAGCCCCAAATAATATGTAAATACATAGATAACCATTCCATTTTTGATTGCCTGCATGATCTGCTTCAGTACTTCTCCGATCTGAAGTATGATTGCGGGCCGGTTCCTGCCAAAACTCTTAAGCTGCGCAAATACCTTCTCATGATCCACCTGTCTTAAATGCTCCCTGCAGGATCCGTCGCGGTTTAACTCATATTTTCTGGTCATAATAACATTCAATATCTGAAAAAACATCACCGTGAGGCCTATAGCGACTGCCGCCCAGAAATACCCTTGCGCCGGATTGCCGCTATTTCCTCCGAACAGATTGACCAGAGGAAGAAACAGGGAAGCCGCGACTACCTGGGCCAGATTGGTGCATACGCTTTTGATGACAGCGATCGTTTCCCTTTCTCTGGGATTTCTGGTCATGTTGCAGAACTGGGCAATCTGAGGCATGAATGAGAATGTGGCCCCTATTGCTCCAAAACAGCCATAACAGATAGCCGCCCATGCGATCTTAAGTCCAGTACTCTCCGTCGGAAGCGCGGTAAATACGCCAACGAACAAAAGGAACAGCGGTATAATTCCAAAGATCGCCCAGGAACGGTAGCGCCCCCATCGGTAACAGACATTATCCAGCATATAGCCCACCCACAAGTCTGTAAAGCAGTCCGCAAAACGGGCCACCAGCATGATGGTTCCTGCCACCGTCGCGCTCAATCCGACCACATCCGTGTAAAAATACACCAGATAGTATCCGAAAATCACCCAGGATACCTGAAAACTATAGGCACCATACATGCTGTGGATAATCTTGTCTGCCCAGGGCACTTTCGCCGTCGTGGAAGTAAAGTCTATGTCATACGCATCTTGTTTGCCTCTCAAACCATCCCCTCCTTTACTTATCCCACTCGCCGTATTTGGCGATCACCTTTTCCTTGATCATCTGGCAGAATTCCTCCGTCACCTCGAAGTCGTTGACCACCGTATACCAGTATCCGTTGCTCTCCAGGAACTCCTTCTCGTACTTGATCGCCGCGAACACGTCGTCCCACGTGATCCCCATTCCCTCCGGGCGGATCTCCACTCCCGCGCGGTGGATGAGGTCCAGGATCCCGTCCGGGTCGTTCCCGCCCATCGCGGAGCCCACGAAGATCCCCAGGCATACCGGCTGGCCGTGGATGAACTTCTTCTTCGTCATGTATTCCAGCGTGTAGAACAGGAAGTGGTCGCTTCCCTCGATCGGCCTCGGGTTCCAGCCATTGTTGTGGAACGCCCCGCCGCCCCATCTCAGGCCCTCCGTCAGGGTGAGGATTCCCTTCTCGTTCAGCTCGTAGATGTCATCCAGGCCATTCACCACGGAGTCGAACACCTCCTTGACCTCCGCCACCATCTCCTCGTCATAGGGCCACTTCGCCTCGCATTTCCCCTGGTCCGCCGCATACTTCCAGTCGAACATAGAGTTGTTGTAGCAGAGCACGTCGCACACGCCGCTGCGGTTCAGGTCCTTCGGGCCGTTCTGGATGATGTCGTAGTCCACATAGACCGCTACCGGCTCCACGTAGCCCACGTATCTTACCACGCTGTCGAAGCGCACCCCTGCGCGATGCCCGAACACTGCATTGGTGGCGATGGAGGTCGGCACCTGGTAAAGCGGCATATGGGTCTTCCACGCCGCCATCTTGGCATAGTCCACCGCCTGGCCTCCGCCAAGGCCGATGACCGCCTCGAACTTCGGAAGCCTCTCCACCTCCGCCATGATCTCGTCGTACTCCAGCGTCTTCACGAAATGCACGATGCAGTCATCATCGAACTCGTCCTTGAACCGGTCCCATAAGTCCTCCATTGTCACCACCAGGTATGGCCTCTGCACGATGTTCTTAAGCTCTCCCACCAGGTTGCGTCCATAGATCGTCGTAAATAATTTCTTTGCCATATTGTCTTCTCCTTTTTCTTTTCTGATTTTAAATATTATTTCTAAATAGTGTTTATAAATATTATTTAATATTATAATACGCATATATCCATGGTTTGTCAATTCTAACAATTTTACAAATAAATCCTGATATTTTTGTTCAACATAGCCAAAAAGGAGTAGGACACTATCTTCCCACCCCTTTTCTAGTCTCGTTCAATCAATAATGGCACTCGCCTCTGCTTCTTTGCGTATTTCTGTGTATCCTGCATAAAAAGCAGCTATGCTTGCAACGATATGGCTGATCAGCACTGCCGTCCAGATTCCATCAAGCCCCCATCCTGCATGATTGAGGATCCAAGCCAGCGGCATTCTGACAAGAATATAGTAAAATACCATGAGCATCATACTTTTAAAAGGTCTTCCCAGTCCATTTAACGCCCCTAGGAAACAGTTCGTTACCGTATTCAGCACATAGCCTGCGCCGACAATCAGGAAATATCCCGCAACGATTCCCGCGACATCTTCGCTTCTTAAAAATAGTCCCGACAGCGGACGCGCAAATCCCACTACTCCGACAGACAAAAGTAGTAGCAGAATTCCCCCCATCTTCAGGGCATATATGAGATACTCCTTTTCCCGGTCGCTTCTTTTTGCTCCGGCGCATTGCCCGATGATATTCGTCAGCACCATATTGATTGCCATCGCCGGATAGAACAGGATAATCTCCAGTTTTCCCGTTATCCCGTAGGCCGCTATCGCACAAAGGCCCATGCTGCTTACCAGCGATGTCAGAAACGCTGTGCTGATGGCCGGGATGCTCTGCTGGATTACGGAAGGGACTGCCTTGGCAATAATCTCCCCGATCAATCCCTTACGAAATTCCTGGATATGGAGCCGTATTACTTTTTTCCTATACATATAGATCACCATGAACGCCAGGCAGATCGTCTGGGACAGTAACGTGGCGATGGCTGTTCCCCGAAATCCCATTCGCCGAATGAACAAAGGATCCAGGATGGCATTTAACATGGTACAGACTAGCATTGCAGCCATCTGGAAGACCGCATTGCCGAAACTTCTGAGCACCGCTGTAAGATAGCAGTACAGATATACCGCCATATATCCCAAAAGATAGATAGACAGATATTCTTTTGCCAGCTGCCAGGTCTCTTTTGGCGTATTCAGTACATGAAGGACCATCGGCAGAGACAGTTCCAGCAGGATCGTCACCAATAGGGCAAACGCCACTGCAACGATAAGCGAAGTCGCAATAATCCCGTCCGCCTTTTTACGGTCCTTCGCCCCGATTGCCTGCGATACCAGGATTGCAACACCATTGGTGGCTCCCATGGCAATCGAATTTAAGATCAAAATAACCGGTGTCGAACTGGTCAGTGCCGCATAGGCCCTCTCCCCCAGCAGATTCCCGATCCACAAACTGTCAACCACGTTATATGCCATATTCAGAAACATAGCCGCCATGACCGGCAGGAACATCATCCAGAAGCATCTGCCTGTGCTCTCATTTACAAAATCCATTTTTGTTTCCATAATTCTCTTTCCTTCCATTGAATGAATATCATTCATTATTGTTGTTTAAAGAATCCCTGCCCCTAACGGCAGGGAAAACTACTTTGCTATATCCAGCATGCCAAGCAAAAATGTCTTAATCCTTCGGACCCGTTCTTCTCCGTCGACCGTACGGTCCAGCAGAATACCCAGCTGGCCATATACGCAGAAAGAAGCGGCTGTCCGGGTATCGCAAGGCCCTATCTCGCCTCTTTCAACCGCCCGCTCCAGCATTTGTGCTACAATAGGCATCATCTTCTCGCAGATCTTCATGGACAGCTGCTGGTGCGTCTTTATGCCTCCGGCTTCATGGCAAAATTTATAATAGAAATTATCATCCGTCTCTACATCCAGGAAGGTCGGCATCTCTGCGATCATCTGCTTAAGGGAACGCCCAGAATCCAGCATTCCCCGTGACAATTGAGCTACCTGCATATCCGCGTACTGTTCCAGTGCAGTGTCAAAGATACTTTCTTTTGACGCAAAATATCGGTAGCAAAGTCCCTGGGCCACACCCATCTCCCTCGCTATATCTGTAATCGACGTCCTTTCATATCCCTTTTCATAGAATAGCCTCATGGCCGTATCTATAATCTCCTGTCTGCGCTCCGCCGGTTCCTTTGTGATTCGTGGCATTGCCTATCGCCTCCTTTGATCTTGCAGACAGTATAGCAGAAAGGATTCCGGCTGTCAATGAATAATATTCATTCAATTATTCTTTCAAGTATTTCAGGAATCTCGCTATAATCATCTATCCATATAATATTAAGTCCTAATTCTTGATAATAACCCACTTGGATATTATTATCTATCCTTTGATATATTTCAAGGAGTTCCCGATCAGACTTGCTAACGAGATTATTATTTTTAATCTCGTTTCTTTTTAAAATTGCAAAATGTCTGGGCATCTCTTCCTTTCTTGTTGCCACGTCCAACAGTCTTCTAAGATTAGGATCCGTTAATGAACATCCAATAAATAAGCAAGTATTTTCACGTAAGGCATTCAATTGAATTAGATTAGACCATGAATATGCATCCCGATACACTCTATGGTAATCTTCCTCGGAAAATATCAGTTCCGGCTCTCCTTTTAGTTTTTTCATATTATTAGGCAAATAGCCATGTACATGATATATATTCAATTTATCCACTACCTGTCTGTCTTCTTCACAGGATATATCATTATATCTAATGTCCCTTTCGTCAAATTTTCTCTCTAGCAGGTCATCAAAATTATAAGTAATAATATTTTTCACACCACAGTATGACCTTTGCGGAGTACAGATCTTGGCTATAGCACTTAACAATTTTGTATCAATATTAGTCTTACTTTCATAGAGCACAGAATGTACTAGCTTATAATATTCATCATTCGAAAATGCTGACTTTATGTATCGCATTTGTAATAAAGGAGAATCCATTTCGTTACTAAAGGCTAGCCCCTTCATTATTTCTTGTTCTTTTGCATTTAATGTCCAATCCTTGTTCAATCTATTTATCATATGGATATGTAACCGCTTTATCAATGTATCCCATAATGGTATGCCTCCATCAATAGAAATTCCCGCTCCGAGAAAAAGGACCATGTCTCCGCTTTTAAAAGCAGTTGAAACTCTTTTGATATAGTTTTCCTTTTCTTTATCTCGTTCTTCCCTGGAAACATCTAACGATACGATTTCTTCTATGAAAGTCTTCTGGGGATTGATTAGATAGCCTGCATATGATGCTTCTGGATCTATTCGTTCTTCTAAATCTTCCTTATCCCAAAAAAATATCATATCCCTGTATTTATTTCTAAACTCTTCCGGAATAATAAGATTTGTTATAAGCAATAATCTCTGTTCTTTTAAGCCTGCTCTAAGTTCTTCACAATACTCTTGCAATATTGATAAACTATGACGTTTCCCCTCTGCTTCAAATTTAATCGCACAATTCAAGTGACCACTATAATCATCTATGCCATCTGGCAAGTACAAATCAAATGGGGATTCATTGGCTATTGCATTGATTGATATCCTCTTTCCTTCTGATAATGTTATATCCTTAAGCAAGGATATACTCAGATTTTCAAACGCCTTTGCAGATTCGAATTCTAAACTTCTTTCTCCCTTATTGACCTGCTCTTTCTCGTTTTGAAGTTTTCTTACAATTTCAGAAGGATCAATATTTTCAATATCTCCATCAAAATTTTCTGTAACGGACCAAAATCCTCTCTTTTTATTCTCGATCAAGCCATAACTCTTCAAATACGTTCTGGCCCAGGCCATCCGATAAGCTACTTCGCTTCTGGTTGTAGAACCTTTATGCATAATCTTCAAAATATCTTCCGGCAGATTCATTAACTCGCTTGCCTTCCTATCGATTTCCGCAACGGTTCCTTTCCCACCTAACTCCACTAATGCTGCAAGGATTGGCTTCATCATTTGCTCATATCCTGGTATCCCATCATTATACTCATTAACATCAAAGAAAAAAAACATCCTTTATCTCTCCTCGCAACCTTCCGAATCTACTCTAACTTCAATATTCTCAGTATAATCAATTCAAGATGAATGTACAATATATTTTAACTAAGTTTCCTGCTCTATCTAAAAACGCATCATAACGCCTTCGTCGCCTTCCGGCTTCCTAGCGCGATAAGCACCGAGCAAATAGTAGCAGCGCCAAAAATGATATATACGTTCTTCGCCATCTCATCAAACAGGACTCCATACAGAACCTGCCCCACCGGCTGGGCACATGTAGACACCGCGATAATCCAGGCGATGACCTTGCCAACCATATGATGTGGCACGGTCATCTGGATATAAGACATAATCTGTATGGTATAGATGGCGGAAAGAGACATAATGACAAGCCCCGCAGCTGCAAGCACCCCATATGCCAGATACGCCGGACACTCTATCATAAGCACGACCCCCATGGGGATTAAAAGCATTCCTGAAGCAAGGAGAAGCTTCCAGCTTCCGTTGACTTTTAACTTTCGTCCAAAGACGCCTGCGCCAATCCCTCCAACCAGGCCGCCGATTGCAAGAATCGCCTCCATGTATCCATATAGCCTGGATGCCTCAGACTTGGAAAAGTCAAGGATATTCATCACGATAACCGGCAGGCCGATGATCATCAGCGCAGACATGACCAGGTTCACGCCCGCGCAGCAAAGCGTCAGTTTTGCAAGTTCCGGCTTTTTCTGGCCGATATAGGCAATACTCTCGCACAGATCATCTTTCGTCTGACGCAGGATGGATTCTGTGCTTTGCTTCCTCTCATATGGAATCTTAATGAATATCTCCATCACCGCCGATAAGAAAAAAGCACCCCGCGGCAATGGACAGCACTGGATAGATTCCCCACAGGCTATACGCCGTGCCGCCAAGCGCAGGACCCAGCAGGCCGGATAAGGAAGATACCATATTGATAACAGCATTCGCTGGCATAATATGCTCCGACTCCACCAATACCGGAATACTTGCCTGGACGGAAGGCTGATATGCCCCGCTGATTCCATACAGCAAGAATAGCGTCACCAGCACCATTCCTGTAATGCTTACCTTCCCATACAGAAGCAAGAATAGAACGGTCAGCCCAGAAGTGAAAAAATCCAGAAATACCATTACATTCCGCTTATTCACTCGATCCGCTATGATTCCGCCGATCGGTGACATCACCGCCAGAGGAATAAATGCGCATCCGGACACCACGCCTAAGACGGCCGCTGATCCCGTTACGTTCAGCAGATGTATGGGCAGCGCGAACCGCATAACCGCATTTCCAAACAGTGAAATGATCTGGCCGATAACGACCAGGTAAAAATCCTTTGAATAGCCCTTTTTCTGATGCATTTACCTAACCTCCATATTCTTAATCCTGACTTCCATCTGATGAAATGCGACGCAGCCTGCCGCCAATACAAGAACCAGCGCTATCGCGATGCCAATTCTGGTAAACATATTTGCGGAAAACAGATTGGTCATCACTCCAGCGATAATCAGAGTCGCTATAACGACCGTCATAGCCGAGGATCTGAACATGCCGATTCCAAGGGCGATCAGGCCGATGCCGCTTGCAAGGACCGCCATCGCAAGACTATAGATGACAAGTTCCATCATCTCCGCCAATCCAAAAGAATGCGGCATAATATGAAATACATTCGATGTAAGCCCCGCTACCAAAAGCACCAGATAGTTTACGATAAACGCCGCTGCCATGATACTTATGCCTGACAGGCAGGCCTTTGCCCTGAACATCCTTTTTCTCTCTATGGGATAGGAGAACAAAAGAAGCGAGCGCTTGCCTCTGTATTCCTTAAAAACCGCATTCACATAGAGGACTGCCCCAAGCACCGCAAATCCAAATAACGTGATGCAGGATACCAGTATGATCAGGCTTCTCCACTCCCTGATGATCATGGCGTCGCCTCTGCCCATCTCTTCGTCCGGCATAAACAGAAAGAGCATAGCAATAAACAGGCTGAATGCCGCCAGCCCCATGATTCCCCGCAAAAAAGGCTTTTTATTGATCTTTTTCCATTCCTGCTCCCATATCTTCATTACGCTTCTCCCTTCATGATTCCCAGAACTTCCTGACTGAACGTCTCTAAACTCTGCTCTTTATATTCCTGCATGACAAACTCCCTTTTTATCCTGCCTTCCGACAGTACGCCAACTCTATCTGCAATTTGCAGCACATCGCTTAAGATGTGGCTGGAAATCAGAATTGCTACTCCTTTATCCGCCTTTTTTCTCAGCAGCACTCTCATATCTTCTACTGCCACAGGGTCCAGCCCGTTCAAAGGTTCATCCAGGATCAGGATATCCGGCTTGTGAAGCATGGCTCTTGCAATCGCCAGCCTCTGCCTCATTCCCATCGAATATTTCGCCACCGGCTTATCATAATTCTCTGACAGACCCACCGTGCAAAGCATGGCGGATATGTCTTCCTGACAGCCCATATAGGCCTGATGCAGCCTTAGATTCTCTCCTGCTGACAGGTGCTCATAGAACACCGGAACCTCGATCAGACTGCCGATCAGCCTCTGTATGTTCTCCTTGTTCTTCCAGGCCGATACTCCCTCTACATAGATTTCTCCCATAGAGGGCTGTAAAAATCCTGCTGCCATCTTCATCAAAGTGGTCTTTCCTGTCCCATTAACGCCGACTAGCGCATAGATCTCGCCTTTGTCAATTGTCAGGGAACAGTCATTTATTACCGATCTGTTTCCAAAGTTTTTTCCTGCCCTTTTTACTTTAATCACGACTTATCTCCTTTTAATACCAACCGTTGGTATGTATAATTTTAAAATTTTACTGCCCTGTAAAAACAGGACAGTTTTTCTTACTTTTGATTCTCCTGATACAATGCGGCATATGATTCTATCTGGTCAATCCATGAATCTTCAATAATATTAAGGCCAAGCGCCTCCAGCATATGCTGGTAGAATCTTACCTTTTTCACGATTTCTGACGAATCGCAAGGATAAACCATTGGATTGATCCATATTCCTCCCAGCAGCATCAATACCTCTGCCAGTTCCTTGGGGTACTCGGTCTTTATAGACCCATCTTCTATCCCTTCTTCAAGAATACGCCTCACCATCTCTGTCGACTCTGTCTGCACCATATCGCGCAGATAGATGACTAGCAACTGCGGATTCTTGATCATATCAATCGCTACCACGAGCACATCGTTCTGCGCCGGATTGAAGATGGATAATCTGAAGACTTCCTGTAACTTCTGAAAGCCATTCATATTTTTACTCTCGCAGACCTTCTTCGTATCTATGTCTACCTGTGCGTACATCTTCTCAAAAACCGCGTACACGATGTCTTCTTTGGATTTGAAATGGTGGTAGATGGCTCCTTTCGTGAGACCGCCCAGATTGTCAATGATATCCTGGATAGACGTATGGTCATATCCTTTCTCCATAAATAGTCTGGCGGCTGTATCAACGATTAATTTTTTTGTCTCTTCCGGATATTTATTTCTTGCCATGGCTCCCTCCTGTATGTGGATGGTAAGTTCATTATACATACCGACAGTATGTTTGTCAAATACATTTTTTATTTTCTATTTCCTTATAAAATCCTGAAAAATTCCTGGTAGAATCATTTTCAAAAGATAAAGTCGATCACGCAGAAAGGAATGAACTTATAATGAAAAAATTATCTTTAATACTATCTTTGATTTTACTGCTTCCCCTATGCCTCGCCGGATGCGGCATTCTAGAAAGCGGCATTCGCCATTACGCAAAAGATAAGGAAGAATGCCTTCTAAGCACGGACAATGTAACACAGTTCACCTATAAGGGAGAAGACTACACGCTCTTGGAAAACACATTGCCAGATGAAGATCTGGGCTCTTGGATCGGGTATATAAGAAAACTGGCTGTCATAGACTCGTCCGGAAAGATACTAAAGCAGCAAAGCATTACCAAAGAGCCTTTCCAGTCTCTTGCAAAGATGGCTGATTCCATCCCCAACGCCTCCCATGTCATACCATTTTTGAATGTCTATACCGTTAAAGATGGCCCAGGGCAGGAATTGATCGTGGAGGCAGACGGTGGCTATCATGAGGCGATTCCAAGCAGTATGGTCAAAGCAGAGGATAATATCTTCCACTATGACCGTGATACAGAATCATCCGATACAGATTTCTCTGTCAATCCCCAAGACTGCACGCAGCTGCTCTGCGGCAAGAGAATCTACCAGATAACGGATAAGATGGTTCCCATAGAAAATATAGGCGAGTATCTGAATATTATCGCAGATTCTTTTACCTTTGACTGCGATACGCATCAGATTATCTCCAGAAAAGACTTGCTTGTGCCAGACTGGTCCGGAAATGAACAAAGCTGCCAGAAACGGCAGCAATGGACACTGGATAGCGTATATGAAATATGTCAGACTGGCAGGTCGGACGCGGTAGCCGTAGAGGTAAATTCAGAATACCGGCTGGCTACTGCTCTTCCTTAGGCGTTCTCGTCTGCTTAAGCAGTCGGCCGAGCAGCCGGTCACAGGCCTCCCGGACTGCCTCTATCTGTCCGGGCGTAATATCATCCACATGGATGCCGCAGGAGCAGGCCACCGTACAGTACCGCTCCTTTGCCAAGGCTTCCGCGAACAGCCGTGCGATGGCCTCATCCTTATGTCCCACGCCAAACAGCACCGAGGATGTCACCCCGATGCCCTCTCCTGCAAGGCTAGGTCTTGCTATTGATAGCACCACGCTGCCTACGTGGGGAGTATCTCCCCCGTAGACGGCCAGCGTGTAATCTTTTCCCATGGGAATGACGTCACAGTATACCGAATATCCATCAAACAATTCTTCTCTTAACATTCTTCTCCTGCCCCCGTCCATGGCACGAATTTGTCATAGTCAATTCCAAACTGCAGCAGCACCTTCCCCACGATGTGGCAGATCTGGTCCTCCAGCGTCCTTGCTCCATTGTAAAATGTCAGTACCGGCGGAACGATCACGCAGCCTAAGTCTGACGCCTCTTTCATGTTCCTGATGTGCACCTTTCCGAACGGCATCTCTCTTGGAACCAGCACTACCTTCCGGCCCTCCTTCATACATACATCCGCTGCCCGGACGGTCAGATTATCTGCATAGCCTGTGGCTATCCCGGCCAGCGTCTTCATACTGCATGGCATGATAATCATGCCATCCGTAACAAAGGAGCCGCTGGATATGCACGCTGCCAGATTATGCTCGTCATGTACGCAGTCTGCCAGTTTCAGCAGTTCTTCCACAGGAATGTCGCTTTCCAGTTTCCAAGTCGTCTTCGCCCCCTGGCTCAGAATCAGATGCACCTCGCAATTCTCTATGCTTTTCAAAGCCTTCAGCAAGTAATAACTCATCTCCACGCCGCTGGCCCCGGATACTCCTACAATGATTCTCATGCCTTTTCTCTCCATAATGCTTGTGATCTAGTCCTTCTTAAATCCATACTCTTCCCAATTCTTCAATACCTGTTCCTGCAGTTCCTTCGGATAGCCTCTGAATGACGGTTCTACAGGCTGGCGTTCTTTTGGCCATTTGTGGAAAGGGGTCAGGCAGTTATAGATGACCCTTGTGGACACTGCCTCGCTTTTCTCCTCTGCGCTTAAGTATGCCACAAGCGGGAAGATGTACTGATCCGGTATGGCTACCCTTCGGTCCGGGTGATGGCGGGTTGCCAGAGCCCATACGACCTGATTGATATTGCTTGGGTCGATATCGTCATCCACAACGATCACTTTCGGAATATAGGAGCCTCCTTTTGACGCGAAGACTGCCTTGCCAATCTCGAGCGCCAGTTCTTCATCGTCTTCATTTTCCCTGCTGCGGTCTACGGAAACTACAAACCAGTGTGCTGCCGATTCCATAGGAATAAAGCATTCCTTGATCGGAAATCCCTTCTTATCCAGCACGTTCTGGATGCTGGCGGCAATGCTGATTCCCCAGTTTGTATGGTTTTCTTCGGTCGGCACGCCGGCCACGCATAGCGGCATGATCGGGTTGTCCCGGTAGGTCATGGCAGTCACGTCAAAACACGGAACCGGCTTATTCTTCCCGGACCAAACATATCCGCCGTATTCACCCATCGGCCCTTCCGGAACCATATGGTCAAGGGATGCAAATCCTTCTATGACAATCTCGCTGGATGCCGGTACCAGCAGGTCATTCGTCTCACACTTTACTACATCCACTGGCTCGCCATACCAGCCGCCGATCACCTCTCCTTCGCTGATACGGGAAGGAAGGGGGTAGCCCGCGATCATGGCGATGGCCGGATCTACGCCCAGACACAGCGCGAAAGGCATCTCCTTGCCGATCTTCTTCCACTCGGCATAGATCTTGCCAAAGTCCTGCGTCGGAATCACGACTCCCGCGATCGTCTGCGGGCCGTCAAGCATTGCCCTGGATATCGCCCAGTTTACCCAGGATCCGTCGGGCGTGCGGGCGATGAAGATGCCATAGGTATTGATGTAGCGGCCTCCGTCTCCGTAATGGATCAACGGAACCGGAAGCTTCGTCAAGTCAACATCCTTGCCGAACAGTTTATTTTCCTTGCATGCGCCCGTCTCAACTTCGCGTGGCGGGATGGGCGTAACATCCGCAAGTTCTGACCAGGCCTTTACGATTCCCGGCGCGGAAGTATCAATGGGAAGTCCAAGGGAGAGGGCCACTCGTTTGAATGGATGCTCCTTATCCGGGCTTAAGCCCACCGGCGCTCCCAATACTTCGAACCCCGGCGTGCAATCCTTGATATTCTTAAAGAGCGGCGCCGCGGATGGAAGGTCATAGGCATGCCTTGTGATGGCGCTCATCTCCAGATTCCAGTCCACCTCCTTCGTAACCGGAACGATCTCTCCACACGCTTCCAGTTTTTCTACATACTCGCGGAAACTTTTCATTAACTGCATATTCAATATCCTCCATAGATTTCTTAAACACTCTTGTTAAACAGTACCATAACTCCAGGAAAAATAACACTTTCTAAAATTTATCGAAGCATAAATTTTATTTTTGGTATCCTCTTTAATGCACTCTTCCTTTCAATCCAGTCTTATCCCCATCTTCTCTTCACGGAAAATGCGCTCATCCATCCGTTTTAGATCCGTTTTCACCGCACACGCAAACTCGATATGATCAAGCACGTCCTTCTGAAGATCAATACCGGGGGCAATCTCCGTCAGCATGATTCCTTCCTGCGTCATCTCAAATACGGCACGTTCGGTAATATACAGTATTTCCTGCTTTCGCTTTCTTGCCAGCCCGCTATTGAAGGTCATATGATGCACCTTCTTCACAAACTTATTGATCTGCCCTTCCCTTTG
The DNA here is from genome assembly GCF_019597925.1 of [Clostridium] scindens. NCBI lineage: Bacteria > Bacillati > Bacillota > Clostridia > Lachnospirales > Lachnospiraceae > Lachnoclostridium > [Clostridium] scindens. Next base: position 638,816 of record NZ_CP080442.1, on the reverse strand, counting down.
GATTATAAGCCTTCCATCCCTGGCCTCCACTTCCAGTCCTTTGGCTGTGAACGTGCCACAGAACACGACCTTTCTGGCCGTCTGGCTGATATTGATGAATCCTCCAGCGCCCGCGATTCTTAAGCCAAACTTGCTGACATTGATATTTCCAAGGCGGTCGCATTCCGCCATTCCCAAAAATGCTTCGTCCAGGCCGCCGCCGTCATAGAAATCAAACATGGATGCCTGGTCTATAATACACGTTGGCCCTGCCATTGCTCCAAAATCCATGCCTGACATGGCAATTCCCCCGACTGGCCCTCCCTCTATCGTAAAGGTCATCTCCTGTCCAATTCCTTCCTCCCAGGCCACTGCCCCTACAATCTCCGACATCCCGATCCCCAAGTTCACGGTAGTATCCTTAGCAAGTTCCAGGGCGCATCGCCTTCCGATCAGCCTGCGGACGCCTGCCGCAAGAGTATCCTGTTCTTCCCCGGACACAGCCGCTTTACCGGAAAATGCGGGTTCATACTGGGTGTGGAAGGTCTGCATATGATTCTTCTGATCCTTCACCGGAACCACGACGTCCACCAGCATGCCGGGAATCCGCACATAGCGGGGATCCAGCGTTCCGGTCTTCACTACCTTTTCTACCTGGACGAATACGGTTCCTCCGCAGTTTTTCACTGCCTCCGCGATAGCAAGCACTCCCAGGTCGCAGCATTCTTTTTCCATAGAAATATTGCCCCGCTCGTCCGCATAAGTTCCCCGGATAAATGCATAATCCAGACGAAGATGGTCGTATTTCAGATATTCTTCTCCGTCAATCTCCAGCAAATGAACGATTTCTTCTTCTGTAACGCTGTTCAGCCTGCCTCCGTCAACCCTTGGATCTACAAATGTCTGTAGCCCTATACGGGATATGGTCGGCCTTCCTGCTGCAATATCCCGGTACATCTGGGCTATCACTCCCTGGGGAATGTTGTAAGCCTCCATCCGCTCTTCCAGCGCCAGTTTCTGCAGCCTTCCTGCCAGATTCCAATGTCCGCCTACCGTTCTTTTAAGCAGCCCTTCCTCTCCGAGGTGATTCAATCCCCGCTCTTTTCCATCTCCCTGGCCTGCCGCATATAAAAGCGTCAGATTCCTGGGGCTTCCTGTTTCCGGATAGCGGTTTCTAAGTTCTATCAGAAGTTCCTCCGCAAGCGCGGCTCCTACAAATCCCTCGCAGCACAGCGTCTTTTGAGATTCTACCATCCTTACGGCTTCTTCTGCCGACATAATCTTTATACTCATTTCTCTTCCTCTATGTAGCCTCGCCGCAAAATTATAGATCCGCCAGTCCATTAGCCGAGTCCTTTTACAATTCTCCCTTACAAAAACCCTGACTTGCGGTCCATCTCCAATATCCTTGCGGCATTCTCCTTTATCTTGTCAACCATTGGTTTCAGATTCTTGCCGTTCTTCCGGCTGTACCACAGGTAAATATCCCTCTGCGTATATGTTCCGTTGACCTTGATGCTCTTTCTGCGGGAAAAATAATCCCGGCCTCTTTCCGTCCCTATCCCAAAGGAACTCATGAATACCGGCCACGGAAGTCTGTCCCGCTCCGCAAAATAGGTCATATTATCAAGCGCCACCTCTTCAACAAAATCACAGCGATTGTCCCGCTTGATCTCAGATATCCAGGACGCAAATCCCAGCGGATTGACATGCCCCAGCATAGACAGTCCCTGGATATCCTGTACATCCAGCTGGTCGAATCTGGCCAGCGGATCTTCTTTTCTTACGGATAGAATCAGCTGCTGATGATAAAGAAGTTCCTTCTCCTCATATTTGTGCGTCACACTGTTCATATATCTGTCGTCCGCTATAATCAGATCGGCTATGCCGGATGTCGATATCCTTGCCAGATCCTTGTTGGATACCAATATGCCGTTCAGCCTGCACCCTTCAATATTAAAACAGCCTTCCGTCAGCAGGTTTGCAGCAATGCCGCCGATACGGTACAGATTGATGGACTGGGTCTCATTCTTCGCTCGGAAATGCTCCTGCGCCCGGTCAATGGCATCGGTGACAATCCGCGCATAATGAAGCAGCACTTTGCCATCCTCGGTCAGGGAAAGATTCCTCCCTTCCCTTATAAACAGCGGCCGCCCAAGTTCGTCCTCCAGTTTGCCCAGCGCCGTGCTTAAGGCAGGCTGCGTTATAAAAAGCAATTCTGCCGCTTTGGTAATGTTTCCACACTCCGCAATCGTCTTAAATTGCCATAATTGGTTGCTATTCATGATATGCCTCCTGGTACAATAGTTAAACCCGATTTATCAAATTATATCATGGCCATTCACAAAAAGACAGCCTTGGATAGCAAAAAAAGCGGGCAATCCAAGGATCGCCCGCCCCGTAAGGGATTCAATATACAGATTCTTTTTGTTCGCGCCAGTGCGTGTCTATAGCACGCAGACCATGCCGCCATCCACATACAGCGTCTGGCCTGTGCAGTAGCTGGATGCGTCGGACGCAAAGTAGATCAGCGCACCATCCAGTTCCCCATCTTTTCCCCATCTTCCAAGTGGCACGCGGCCTTCCAGATACTTGGCAAAGTCTCCATCCAGAGAGTCGTGGGTCATCTCTGTGTCGAATACGCCTGGCCCGATGGCATTGACCGTCACATGATAGGGCGCCAGTTCAGAAGCCAGCGCTCGGGTGAAGTTCACCACGCCGCCTTTGGAGGCATAATAGGCAATCTGGGCAGCGCCGCCGGCGTAGCCGCCTACGGATGCCGTATTGATAATCTTTCCATAATTCTGCTTCTTCATCAGCTTGCATACTTCCCGGCTCATGATAAATTGCCCGCGAAGATTGATATTGACTACCTTATCCCAGTCTTCCGTTGAAAATTCGCTGAACTCATTTATGATATTGATGCCTGCATTGTTCACCAGGATATCAATTCGCCCAAAGGCCTTTTCCACCTCTGCCACACAGGCTTTTACACTGTCTTCATCGGACACGTCGCATGCTACGGCGATACAGGTTCCGCCCATGGCTTCAATCTCTGCCTTCAGTTCTTCCAGGCGTTCCTTCCGTCTTGCCGCAACTGCCACTGCCGCACCCTGGCTGGCCAGCGCTTTGGCATATTGGGTTCCGATGCCGGAAGACGCTCCGGCTACCAGCGCATATTTTCCTGTCAGGTCAAAATAATTTTTCATTATAACTTTCCTCCATTCTTGTTAGTCCTACCGTATCTTACAGGCTGGATGCCGCATAGAAGCCATCCCGCACTGCATCGCCGATTTTTCCCGGCTTATTGCTATCCCCAACAACTCTCGTCTTCGTATGGTATTTGGCCTTGATGGCATCCACCGTCGTAAGGTCCGGCTTCATGCCAAATGCAGTGATGACCGTGTCTGCTTTCAGCGTTTCCAAAGTTCCGTCTTTCTTCTCCAGCGTCAGGCCATCTGCCTGCACAGAGACTACCTTGGTATCTGTAAGCATCTCTACATGATTACGGTTTAATGCGTTAAACAAGGATATCTTATTGATAAACATGGCATCTTTCGCGCATTCCGGAAGCATCTCTATGATGGTTACCTTCTTGCCCATTTCTTCCGCGATCTCCAGCGCGCCATCGCACCCGGATGCTCCGCCGCCGCATACGGCGATATGATCTCCCTTGATCAGCTTTGGATCTCGATGCGCATCCAGGATGCTGATAACATTCTTTCCGTCAATTCCCGGAATCGGAGGGACTACCGGAACCGCGCCGCAGCCTATGATAATCCGGTCGCATGTCTCAAGCAGCGGGTCGTCTGCCGTGGCCGTCGTATTCAGGCGCACATTCACGCCCAGTTTCTGAAGCTGCACCAGATACCATTTGGTCAGTTCTTTGATATTCTTCTTAAACTTCGCTGTACAGATCTCGCCCATGACTCCCCCAAGCTTCTCCGAGCGTTCCAGCAAGGTTACCTTATGTCCAATAAGTGCTGCCACCCGGGCCGCCTCCATACCGCCGGGGCCTCCGCCGATCACTACGACCTCCTTGGGAGAATCTGTCTTCTCCAGACGGAAACGCTCTTCTTCCATGGCCTGCACATTGATGGAGCAGCCTAATTTCGTATGACGGTTCCAGATCCGGCCGATACAATTTTCATTACAGCGCAGGCAAGGTCTTACATCTTCCCTGCGGCCTTCCATCAACTTGTTAGGTAATTCCGGATCCGCAATCAGCGCGCGCCCCATCATCACCAGATCCACATTGCCGCTCTCAAGAAGTTCCAGCGCCGTATCCGGGTTATGCGTTCCGGCGTTAAGAAGCGGCACTTTCACTGCCTTCCTGGCTTCTTCTGTCACGTAGGACATGCAGGATTCTCCCAGATAGGATGGCGGGAAGATATAATCCAGCGTCTCATAACAGCCTGCGTCAATGTCGAACGCGTCTACCCCTTCTTCCTCCAGAAGCTTCAGCAACGGAATACTGTCCGCAAGCGTGCGGCCGCCTTCAAACCGATGATCCAGGGAAATACGGAACAGAATCGGCATATCCGGCCCCACTGCGCCTCTGATGGCACGAATGATCTCTCTTGGAAACCGCGCGTAATTCTCCGGGCTTCCACCGTACTCATCCGTCCGCTTATTCCATACCGGAGACATGAACTGATCCACCAGATATCCGGCATGGGCGTGAATCTCCACCGCATCGTATCCCGCGTCCCTTGCCGCGCCCGCCGCAAAGGCGAATCCATCCATCACCTTCTGAATGTCCTCCTTGGTCATGGCCCGGCATGGTACATCGGGATTGAATGCAGAAGGAATGGCAGATGCCGACATGGGGGGATTGCCAAAAGTATCCGGAAATGCGTTGCGCCCGGTACCGCAGCTTAACTGGCATACGATCTTGGCACCATAACGGTGCACGCCGTCGCAGACGCTTGTAAGCGCAGGAAGCACGCTAAAGGAGTCCATGTATCCTTCCATAGAGCCTTGTGCGATCTCTTCATTCAAGGGCTGGCATCCCATAATGATCATTCCCACGCCGCCTTTGGCTCTTTCAATAAAGTAATCGATTTCCTGGGCATCCTTGCGCCCGTTGGTAAATGCCGAGTTGGTCCCCATAGGAGACATGACCAGGCGGTTCTTGACTTCCATTTTCCCTATCTTAAAAGGGGTAAATAACATTTCATATCCCATTTTATTTCCTCCAAATTTAGTTTTTCTCCTTAACAGGAGACATCTTAAGCGCCATAAGAAGCAATACCATTCCAATGGCCGTCGTCACTGCGAACACTTTCCATGCAAGGCCCATTCCGCCTTCTGTCGCAAGCAGAAGCGCCATAACCGGGGAGGCGATGGCCTGGCCGATGTATACTGCGATCATCAACGTGGCTGATATCTGGCCAAACTCTTTTGGCCCGAAGGCCGCCGTTCCTACGAAGGATGGTATGCTGGCACACACCGGATAAGCGGCTGCCGCAAAGATGACGGTCAGCACCATCAGGTACGTCGCCCCGCTGATGGGCCAGAGCACCATGCAGACGAAGGTGAGGATAAATGCCATACAGACATAGATGACAAATCCGCCCGTCCCCAGCTTGCTCGAGATGCTGCCGGCAACCAGAAGAAGCAATCCTGCCAGCAGAAGGTACACGGCATTCCAGTTAGCCGCATTGGTGGCTGTCATGCCATTCATCTGCCACCAGGTAGGCGCATAGGCCAGATATGCGGACCCGCCTACCGTAGAAAAAAGAAGCGCTAAGATCAGCACCTTGAAAGACCCTGACTTTACTGCCTCCTTGTAGGATACCCCTGGCAGTTCCTCTGTCTCGCCTGCTGCAGCCTTCTCCCAGCCCAGAGGCTTCTGTCCCATCTGTTCCGGACTCTTGATCAGGAGAAGCACCGCCAGCAATCCGATTACCAGGACCAGGCAGGAAAATATCCGATAGCAGTTCTTATAGTCCGTCACTTTGAAGAGCTGGCCCGCAAGGAATACCCATGCTGCCGCGCCAAGTCCTGCGCCGGAAAGCACCATTCCAGTCACCTGGGCCCGTTTCTCCACGAACCATTCTGCGATAACGGAAGAGCATACCGCATGGGTTCCAAAGGTAATGGCAAAGGATGCCAGCCCTCCCGCAATATACATGAATATCAGGCTCTGGGGATTTGCCCCCGGCGTGACAAACGTATAGAATATCATATGCGCCGCGCAGGCGATTACGGATATCAGCATAGTCTTTCTGGCGCCCAGCTTGCCCAGCGCCTTTAACGCCACTACGCTTAGTACAATATTGCAGATCGTATTGACTGTGGCAATCTGCCCGACCGCGCCTACGGAATGGCCGCTGTAATTTGCCAGCGTGGCGATAAAGGTTCCAAGGGTCGTACAGGCTCCCAGGTTGGCGAATATTACCAGAAAGGCCCCGACTGCTGCTTTATATCCGAAAAATTTCGTCTCTTTCGCCATATCAATGCCCTCCCTGGACTTACTGAAGCGCCATGGCCGCATAAAAGCCTTCGCGGATTGCGTTTCCGGCCTTTGCAACCTTCTGGCAATCGCCAATCAACGTCGTCTTAAGCGGATACTTGTCTGCAATCGTCTCTGCCAGTTCGCTGTTCGGCTTCTGGCCAAACGCCGTGATTACCGTCTCCGCAGGAAGGATCTGAGAACTGCCGTCCGCATTTTCTACTTTTACGCCTTCTTCCGTGATTCCTGTCACTTTGGTGCCGGTCAGGATATTGACCTTGTATTCATCCAGCATCCGGTCAATGCTGATCTTGTTGATGCTCATGACATCCCTGGCGCAGGCATCCATCATTTCCACAATGGTAACATCCTTTCCTTCCATAGCAAGTTCCAGCGCAGCGTCGCATCCGGAGAGGCCTCCGCCGCAGATCACCACCTTCTGTCCCTTCACGCCGCAGATATGCGCCTGGGTCACGTCCATGACCTTCTCATCTTCCATGCCGCTGATGGCTGGAACGAATGGAACCGAGCCTGTTGCCACGAAGATTTCATCCGCCACGGCAAGCGCCGGCGTATCTGGCGTTACCTTCGTATTCAGCCGAATGGATACGCCCAGTTTCTCTAACTGCACGCCGTACCAGGTAATGAGTTCCCGGATCCGCTTCTTAAACGGTGCCGTCGCAATCGCCCCAAAGGTTCCGCCAATCCGGTCGGAGGCTTCATAGACAGTCACGTCGCATCCACGCAATGCTGCCACCCTGGCCGCCTCAAGGCCGCCCGGGCCTGCGCCGATGACCGCCACCTTCCTGCCCGGCTTCGGAAGTTTTTCAATCTGTGTTGCGCCTTCCTGGCACACCTGGATATTGACCGTACAGGACAACTGGGTCAGCCTTCCGAAAATGCGTCCGATACATTCCTCGTTGCAGATAAGGCATGGGCGGATATCTTCCCGCCGTCCTTCTTTCAGCTTGTTCGGGAATTCCGGATCCGCGATCAGCTGGCGTCCGAAACTAATGATGTCCGCATTGCCGGACTCCAGCAGATCTACGGCCGTCTCCATAGAATGATTGCCGGCATTGATGATCGGAATGTTTACATGCTTCCTTGCCTCCTCGCAGACATAGGCCATGCACGCCTCCCCAGTATAGCGGGTCGGGAAGATATAATCCATCGTCTCGTAACAGCCAGAATCAATATCCAGGGCATCCACGCCTGCCTGTTCCAGCAGTTCGATAATCGGCATCGAATCTTTAAGGGTACGTCCGCCCTTGTACATATGGTCCAGGGATATGCGGAAGATGATCGGAAATCCCGGCCCTGTCACGCTGCGGATAGAATCTACGATCTCCGTGGCAAAGCGTACCCGGTTCTCCCAGGAGCCGCCATATTCATCCGTTCTGGAATTCCACTGCGGGGATATGAACTGATCGATCAGATACCCGGCATGCCCGTGTACTTCTACCGCGTCGAATCCGGCATTTACCGCAAACTGAGCCGCATTGGCAAAGTCCTTCATAATTTCCTTGATCTCCTCTGTCTCCAATGGGCGGCAGATCATCTCCGGGTTATAGAAGGATGGATTGGCGGAAGACGAGATCGGCACCCGCTCGCCGATGTCCGGCATTCCGTTTCTTCCTGTACCGCAGCTAAGCTGAAGGCAGGCCTTGGCGCCCCATCTATGTATCCGCTCCGTCATGACGGTAGCCTTCGGGATGGCTCTCGTAGAATGAAGGGCAAGGGTAGGCCCACCCTGAGCTGTCTTCTCGTTCAGGAACATGGCGCCCGTCATAATCAGGCCCACGCCTCCCTTGGCTCTCTCCTCATAATAGCGGATGCCTTCCTCGCTGTCCGTGCCGTCCTGCATAGGCGTAAATGTTCCCATGGCAGACAGCATGATTCTGTTTCTCAGCCGCATATTGTTGATTTTAATCGGCTGCCATAATTTTTTATAATCGTAACTCATAGCGTTCTCCTATATCCTTTATATTTCATTAATCGATAAATACAATCGGCTTCACTACCTCCGGGTGATCTTCTTTGAATGCCATCAGGTCATACGCATCCTGGATATGCTCGAATCCATGGAACCGGTGGGATATCAGCTTAGTAGGATCCAGGCGTCCTGCCGTCATCAGCGCGAACAGTCTCTCAAGCCGCCTTCTTCCGCCCGGGCATAAGCCTCCGTTGATGTGCTTATGGCTGCAGAAGCCCAACGTATAGGCATTGGGAATCACTGCATCAAAGGTCTGCGCATTTAAGTTGCTCACATAGCCGTTTGGCTTCACCATATTAATGCATCTTGCAAAGGAATCTGCATTACCGCCTGCCGTGATCACCGCATCCGGCTGCTTTCCTCCCAGCAGTTCGATTACTTGGTCGTCAATCGGGCCATCCTTATACTTCACGATATCTGTCGCGCCATACTCTTTAGCCAGGTCAATGGTATTCTGGCGGTTGCCGATGGCAATGATCCGTCCCGCTCCGCGAAGGGCGCTGGCCGCGACTGCCATAAGTCCTACCGGGCCGATGCCGCATACGACTACCGTATCTCCGAATTGAATATTCGCAAGTTCCGCCCCATGGAATCCGGTGGTACACATATCCGCTGCCATTACCGCATGTTCATAAGAAAGCCCTTCCGGTATCGGGCAGGCATTTAAGTCTACCTGACGGATGCGGAAATATTCCGCAAAGGTGCCATTTTCAAACACGCACCAATTCATTCCGCCGTTCTGCCCGCCGCTATGCTGGGTCAGATTGTCCTGGATTTCCGGTGTCAGGTAATCCGGCGTCACAGCGCCTACCGCTACCACATCCCCCGGCTTGAAGCATTTTACTTCTGCACCGACCTCTACGATTCTTGCCGCTACCTCATGGCCCAGAATCAGTCCTGCCGGAAGCCCGGCATGTACCTGGTGCGGATCGGATGAGCAGGCCGCCAGCGCTACCGGCTCTGCCAGGGCATCCAATGGCCCGATCTGTGGAATCTCGGCTTCCACCGGCCCGAATTCCTTAAACGGCACTACAACTCCATAACCTTTCATTTTCCCTGTCATATTTTATCTCCTTTTTCTGAATCTTTTTTAATCTGGTTCACATTCCTTTTAAACCGCCGTCGTCCGACCTTGCGCCTAACACTCTAGACTGCTGTCCATCCTCCATCACAGGTCAGGATCGCTGCTGTCACATAGCTGGATTCCCTGGCAGCCAGGAATACGATGGAGGAATCCAGTTCTCCCTCCTTACCTGGGCGGCACATTGCGCTTCGGTTGCAGATAAAGTCGTTCATAGACTCCATTGCCTCCGGCCCATTGGACTCAGATGCGAAGAAGCCTGGGCAGAGAGCATTGACCGTAACTCCCCTTGTCGCCCACTCGATCGCTGCCTGGCGCGTCATATTGATGACTCCGCCCTTGGCCGATGCATAGGCTATAACAGGAAGTTCCTTCAATCCGCCTTTTCCGAGAATCGAAGCGATATTGATCACCCGTCCATATCCTTTTTCAAGCATGACCTTGCCGAAATGCTTCATACAGTAGAAGGAGCCATCCAGATCCAGAGAAAGCACCTTTCTCCACTCCTCTTCCGGAAGTTCCTCCAGCGGGATGCAGGAGCCGCCTCCTGCGTTATTGACCAGAATATCCACGGTGCCGAATGCATCCAGAACTGCCTGCACCGCATTCTGTACCTGCGCTACGTCCGTCACGTCGCATCCTACCGGAAGACATCTGACGCCCAGCGTTTCCACCTCTTTTGCAACCTCCGTCAGTTTCTCTTTCCTTCTTGCGAGAATGGCTACATCGGCTCCCTGACGCGCCAATGCCAGTGCGAACTGGCGTCCCAACCCTACGGATGCACCCGTAACTACCGCAACATTACCTGTCAAATCAAACATAATCTCGACCTCCTTATTGTCTCTTTCTTTTTGTTAATTATATAACGACTTTACTCCTTGTACATTAGGCAGCATTCAAAAACAAGCCGTATATTTTTGGGCAGTTGCACAATGTTTTGTCCTCTGTATGTTTTTTGCAGTATTTCTGAATAACCTGGTGCTCATCCTGCATATTTGTATAATTTACCCTGGATTTCTATGGATTTTCTTCTTTCCATTTTATATAATGCTTTTATAGGTTTCCTTATGTTGTGATATCTTACAATGGATTTTCTTATGAAACAGGAGGTGACAGATGGAAGACAAAATCGATTTTCTAGAACTTTATGAACGAATGTTTCAGCTGCTGCCCAGCGGCAATATCCAGAAACTGATGGAACTTGCCAATGACATCACAGGCGTTCCCGTACTTGCTGTTGATATCATGTACAACCTGCTTGGCATCGCTCCTCAGGTAAAGACCGGGGACTACTATTGGGACTATCTTCTGGAACATAAGGGGTATGAGACGGATATGGTTGTCGGACTTTATAACGAAGGGATCATGCAGTCCGTAAATGAAATGGAGGCCCCCTATGTGATCGACTGGGGAGAGGTGAACAGGCTGTACCCTAAGATCCAAGGCATTATCAAGGTAAATGGAATCGTGGAAGGCTACGTGACAATGCAGTGCACCAGGGGGCAGATCACGCCGGACCGAATGAAGGCCATGGAACTTATCATGCACACCTGCAGCCTGTTTTTTAAAAGCGACTCTGAAAGCAGCATGGATTATACTTATCAGAAACTGTTTATCGGAGAGTTGATGAACAACCGGATCAAGACCCCCAGGCAGTTGAAACTGTGGTCCAATGACATGGGATATCTGCCCACTCCACCCTACCGGATTGCCGCCATCAGTACAGAATCCACCCAGGAGAAGAACGTGCTTTCCTACATACGCAAATCCATCCTCCAGTTCTTCCCCTACCAGCTGGCGATGATCCAGCACAACATCCTCTACATCCTGCAATATGAACTAAGCCTTAAGCAGGACGCAGAAGCCTCGGAGCGTCAGTTCAACCATATCCTGAGCAAGTTCAACGCCCACTGCGGCTTAAGCAACCTGTTCTATGACCTGCTGGATACATCAAACTTCCAGATTCAGGCCGAGGATGCGCTAAAACTGGGCCGCAGGCCCGGTCAGAAATACCGGATCTATTACTATCAGGATTATTATCTGCCCGCCATCCTGACGCCGCGCATCGAGCAGATGCCAAAGAGCAACTACCTCTCTCCGGTCATTACGGCCATCATGGATTATGATGTCTGGCATTCCACGGAATTCCTGGATACGCTCAAGGCTTATATTCTTCATTTGGGAAACACAAAGAAAACGGCAGAACTGCTGCACATCCACAGGAATACTCTCCTGTACCGGATTAACAAGATCGAGGAATTGACTAATTCCTCACTGGAAGACTATGAGACCATGATGCACCTGATGATCAGCTTCTACATGATGGATAAAAATAATTCCCCTCAAGATTGAGGGGAATCATCGCTTAGTGTTACGGTTATATAGTCATGATGCACTGCATCCAGAAACTTCTCAAACACATCCTCCGTACGGATCTTCAGGCTGGATGTGTTCACGCATGGATGGCAGCCTACATATTCATCTTTGAATATCTCTTCATCCACCAGCAGCTGCACATGGTTCTCCGTGTCATTCATCAGTCCCATGACCGTCGCGGAGCCAGGCAGCACGTTCAGATACTTGGCCATATCCTCTCCGGACGCAAAGGACAGTCTGGATGTTGGGATCTGGGCGGACAGTTCTTTAGTGCGCAAGTTTTTATGTCCTGGCATCATCAGCAGATAGAACGCTGTCTTCTGCCGATTGCACAGGAACAGATTCTTGCAGATCGTAATTCCAAGCACTCGGTCTACTTCCAGACAGTCCGCGATCGTGCCTGCTGCCTTATGATCCGTCCTAAAATATTCTATGCCAAGACGATCCAGCAGATCATATACTTTAATTTCTTTTTCTTCCCGCCCCTCCAAAGATGCCGGGCGGCCTTTCTGTAATTCCATAGCGATATCTCCCGTTCTGATTCAGTCCTGTCCATATTACTCCAAATATGCAGGCCCGTCAAGATAACGTCAAGATACCGCCATATCTAGCAATACCGGTCCCTTTTCGGATTCAAGTCGCGCTCCACTGCCGCGATCTTCAGAATCTCGATGCCGCGCTCTTTGGCGCAGGACTGGATGGTATCCAGATCTTCTTCCTCCACCATCAGCGAGATTCCGCAGCATTTGCTGGCAGTTCTGGGAGTGGGGGATATGACCGCCCGCACTCCCAGCGCTTTTAATTCCTTATAGAGACGCATGCCATTGTCGTGGTTTGGAAACAGCACATAATGCTGTAGTTGCTGCATCTGGCAATCCCCTCTTTTTTGTTTACTTATTATCTGTTGTTGAGCATCTCGATAAATGCTCCTACTCTTGTACGAAGCTGTGACGCATCGCTGTCTGTATAGTCTGTCTCGATTCCAAGTACCGGAATGCCTGCCTCTTTCATCGCCCTTTCTACCAAATAGCCTTCCGTATCATAGAGGTTGCAGAACTTCAGATTCACGTCAATGATGCCGTCCACTTTATATTCCTTCGCAAGGCGCAGGATATCATCGATTCTTCCGCTGTTCGGGGTGAAGCATGCGCAGTTGATCTTCATATAGCGCTCTGCGATTGCCTCGATCTGCTCTTCCACCGTCTCCTTGGTCTCATCTACCTGGTTCTCAAAATAGCGCGTGCCTGTGCACATCTCTTCACAGACGATCACGCCGCCGCTGGTCTCGACGATATTATGTAATTTCCAGTTCGGGATGGCAAGCGGCGTACCCGTAAGCATGATTCGCTTCGTACCTGCCGGAACGACGCTTATGCCGTCCTGTATCCTCTGTTCCAGCTCATCGCAGAGCTTGTTGGTCATCTGCGTGAATCTGGCCGGATCATCGTAGAATGCAATCTGGGAAATTACCAGGGCATCCGTGCCGCTGATCGGAAGGTTATCGCTCTTGCGGCAGTTATAGAGCCTCTCCAGAGCCTTTCTCTTATTGTTGATCAGCTTGATGCTCTCGGCAAGTTTCTCGGCAGTCACCTTATTTCCGGTAAACTCTTCTACCTTTTCTTTTAACGCCCCGATCTCCTCAGCCCATGCCTTGACGTCCTTCGCACGCTTCATCTGAGGCAGATCCATTACATAGACCGGCACATCCTCGCTTAAAATCTCCCATGCCTTCTTCTTTCCATCGCAGGTCGTCTCGCCAATGTACATATCCGCAATCCGGAAGAATGGGCAGGTTCTGTCAAGCCTTGCGCCGACAGATGCCTTAATCAGCGGACAGGTATTCGTCGGTAGCACTTTCTCTCCTCCCGGAACCCAGAACTGAGAGCCTCCGCACAGGCCTGTCGCGATCGCGTCCGCCGCAAATATAACCTCATCCGGCACATAGACGCAGAATGTTCCGAAGACCTTTCCGCCCTTGTTCTGATGTTCGATCAGTTCCGATGGCCGAATTCCGTGGATATCCGCCACAACCATGTTATAGTAATCCATGCCTTCCGGCCTGTTCTCCTGTGATAAGAAAACATCCCCAAATGCCTGCGGCAGTACTTCGCATAACTGGTCATGCAGTTCCAGATTCATGCCCAGGTCGCTCCACATCTTGTGATTATTGTCCATATTATCGTCCTCCTTGATTTTTACAATGTTCGACTGTATTTACCGTACCATTTTTTCCTATCAAGGACAACGAAACCTGCCGGATTGGGCTATTGTTAATTCCCAACATTATCCATACTTATTTAAATTATCTATATCTTATCTATATCTTCATCAGGCAAGTTCACGCAGTGTCTGAATGCAAATATCAATCTCCTCTTTGGTGTTGCTCGCGCTAAATGCAAATCGCACCGTACCCTGTGGAAATGTACGCAGCGTCTGATGGGCCAAAGGCGCGCAGTGAAGGCCGACTCTCGTCATAATTCCTGCCCGCTGCTCCAGTTCAAATGCCACGACTGCGTTATCGCCAGCCTGAAAGTCAAGAGACACCACGGCTACGCGCTGCCTTACATCTGGCCTTCCGGCAATCCGGATTCCCGGCAGTTCCTTTATATTCTCCAGAAAATACTCTGTCAATTCCATCTTCCTGGCGTGAATCTTCTCTATCCCCGTCTCTTCAAGATAAGACAGCGCAGCATGCAGCCCAATTATTCCCGGCAGATTCATTGTCCCGCTCTCATACTTGTCCGGCAGATTATCCGGCATCTCGAAGGAATCCGACTGGCTCCCTGTTCCGCCTGCAATATAGGGCTGCATCTGGCGGTCCAGTTCCTCGGATATCAGAAACCCGCCGATCCCCTGGGGCCCCAGAAGTCCTTTATGCCCGGTAAATGCCAGGAAGTCAATGCCGCATTCCTGCATGTCTATATCAAGCGTGCCGGCCGTCTGTGCCGTATCTACCGCAAAAATAAGATGCCTCCGGCGGCACAGATCCCCAATCTCCCGGATAGGCACGACGGTTCCGCAGACATTGGACGCATGCGAGACGATGATTGCCCTTGTCTGCGGCTTAACCAGCCTCTCCATCTCTTCTACGCTTACATTCCCCTGCTCATCCGCAGGAGCAACGTCATACGTCACGCCCCGTCTCGTCATCTGGTGAAGAGGGCGCATCACTGCATTGTGCTCGATTCCGGTCACGATTACATGATCCCCGCTCTTAAGGAATCCCTGAATAAAGTAGTTCAGGGAATAGGTAACGCCCGGGGAAAATATTACGCTTCTTGAATCCGCGGCATGAAACAGCCGCTTCAGCTGCTCCCTGGTCTCCAGTACAATTCCAGCTACTTCATATGCGCCTTCATAGTTGCCCCGGTTGATATTGAACGCGCCATTCGTCAGAAGTTTCGCCATAGACTCTGCGACTTTTGGCGCCTTTGGCCAGGATGTGCTGCCATTATCAAAGTATATTCTTTCCATCTTCTTCCCCCCTGTGTGAAGTGTTTGTCCGTATGCGGGAGTCAATGGTTATTACTTGCCCGCTCTAAATTAATCTTAGCACATTTCATGCACTCCATTTATTGAAAAAGGGAATAGATGGCGCGTTATATTTTTTTCATCTATAACACGAAATCAATCATCCTTATTTTTCTATAAACGTCCCCAAATACCGTTTCATCCGTTTTGCCGAAACAGACCTTAAATCATAACTCTCCTGCCTCAGATAATAGTCGAAGACAATCCCCCTGGAAAAGTCGATCAGTTCCCATGCAACCGTCCTGGTATCCTCATTGAATGAATACAATTTCTTCTCCACGCATTCGTCCAAGGCTTCTTTTACCTTCACATAGAGCGGAATGGTATCATCAAACAGATTCTCATCATAATAATGCAAGGCGCAGACGTATAACTCTCTTCCCAGTTTTGCGAACTTCAAGGAGACAATGACTTTTGCGTCAAATATTTGAAGTACCTTGTCCAGAGGATCTGCGGCCTCCTTCTGCGCTTCCAGAATCTGCTTCAGCAGTTCCTCTTCATGCGTGCTATAGCACTGCAGGATCGCATGGTCTTTATTCTTAAAATATAGGTAGAAGGTTCTGGGAGACAGTCCCAGACTGCTGCAAAGAGAGCGGATGGTAAATTTCTCAATATCCCCTTTTGCGATTATTTCCATGATTGCATCGATAAATGCCTGATATGTTTTTTCTGATTGTAGCTGATGTTTATTTTTCATGACAAAACTCCTTTATAATGTACTCATTTTAACATATTTTGTAAAAATAATATATCCTTATCCTTTTAATATTGACAATTCTGCATGAATGCGATACCATGATTTTAGAATTTAGTAAACACGTATACTAAACATGTATACAATTATGAAAGGAGCCTTATTTATGAAGAAGTACAAAGTAATCGTATGGGGATTGGGAAGCGTCGGGCGTTATGCCGTGAAAATGATCCAATCCAAGAAAAGCCTGGAACTGGTAGGCGCCGTAGACGTTGATCCGAAAAAGGTCGGAAAAGACGCGGGGGAAATCTTTGGATTCGACAAGGCCAATGTTATCGTCTCCGATGATATTGACGAAGTGCTGAAGCAAGAAGCAGATGTAGTGCTAATCTATCTTCCGAACATGAGGGATGAGGGGAATCTAAGGCCCACAGGCTTCACGCCTAACGCCAGGAATATCTGCAAGGCGCTGTCCGCCAACAAGAACGTACTGACAACCTTGCCGGTCTATAACATGAAGGAAACCGCGCCCCAATTATATGATATGGTAAATAACTGCGCGCTGGAACATGGCGTGACTTACATACAGCAAGGCATCTTCCCGGGACTGTTCAACTCCTATCTTCCTGTCGTCGTATCTTCTATGGCCGGACGCATTGACAAATTAATCGTCACAGGAGGACAGGACGACTCCTATAATACTTCGCCATGGGTGCAGGTATTCGGGTACGGGAAAGATCCGAAGGATTTTAATGGAGACGTGATCAAGGATATCATCACTTCTTACTACGGGCCGACTGTCATGGAGATTGCCAGAAGATGCGGCATTGAATACGACGATTATGTTGAAGAGCATCGGCTCTTTACCTCCAAGATGGAACTGAATCCTCCTTGCGGCAAGGTTATGCCTGGTACCATATCTGCCCATGAATTTATTATGAAATGCCTAAGAGACGGCAAAGAAGTTACCGGCTTCCATTTTATCCACAAAGTGTGCCATGACGTACAGCCAGAGCCGCCAATGGCCGACAGTTATACGATCTATGGCGAGCCGGATCTGAAAGTGACCATAGAAGGGATGATTCCTGGAGTGGAATCTTTTGCTACCAGCACTGCGCCTAGCATCAATCTTATCCCTCAGTGCGTAGAGGCCGAGGCCGGATGGAAGGATGCGCTGGATCTGCCCGCTTCCAAGCCGGTACTTTAAATGTATCTTTTATCCGAAAAGCGCCCCCTGCCATTCGGCAGGGGGCGCTCTCTATTTCATTTCTTCCAAAATACCGGCCTCATTACCATCGGTCAAAATGGATTTTTCCAGCATCCCATCTGTCCTCTTCCTCTTTACTCTCGTTTGGATACCCCAGCGCAATAACGGATATAGGTTCTACTTTTACAGGAAATTTCAGTTCCTTTGCAATGCGTTTCTTCCAATCAGAATTCATCACAACGCCGCACCATACGGCTCCCAAGCCCAAACCATGGGCGCACAGCAGAATATTTTGCGATACCGCCGCACAATCCGCATATAGGAATTCTTTCATCCCTTCTGCATTTCTATCCCCGCAGACAATCATCGCACAGGCAGCATCTGCAAGCATTCTGGCATTTGGGTTGTAACTGGCAAGCGCTGCAAGCATTGTCTTATCTTTCACTACGACAATATGGCAGGGTCTTTTATTCTTCGCCGAAGGCGCCTGCAAGCCTGCGGTTAATAGAGTATTTAGCATCTTATCATCAATGGCTTTTGCCGTGAACTTACGAATACTTTTCCGGCTCTTAATCGCTGTTATGACATCCATGCTGCTCCCCAGAGTTTCGATCTTATCTCCACTCTTCTTTTCGCCTTCCCGCTCTAAATCCATGGTGATTTCTACCTGCATCTGCTCTCCATTAAAGCCTACCGCCTTCTGCAATGCCTTGTTCAAAACAAGAATGTACTCACCCTTGCCGCGCGACAGCAGCTTCCCCCGATATTCAACTTCATTAATCCTTCCAGCGACATAGATGGTTCCTTTTGGTATAGAAAAACACGCTCTTGCGTCAAAAGGCACTTTTACATAAGTAAGCCTGCCTGTCTCCTCCTTTTTGATCTCTGCTTCAAAAGCCTCCATAACACCCTCCATTTTTACACTTATATTTTTGATACCCAGGGACATGCTTGATATTAAGCATAAGCCAAATACTAAGCATATTGCAAATACTTTTCGAGAAAATCCCTGATTATGAAAAAACTATTGACTCCAACGTAACGTGATACTGTATGCTATATTCAAAGGAGTTGATAGAAATGAAAACCATAAGCCAAGTTGCGGAATTAACAGGTATCAGCATACGTGCTTTACAATATTATGATGAAATCGGGCTGCTAAAGCCAAGTGAATTAACCCCTTCGGGCTATCGCTTATACGATGATGACGCTTTACAGAAACTCCAGCAGATTCTATTTTTCAAAGAATTAGGCTTTCGCTTAAAGGAGATTCGCGAAATATTGCAAAAACCGGATTTTGACAAAATAGCCGCGTTCAAGAAGCAAAAGGAACTGCTACTTCTAAAACGCAATCGCACGGACCGGCTGATCCAGCTTCTTAGCCGCTTAGAGAAAGGGGAACAATGCATGAGTTTTAAAGAATTTGATTTGTCTGATTACATCGACGCATTGGAGAATTTTAAAAGCCGTAATACAGATGATATTATCAAACACTGGGGAAGCATTGAAAACTTTGATCTGTTTATCCAGAAAGTCAAAGAGGATGAGTCCGAGGTTGCTAAGCTTGCCATCAAGCACTTTGGAAGTATAGAGAACTATACCGAAGCCATGAGATATAATCTGGAACACTTCTCTGAAATTGCGGAAACCCAATTAACAGAGGATGTTAAAGAAATCGGCCAACAGTCTGATAGACTGTATGCGAAACTCACTGCTGATTTGACGGCAGATGTTTCTTCCCCGGAAATACAGTCTATTGTTCAGGAGATATTCCAGTTTATTCAGAAGAATAGTAGCGGCGTCTCTCTTAGCAAGCCCTATTTGAATGTACTTATCAACGCCTATTCCAGCGAATATGTAAGAAACATAGCAGATGCTAAATATGGGGAAGGGGCCTCTGATTATATTGTGAAGGCGTTCCGCTATTACGAGGAGTTTTCTTAATCCCATGCAATACTCTGGTTTAGAGCCATTTTATTCTCTGCCGTGCATAATAGCGTAGACATTCGGAGATTTGTGGCTCAATTACGTTTTTTATTGTTTCTATTTCAGGTAATTCAGGCATTGTTCGCACCTCTACTCTTCGCTCTGGCCGGCGCAGAACATGCGTCCGACGGATGTATTACGCCTTTTCTTGCTGATTTTTTGATTTCACTGTGATAGAAATAATTGACAATCACGGGTGGATCGCCGAAAGGACGACTCACGCTATCGTCATTGGTCACATAGTCAAGACCGATTTTAGCGGCATATCCTTTTAAATCTATATCAAGTGCTTCCCAATAACTACGGTCATTTCGGTTATAAATCGCTTAATAGAGTGGCAGCATAATTCCTCTAAATTCAAATCTATCTAAATAAAATGCTCGGTATTTCTTGATATCTGTCAATCACACGATATATCTCTACGTAATCCTTTTTGATAAGATGCAGCGTAATATAATTCCCATGAACAAGATACTTATAATCTGTCTTGAAACTCACTAGTTTTGACAAATCTGCTCCCATAGTAGGAAACTGCTGTAAGTTCTCAAAACTCTTGTAAATCTCGTCTACTGTCTTTCTGGCTGCTTCTGCATTATCCTCTGCAGTATAATCCTTAATTGCTTTCAGATCGGCTACTACGAGAGGGTTAATCCTTAATTTCATCAAGTGTTATTCCTCCATAGCCGATTTTAATTCATCAAGGCTCAACCAACCTGTCCCATCTGCAACAGTTTCTTTCGCTTCCTGCAACTTTGCCAACAGTTTTTTCTCTGCTCGGTCTTTCTCGTAGTCCTCAATATCAAGCACTACAAACCTTCCCCTACCATTCTTGGTTAAAAAAACTGGTTCTCCAACTTTGCAATTTTTGAGAACTTCATTATAATTTCTCAAATCAGATACTGGTAAAATACTAGGCATATAATCAACTCCTTATTGCTAATCAAAATTATAAAATAGAGTCAAACGACATAAAGAAACCCCGAAAGCGCCCATTTTACAGGCATCTCCGGGGTTCTGTCCGCTATTCGAATTCAATCGTAGCCGGCGGCTTCGGTGACATGTCATAGCATACTCGATTGACATTCTCCACTTCCGCCAATATCCTGTTCGTGATCTTCTCAAGCACGTCCCAATCAACCTTCTCGATGCTGGCTGTCATCGCGTCGATCGTATTGATCGCCCGGATGATTACCATATATTCAAAGCATCTGGCATGGTTCTTCATGCCCACAGACTTAAAGTCCGGCACTACCGTAAAGTACTGCCATACTTTCTTATCCAGTCCCGCTTTCTCAAACTCTTCTCTCAGGATGGCATCCGATTCACGGACTGCTTCCAGTCTGTCTCTTGTAATCGCACCGAGGCACCTGACGCCAAGCCCCGGACCTGGGAATGGCTGGCGGTATACCATGTGCGGTGGCAGTCCCAGTTCAATTCCGCAGGCGCGGACTTCATCTTTGAAGAGCTGCTTCAAAGGCTCTACCAGTTCAAACTGCAGATCCTCCGGCAATCCCCCTACGTTGTGGTGTGATTTTACCATCTTGGCGGTCTTGGTTCCGCTCTCGATGATATCCGGGTAAATGGTTCCCTGGCCGAGGAAGTCGATTCCGTCCAGTTTTCTTGCTTCTTCTTCAAATACGCGAATGAATTCTCCGCCGATAATCTTACGTTTTTCTTCCGGATCCTTCACGCCTTCCAATTTGCCCAGGAAACGTTCTGTGGCATCCACATAGATAAGGTTCGCGTGAAGCTGGTTCTGGAATACCTCCACTACGCTTTCTGACTCGTTCTTACGCATCAGGCCATGATTTACATGCACGCATACCAGCTGCTGCCCGATTGCCTTCAAAAGGAGCGCTGCCACAACGGAAGAATCCACGCCGCCGGACAGGGCAAGAAGGACTTTCCGGTCGCCTACCTGGCGCTTCACCAGTTCTACCTGGTCAGCGATAAAGTTCTTCATATTCCAGTTTGGCTCTGCCTTGCACTCGTCGAATACGAATTTCTTAAGGGTAGCCTCATCCGGAAGCGCGTCCAGTTTCTGTACGCATTTGGCTGTTGGATGGTCAATTGCCATCACCGGATATCCCAGATCATAGAGTGCGGGACTTACATCCACCGCTGCTCCGTCTACGACACGGTTCTCTCCTCCGTTCAAGATGATTCCCTTCACATTATCCAGCCCGTTTAATTCTTCCGGGGTGATGTCATGGGGATGAATCTCGCTGTAAACGCCCATATCGCGAATTTCTCTGGCAACTACCGTATTTTCGGTACTGCCCAAATCCAGAATTACAATCATATCCTGTTTCATTCGTTTCATTTCCTCCTGAGTATTTTTTCCTATCATTAATCCTTCGTTATCTATTAGCATCTGCCTGTCTGCCGCTTATTTATCGGTGGTAAAGTTGTCAAAATAGCCCTGTACCAGAATCACAGGCGTTCCTTTGTCACCAGAACCGCTGGTCAGATCGCACAGAGAGCCGATCAAGTCTGTCAGGCGGCGGGGCGTCGTTCCCTGGGAAGACATATCGCCTACCAGGTCGTCTTCCTTCTCCTGGATTCTCTTGGAGATGGCGTCTTTGAGTTCCTCGCCCTTCAGGTCTTTAAAGTCATTGTCTGCAAGATATTTTAATTTGACTTCATTCGGCGTGCCGTTAAGCCCTTCGGTGTGAGCCACGGATACGCAAGGATCTGCCAGTTCCCAGATCTTTCCTACCGGATCTTTGAAAGCGCCGTCGCCATATACCATGACTTCAACATGCTTTCCGGTCTTTTCAAGAATCTTGCCCTGCACTTCCAGTACCAGGTCTGTGCAGTCTCTCGGGAACAGTTTCACGGATTCCTCTGTAGATTTATTAGATCCAAGAAGCCCGAATCGTTCATTGCATCCGCTTCCGCCCACCGGACAGGTCAGGATATTGTCCAGTCCCAGAACAACCTTGGCGCCATTCTTCTCCAGGATGCGCTTGGTCCTTGCCCTGGTATGTATGTCACAGGTCAGCACGTTCTTGGCATGCTTCAGGATTTCCTGCGGCTGGTTTGCGAAGATAACTTCCACTTCAGCCCCTGCCTCTTTGATCAGATCGCTGTAATACTGCACATAATCCACGCCAGTAAATGGATGCTTATTCTCTCCGAACAGTTCGCGGTATTTCTCAAGATCCATCACGTCGCTGTATGGGTTAATGCCTGCATCATCAAGCTTGTCCAGGGAAACCAGTTCATTTCCCACTTCGTCGCTTGGGTAGCTCAGCATGAGCACTACCTTCTTCGCGCCTTTTGCGATACCCTTCAGACAGATGGAGAAACGGTTTCTAGACAGAATCGGAAAGATGACTCCTATCGTCTCTCCGCCCAATTTCGCCTTGACATCCTTGGCTATCGCATCGATAGACGCATAATTTCCCTGCGCTCTTGCCACGATGGATTCTGTGGCTGCAATCACGTCGCGGTCACGAAGTTCGAATCCTTCGCTTTCTGCTGCCTCTAATACGCTTTCAACAATAATATCCGCCAGATTGTCTCCTTCACGGATAATCGGGCAGCGGATTCCTCTTGATATAGTTCCTACTCTTCTTTCCATGTCTTTTATCCCCTTGCATATAAATTTAATCAACATTTATCTATACCCACTTTATCATAAGAAAGAGGCTTTTACAATTCACAGTTTAATAAGAAATATATTTTATGCCAAAAAATTGAGAAATTTTCCATGATTTTTCTCCATATTTGGTGAAATTCCCTATTCCCTTTTTTTCAATCTACTATATAATAGAGGGTAAAGGGTTTTTTGGAGGCCCGCAATCGCACACGCAACCGGGCGTTCCATAAGCCATGCATGTCATATTAGGAGGATACATATGCCAAAGAGAACAGATATTCACAAAGTACTTATTATCGGCTCTGGACCGATCATCATCGGACAGGCCTGCGAATTCGACTATTCGGGTACCCAAGCCTGCAAAGCGCTGCGCAAGCTGGGTTATGAGATCGTGCTGGTCAATTCCAATCCAGCTACCATCATGACCGACCCGGAGACAGCGGATGTCACTTATATAGAGCCATTAAATGTAGAGAGGCTTGAGCAGATCATCGCCAAAGAGCGCCCGGATGCGCTTCTTCCAAACCTGGGAGGACAGTCTGGGCTGAATCTTTGTTCAGAACTTGCAAAGGCAGGCATTCTGGAAAAGTACAACGTACAGGTTATCGGCGTACAGGTGGATGCCATCGAGCGCGGCGAGGACCGTATTGAATTCAAGAAGTCCATGGATGCCCTTGGCATCGAGATGGCCAGAAGCGAAGTTGCCTACACGGTAGAAGAAGCGCTGGCGATCGCTGATGACCTTGGCTATCCTGTCGTGCTTCGACCAGCCTACACCATGGGCGGCGCAGGCGGCGGCCTGGTTTATAATAAGGATGAGTTAAAGACGGTATGCGCAAGAGGCCTTCAGGCCAGTCTTGTGGGACAGGTCCTGGTAGAAGAATCCATCCTGGGCTGGGAAGAACTTGAACTTGAGATCGTCCGCGATGCCGACAACAATATGATTACCGTGTGCTTCATCGAGAATATCGACCCCCTGGGCGTACACACCGGAGATTCTTTCTGTTCTGCTCCGATGCTTACTATTTCAGAGGAATGCCAGAAGCGTCTGCAGGAACAGGCTTACAAGATTGTAGAGTCCGTACAGGTTATCGGCGGCACCAACGTACAGTTCGCCCACGATCCTGTCAGCGACCGTATCGTCGTCATCGAGATCAACCCGAGAACTTCCCGTTCTTCCGCATTGGCTTCCAAGGCTACCGGATTCCCGATCGCCCTGGTATCCGCCATGCTGGCAACCGGCCTTACGCTTAAGGATATCCCTTGCGGCAAGTATGGAACCTTGGACAAATATGTACCGGATGGGGATTATGTCGTAATCAAGTTCGCCCGCTGGGCGTTTGAGAAGTTCAAAGGCGTAGAAGATAAGCTTGGCACCCAGATGCGCGCAGTTGGCGAAGTCATGAGTATTGGAAAGACTTACAAAGAGGCCTTCCAGAAGGCTATCCGAAGCCTTGAGACCGGCCGTTATGGCCTGGGTTACGCCAAGGATTATAACGCGAAGACTAAGGATCAGCTTCTCCAGATGCTGATCACTCCGTCCAGCGACCGTCACTTCATCATGTATGAAGCGCTCCGCAAGGGAGCGACCGTGGAGGAGATCTTCGAGATCACCAAGGTTAAGACTTACTTTATCCAGCAGATGAAAGAACTGGTGGAGGAAGAAGAAGCGCTTGCAGCCGGAAAAGGAAGCCTCCCATCCGACGAGATGCTGACCGCGGCGAAGAAAGATGGCTTCTCAGATAAATATCTAAGCCAGATCCTGGAGATTCCGGAAGACGATATCCGCAACCGCCGCCTAGCACTTGGCGTGGAGGAAGCATGGGAAGGCGTGCACGTAAGCGGAACGCCTGACAGCGCTTACTACTACTCTACCTATAATGCGCCAGACAAGAATCC
This sequence comes from [Clostridium] scindens, assembly GCF_019597925.1. Classification (NCBI taxonomy): domain Bacteria; kingdom Bacillati; phylum Bacillota; class Clostridia; order Lachnospirales; family Lachnospiraceae; genus Lachnoclostridium; species [Clostridium] scindens. The sequence goes on along the minus strand of NZ_CP080442.1, from coordinate 614,009 downwards.
GGTAAGTACAGACAAGCCAAAGATCATGATTCTCGGCGGAGGCCCGAACCGTATCGGGCAGGGCATCGAGTTTGACTACTGCTGCGTACACGCTTCGCTGGCTCTTAAGAAGCTGGGATTCGAGACGATTATCGTCAACTGCAATCCAGAGACGGTTTCCACCGACTACGATACTTCTGACAAGCTGTATTTCGAGCCTCTGACTCTGGAAGACGTGCTAAGCATTTATAATAAGGAAAAGCCGCTTGGCGTTATCGCCCAGTTCGGCGGACAGACTCCTCTGAACCTTGCATCCGAGCTTGAGAAGAATGGCGTCAGGATTCTGGGAACCTCGCCATCTGTCATCGACCTGGCAGAAGACCGCGACCTGTTCCGCGAGATGATGGAAAAATTAGAGATTCCTATGCCGGAATCTGGTATGGCAACCACCGTTGAAGAAGCGCTGGCTATCGCCAGAGAGATTGGCTATCCGGTTATGGTCCGCCCATCTTACGTTCTTGGCGGCCGCGGCATGGAAGTGGTCTATGATGACGAAAGCATGGAAGGATACATGAAGGCTGCCGTTGGCGTAACGCCTGACCGTCCGATCCTGATCGACCGGTTCCTGAACCACGCCCTCGAGTGTGAAGCAGACGCGATCAGCGACGGAACCCACGCATTCGTTCCAGCGGTTATGGAGCATATCGAGCTTGCCGGCGTACATTCCGGAGACTCCGCCTGCATCATCCCGTCCGTACATATTTCTGAAGAAAATGTAAGGACCATCAAGGAATATACAAGAAAGATCGCAGAAGAAATGCATGTCAAGGGCCTGATGAACATGCAGTATGCCATCGAGAATGGCAAAGTATACGTGCTGGAGGCCAATCCACGCGCATCCCGTACGGTACCGCTGGTATCCAAGGTCTGCAACATCCGCATGGTGCCTCTGGCAACAGACATCATCACTTCCGACATCACAGGACGCCCATCGCCGGTACCGGAATTAAAAGAACAGGTAATTCCTTACTTCGGCGTCAAGGAAGCCGTATTCCCGTTCAACATGTTCCAGGAAGTCGACCCGGTATTAGGGCCTGAGATGCGTTCCACCGGAGAAGTCCTGGGCCTGTCTCCATCCTATGGAGAAGCCTTCTATAAGGCACAGGAAGCCGCCCAGTCCAAACTGCCTCTTAACGGTACGGTACTGATCTCCGTAAACCGCAAGGACAAGGCAGAGGTCGTTGAGATTGCCAGAAGCTTCGCCGAAGATGGATTCAAGATCGTAGCTACAGGAACTACCTGTGATCTGATCCGCGAAGCGGGAATCGAGGCCGAGAAGGTAAAGAAACTCTACGAAGGCCGTCCGAATATCCTGGATATGATCACCAACGGCAAGATCGACCTGATCGTAAACTCTCCGGTAGGCAAGGACAGCGTCCACGATGACAGTTACCTGCGCAAGGCTGCCATCAAAGGCAAGATTCCTTACATGACCACCATCGCGGCTGCAAGGGCAACTGCTAAGGGAATCCGCTACGTGAAAGAGCATGGCAACGGAGATGTAAAATCATTGCAGCAATTGCACAGCGAGATCGGTTTTGTAGAATAAATCTCATATAAACCAAAGGCTCCGGGACAGTCCTGGCATATTTGCCATTGCCGTCCCGGAGCCTTATCTATTCCTCATAGGTTAGATATCTATATCCCCGCTTAAACTGCCGCACGTATAGTACGCTTTCTGTTCTTCCGGCTTCAGGTAGACAGATAACTTTTCATTTCCTGAAGTCAAAGCCCCCTCTACCTTGCATTTTTCCTTGATTCGCTCTATAATCTCCCTCTCCAGGTACTCCTGGCCCTGATACTGGATGTAGAAGTCTATATTCTCTGCCTCTTTTGCCGCCGGCGCCTTTATATCGCGCGGTGCAGATGTGATTTCCGCCTGTCTCTTCATTCTCTTCTTGTCGATTCTTTTACTCATGATTTCCAACTCCCTTTCTGTCATTTACTATCGAATTATAGTACTTTTGGGAGCAGAAGTCAAAGAGCGGGAGGATCTCTTCTTACTCCTTCACCCGGTATTCTCCGCTGCCTATTTCCACCACCGATGCCCGGAAGAACTCCTTTGCCGCCGCGATCAGATAATCCGTATCTTTTATGCCGCCCGTCTCATACGGTGAATGCATGGCAAGCTGGGCCAGTCCGATGTCCACTGAATTCAGCGCTACCTGGGTTCCTGAGATATTGCCCAAGGTAGAGCCTCCCAGAATATCCGAACGGTTGAGGAACTTCTGCACGGGAACGCCGGCTCTTTCGCAAATCTGCGTAAATACTGCCGCAGCCATCCCATCCGTGGTATACTTCTGGTTCGCGCTGTATTTTATCACGATTCCTTCATTCAGATAAGGCCGATTCGTCGGGCAGGCCTTCTCTGGATAATTGGGATGTACGCCATGAGCATTGTCCGCAGACAGCATGAAGCTGGATGCCAGCGCCTGGCGGTACTGGCCCGGGCTTCGCCCAAGCCCTTCATTGATCCGCAGCAGCGTATCCAGAAGGAACGTAGAGCCAGCGCCTTGTTTCGTACCGCTCCCCACCTCTTCATTGTCATAGACACAGTGTACCGGAATGCTTTCTCCGCCATCCGCCTCCAGGAAGGCCTGGAGGGATGCAAAGGCACACTGTAAGTCATCCAGCCTTCCGATGGAAATGAATTCTTCCTGCGCTCCCCAGATGCTTCCTTCCATCCGGTTATATAAAAATAGATCGCTTCCTATCATATCCTCCTGTGCCACGCCTGCTGCCCGGGCAATGTCCTCCATGAACATTCCCCCGGATCCTCCGCCTCCATACAGCGGCAGCATGTCTTTCTGGACGTTGTATTTGTAGCCTTCGTTGGCCTCCCGGTTCATATGGATCGCCAGATTCGGAATCATGCACAAGTCCCGGTCTATATTCACCAGCCTTGTCACGAGGCGGCTTCCGTCCTTTACAATGACTCTGCCCGCCACGGACAGCGGCCTGTCAAACCAAGGCGCGCACAGCATCCCTCCATACTTTTCCACGTTCAGCTTCACGTAATGCCCTTCCACATCCATCTCCGGGTTTTCCTTGATCTTGAAGCTTGGAGAATCACTGTGGCTGGCCATAATCTGGAATCCTGAGAAATCCCGTTTCGGAATTCGAAACGCGATCAATGCCGACCCGTTCCGGATGACATAATATTTCCCCTCTTCTTCCAGCCTCCACTCTTCCCCTTCCAGAAGCTGGGCATATCCGTGCGCGTCCAATTCCCTCTTCATATTCGCAACCGCATGGAAAGGGCTGGGACTTGCCTGTATAAAGGAAAACAGTTGTCCCGCAGTTTTCAGATTTTGCTCTCTTTGCGTATTTTCTTCCGTATTTCCTGTCATATTTACATCCATATCTTTCCTTCCTTTCCCTCAATCCTTTCCTTGCATCTCTCCTTTGAAAACCATGGGACCAATTGTTCTTCCATCATTTGCTCCATTGCCTCCAGATTCTGGTCTGAATGCTCCACTTCCCTGGAATAGCGGTAGACAATCTCCACCACATCCTCAAAGTCCAGCTGCTTCTCATTCTTCCTCCACCTTGCCGCCAGCATCTCGTAGATCAGCATAACGCTGACCACAGCCATCTGGATCTTCGCGTAGGCTCTCCCGTCATAGACGGCCCCGCAGAAATACGTATAGATAAAATATACCAGCAGCTGCTCGCACTGGATTTCCCATTCCGGCATATTGGCCGTAAGCCATGCGGCGAAATCCTGGTGCATCTTCCCATAGGCGTCCCGGCTATCCTGACTGTCATCCATGCTTCCATACAGCAGGTACTCCGACTCGCGCAGATGAGACTCCCAGTCTTCCCGGAGTAATTCCAGCTGGTACAGGTTCTGGAACATTTGCCTGGAAAACGCATATCTTTCTTCTATATTGTCTCCCGACTCCATAAGTTTCAGTCTGATAAATTCCCTGGCTTTTTCTTTCTGGTAGCGTTCAAAGACCTGGTCGCAGGAAAACACTTCTCCCTTTTTAAGCCTCACCTGCATATCATGGGCCAGCGCCAGCACAAGCCCAGTCCGCAAATCAAGCCCAAGTTCCCGGTCCCTTAGGATATTGAGCAAGACCTCCCGTCCCTCCGCCAGTTTGGAATACACAAGCAGATCAAAATCTTCATACGCTTCTTCGCCTTCCTTCTCGTATTCCAGGAACCTTGCCGGTTCTTCTTTTTTAAGCAGGATTCTCGCCACCTCCGGGCAGGAGATGGACAGCGTGACTTCCCGCACGCCTTCGAACTCCTCGATATGCCTCGGATACAGCCTGCAAGTCCTGCAAAGGCTCTCTTTGCCAAGGGCAGAATACAGATCGCACAAATTCTCTTCATTCAGAAAGGCACATCTTCCGCCCTCGCCCTGCTTAAAGGTTCCTTCCAGCCACCGGATGGAACGATTAAGCCTTCTTCGAAACTTCCCGGACACCTTTCCATAGCGGACCAGGGATTTCCTGTCGATGGCAATCTGCCATCCGGCGCAGCAGGTGTCCTCGCACTCATCGGCCGTGCATTTGAAATTCTGATAATAGTCAGGTATTGTATACAGCATGATAGATCTCCATTCTAATTTATGGATTATATTATAACACAAGCCTGGGGAATCGCAATTCCCCAGGCACTCTATCCAATATTCTTTCTATTAAAGCACGCCACTGACAATATAAAGAACGCCACGCCAGATGCCAGGGCCACCGCTATCGCCTTCCAGAAATCCTCAGGTGACATGCTGCCCGCCAGCAGATTACCAGCAGAGAGCAGCCGTATCGGCAGATATTCCCCAATCTTTCCGAACATTCCGGCCACATAACTGGCAATGACTGCTACGCCCGTCACTGCCAGCACCCCTGAAGCGGATTTAAGCAGCGTGGATATCAGCAGGATCAGGAGCATGACCCAGATTCCCAGCAGATAGACGCACAAGGCCGCAAAGGCAACATGCGAGGCGATGCTATTATCCCAGAAATACATATTATATCCGTATGTGATGCCATAGCACAGCCAATAGCAGACTGTCCACAGACCGATAGACGCGATGGCTTTTGCCCCCACTACCTTCCACCTGACCAGGCCTTTGGTCAGCATATTTACCAAGGTGCCCTTCTGGTATTCCGTTGTCAGGATCCCGCTGAGCATCAGAGCAAAGATGATCAGCGCCATGGATATATTTTTGTAGAACTGGTTCCAGGAAGTCATGGCATTGACCTTAACCTCCGTCAGCACCATCCCCGACTCTGCAAGGCTGTCTGACATCGTCTCTACCATCCAGGGCGTCAATTTGGCGATTGCCGGATTCATGATGCCAAACAATATGAATATGATCAGAAGAATCCAGATCTTACCCGTACGGATGAACTCCATTCCTTCTTTTCTTAGAAATGCGCTTAACTGCCTCATCTTCCTACCACCTCCATAAACAACGCTTCCAGCGTAGGTTCCCGCATTTCCATGCGAAGCGGATAGATTCCGGACTTTGACATGCCCTGCATGGCGGATGCCATATCTTTCTCATCCTGCTTTGCAAAGAAAATCAGATTCTTCCCCTTGCGCTCGCCTCCTGCCCATAACCGGAGGGCTTTTTCTGAATCCGCCGGATTCCTGAACTCTACTTCGAATCCGTCGCTTTTCCGAATCTGCCGGATCTCTTCTATAGTACCTTGAAGAGCAACCTTTCCTTCATGGAGCAGGCCAATCTCATCACAAGTCTTCTCTACATCAGAGAGAATGTGCGTAGAGAACACGACGGTCGTATGTTCCCTTACCGCCAGAAGGATATCCAGTATCTCTTTTCTTCCCAGCGGATCCAAGGCGGACGTAGGCTCATCGCAGATCAGAAGTTTCGGACTGTTAAGGAGGGCCTGTGCGATGCCCAGCCTTTGCTTCATCCCTCTTGAGAATCCCTGGATTCTCTTGTCAGACTTCTCAAGTCCTACTAGTTCCAGGAGTTCCATAGACCGTTTGCGGATCAGTGTTTTCTGCATTCCCGTAATCTCGCCGCACAATGCCAGGTACTCCATCGGCGTCATGTAAGAATAGAACTCCGGCACATCCGGAAGATAGCCAATATAGCGGTTCGTCCTATTCTGCCCATAGCAGACCTTCTCGCCATTTACAAGGATGTCTCCGGAATCTGCCTTAAGAAGCCCCAATATCATCTTCATCGTAGTCGTCTTTCCTGCCCCATTCTGTCCGATAAACCCATAGATCGAATGTGCCGGAACCTTAAAGTTCAAGTCATCGATCACCTGATTTGCGCCAAAGCGCTTGGATACATGGGATAATGTCAGCATATCCATCTAAGCATCTTCCTTTCCCAGCAGAAAATAAAGAATCGGTCCCCAAAACTGTATCCCCACGATGGTCATCACTACCCAGAACGCGCGGGTCCCCCTCTTATAGTGCTGGTGCGTGAAGATGTGCCGAAGCGTGATAATCACAAGAATCAGCTCTACAATGACCAATGGTATCAAAAATGGCAGCATATCTTTTATATTCATAATGTCTCCCTCTTTTCCGTCAATACTCTTTTCAATCTTACCAGACGCTTATCTTCTATAAGCGGAGAAAATACCGGGTTCTCCAGGGCCTGGCAAGCGTTGTCTAAGACCAGCTTCTTATCTCTGACCATCTGCTTTCCAAGATCCAGTCCCTCAAACCATTCTTCCAGCCGGTTAAAATAACCGTCTCCATGCAAGGCTGCCTCATGATCCAGCAGATCGCAGATAATCTCCACGAACCTTTTAAGTCTTGCGAACACGCCCTCTATATCCTCCTGCTGGCACTGATAGACTGCCACCTGGTAGTGATAGACTGCCGCTATATTCTGATGCAGCCTTTCTAATTGGAATAATTCTATCAGTCCATCCATTCTGCGTATCGTCTCCTCGCAGGACTCTTTATCCTGCGCACGAAACGCAATATACTGCGTCGCTCCTTCTACCAGGGACAGCAGATGGAGGAACATGCTGATCTGCGTATAACTGACCGCCTTATCCATATCTCCCACCATCTGATAGGCCTGGATAAGAATTCCGCTGCTCTGGCTGGCAAGCCGGTAGGGACTCAGCATATCCTCCACTAAGTCCAATGCTTCCTGAGGCCTTCCGCGCTGCAGGTCCATGATCGCTTTGAGTACCGTCGCGTCATTACAGATGCTGATATCCTTGCAGTTCTCTATGATGTGCGTGCACAGTTCCACCGTCTCATCCAGAATCCCCATCTGACTCTTTGGATCTTCGGCAAATGTATAATGGTTCAGCCACAGAATACTGATCTGCAAGAGGAAGGAATAGCAGGAGTAATACTTTTTAACCAGTTTCCTGCTTGCGTCCATCACCTCTTCAAAGGGCTTTTCCGCAAATTCTGCCGCCAGATCATGATAGATCTTCTGAATCTGTTCCTTCCCCAGCTGAGGCTTATAGCCCAGCAGTTCGTCTACCGTCACGCCGTAATAGGACGCAAGCACCGGTAGCAGCAGAATGTCCGGAAGGCTTTGCTTCGTCTCCCACTTGGAAACCGACGCTTTGGTAACGCCAATGAAGCTAGCCACTTCTTCCTGGGTGACTTCTTTCTCCCGGCGCAAGCGGATCAGGTTCTCCGCCAAATTCAATGTATCCATATATCGCATCTCCTTTCTTGCTATCAGTATACGGAATAATTCCGGAAAACACCATGGAATGATACGATATTTACGGAAACAAAATCAACCATTGGTTAACTCCTTCTGCCATCCCTGACGGATAACGCGAACCGCTTTGCTGCCTCCAGATCTTCCTGATCCGGCTTTCCCATGTTTTTGAATATAAATGCGCTTCCTTTGCAGGAAAACGCCCCAGCTTCCACTTCTATGCCTTTTGCCTTCAGTTTCTCTCTTAAGGCGGCGAACTGATCCGTGCCATATCCATTGGATGAAAATAACGCCACCCTGGAAACGCTGCCGCTATCCAGTCCTTCTACAAACCGCTCCATCTCTGGCCGGGCGTTTCCGCCCAGGACTGCGCACCCCAGAAACAATAGATCGGCTTTTACCTCCTGCGCCCCGTCAATGCTCTCTGCCTCTACCCCCAGCGCTTTTGCCATGGCCTGCGCCACCTTCTTATTATTCTTCCTGCTCTTATACATGACTCTGATCATACGTCTGCTTCTCCTTTTCTCTGATTCTGAAAATACGATTCCAGATGGTCGATTCCGTGCATCAGCTTTATCGACAGCTGGTAGTACTTGCGGATCTCTTCCTCCGTAAATTCACCGAACATGGCCGCATGCACGTCATCCGTGACATCCGCCATATATTCCGCGAACTTCATGCCTTTTTCTGTCATCTTAACGCAAAGCGCCCTGGCATCCGCGTCCGACTTTACCAGTTTGATATATCCGGCCTTCTCAAGATTGACTGCCAGCTTCTTCACATTCTGGCGGGAACATCCCATGGCTCCTGCCAGCGTAGTCAGGTCAGGCGGCGCATCAAACGAAGCCGACACTGCCATCAAAAGCCACTGCTTGCTGGACATCTCATTGTAGCGGTCAAATATGGCGTGCAGCTTATTCTCCTGGATAAATACTCCCGCGAAAATCAGCTTCTTTATCCAGTCAAGGCTGGTTCCCATCCGCTCATATGTAACTGAATTCTCTTTTTTCATAACTCTCCTTTCATATTCCAAAAGCGTAACAAGTTACTTATTGTTATTTTAGTAACTTGTTACGCTTTTGTCAACCAGTTTTTCTATTCCGACTCTTCCAATTTTATCCTATACAGTTCAAATTCCCATCTGGTCTCTTCCGAGAATTCCTCATACTCATTCCCGCTCTTCTTAAGCGTATACTCATCCCTCTCCTTCTTCTGGAATTCCGTCTCATATCCGGCCCGGACTGCAGCCGCGAACCGTTCCAGACAGGTTGTCTCCAGGTATTCCAGATCTCCGTAGCAGATCTGTTCAAAGTTCTCTTTCATAATCTCCAGCAGTTCCCCATCTGTCAATTCGTCCATGGATTCATTCTTATACAGATAGAATATCTCCTGAAGCCTTGCCAGAGTGTCCACATACTCCCCGCTCTGGATGAACTGGGAATCGCAGAACTCCTTGATCAGTTCCGGGAGTATTCCGGCTGCGAATTCTACTCTCCTGCTCTCCCTTAGCGTCTCCTTCCGGCAGGCCATCAGTTCCCTTGCTTCTTTCTCCGTCAGGCAAAGCCCGTACTTCGACGTCTCCTGGTTGCATTCAAGCACGCGCTTTAGTTCCTGCCTGCTTGCTTCCAAAGTCATAAGTTCAAACCATTCCTCCATTATACGCCTTCCTTTCCCCGCCTACACCACCGCTGGAAGACAGCCATGACTGGCAGCATTTTGAAGTTCAAAGGCCAAGTCTGCCATATCATATTCCAGGTACCCAGACAGTTTCTCATCCTCATAGTACTTCTGCTTCACTAGCACGTGCAAAAGACACGTCAGTTTTCTCTTTAGGCCTTCCCGGTCCTGGCTTTGCACTTCCTCTTTCAGCCGCATATAGTCCTCCTCCCCGAACCGGTTCTTATCTGCCGGAATGTCCGCAAGCATACAGCATAGGACATGGCGGAGCATTACCCTGCACGGATTGATGAAGTATTCCTCATAGTCTGCGCAGCGCGCCACATTCACCTGGCGGATATAGTCTTCCGGGAATCTTGCCAGGAACGTCTGCTCCGCTTCCAGGCACCGGAGATACTCCCATATGGCATCTATGCCGCACAGCCCTTCCAGATTCTTCATGACCGGATAATCCATAGTAATGATATGATCTTGCGGCTTCAGCCGGACATCATACCATAGGAAGAATGCCGGAATTCCACATCTAAATGTCTCCTCATAGGCTTTGTTCCCATAACTTCGAAAATTTTCTGCCATCCGATTATATAACTCTCTCGCCTGTCCCACCTTTCGAACCGCCAGTTCATAGCCATACTCGTACGCCATTCTCGCCGTCCGCCTTCCGTCCGAGACGCCGGCCGCATCCACGTCCCCTGCCGTCTCATGAATACAGTAGAGTACGGCTTCCATCAGCTGCTGGGCTGCCTCATACGTCACGGATGTGCTTTCCTTCCCTGTATATCTGTCACAAAGTTCCTTTACCAGAGGAATCAGTTCCTCCATCTCATAATCCATTCCATCACCCCTTTGTGGTGATTTCCTATTCTACTCCCTGGCTGGCACGCTTACAAGACTTGAAAAATTGTCGATTTTGTGGTAATATAAGTACATAAAATTACTGCCAATAGATCAAGAATGTCTATTGGCAGTTTTTATATAGATGTCGAATAAGCCGCCGGCCATTTGCCGGCTTTCTATTTATTATTGTAGGATCGGAGGGTTCTCCAGGACAAGTAATTCCTGAGTCTTAATAAGAAATTGCTTTCCGGATTCTGACAAATAACTATTCTTTTCTTTTATCCAGCCAATTTCCAGAGAAAATGGACAGTCTATGATCGGAATGGCTTTTATGGATTCATGGAATAAGAATTCACGATACGCCTTTATATTTTTGGTTGCAATATGATAACAGCCGGTCGTATTCAAAAAGCGGATCAGGCTGTCTCTGTCTGAGACATGAATGATCGTATCAGGCTCCAGGACGTCTAAGTATTGATCTTTCATCCCGCTGAAGCCTTCTTCTGGTTCCAGAAAATCAATCATATCTTCCGAAAGCATTTCAAACACGAACATATAGACGCGCTGGAAGCAGGAATTTCTGTCGATGACGGCGAGACACAGGCGGCGAAATTCTGGAAGCGAAATGATATATCGCTGCTTGACATCGCGAAATGCCTGGCGATCACTTTCGGAATATTAGCCGTTACCCAGATCTTATGCAATATAGTAAATACCTCATCGCTGCCGGGACTCGTTAAGACTTTATTCGGGAACATCTATCTTGTTATGACCACCATTACGATCATTCTGGTTACTGCTTTTCCAAAGGTGTTTGAAAACATTCATGGCGCCACGGAAATCGGAACCATCATGATTACGATGTGGTTCGTACAGATCGGCGCCGGGGCAAGAATCAGCGAGATTATCATGCTTGCTCCTGTGGTACTGGGATTCAAAATATTAATGTTTGTGATCAATATTGGCGGAACCATGGCTTTAGGCAAACTATTCAAATGGAACATTGAAGAATGTTTCACGGCATCTAATGCTGCGTTGGGAGGGCCTACGACAGCCGCCGCATACGTTATCGGCAAAGGCTGGTCTAGTCTGATCGCGCCAGCCACCTTAGTAGGTCTGTACGGCTACATCATTGGTAATTATGCCGCCGTTTTCACAGCAAACATCTTTAAGTAGCATAATAATGCATTGGAGGAACAAGATTATGAAACATATTGTAGCAGGCCAGATCATGCATGAAAGCAGTTCTTTGGCCAAGCATCCTACGGAAGTTGAAAATTTCCGCAGAACCCTCATCTGGTTTGAAAAGAACGATGTATTCCAGCTATCGGAAATTGGCATGCGGGACTATTTAACAGGAATCATGGAAAAGGGTACGGAATTGGGAATGGAAATTGCCCCTTGTTTCTGTACATTTGCAAGTCCATCCGGAGTAATATCAGCCTCTTGCTTCCAGACTTTGATGGACAGATTCTTTGATGGAATCGATACGGACAAGCCAATCGACGGCTTCTGCCTGGCTCTTCACGGAGCCGGCGTATCCCAGGACAAACCCGACGTAGAGGGCGCCGTGTTAGAAGAAATCAGAAGGCGGTTTGGTTATGAAGTCCCCATCGTCGTAACGTTAGATCCTCATGCTAATATCACCAGGAAGATGATCGAGTCGAAAGCCCTGTTGCTACCCTCAAAACTGTATCCTCATACAGACACTTACGAGACCGGGGAAAAGGCTGCCCAGCTCCTGAAGGATCTGCTGGACCAAAAGATCAGTCCTGTAATGCATGTAAAAAAATTACCGCTATTGATTCCCATTACCAAAGGCTGTACCGATGAAGCCCCCATGAAAACCCTATTGGAAAAATGCTCCGAAAAAGAAACTATTGCAGGAATGATAGCCTGTACATTCGTGCACGGGTTTCCCTATAGCGACATCGAAGAATGCGGCGCATCCGTCGTCGTAATTACAGACGGGAATCAAGAACTCGCCCAGGAAACCGCCAATGACATCGGAGATTATGTGATGGAGAACCGTAAGGACTTTCTCTCAGATTGCCTGACAGTAACCCAAGGCGTAGACTTGGCAGAAGCGCTTCTTGCCAGATCCCATGGCCCCATTATCATGAATGAAGCATCTGATAATCCAGGCGCAGGAACTCCGGGAGATGGAACCTTCCTTCTGAGAGAATTGATCAGGCGAGACATTCCAAAAACTTGCTGCGGTGCTATTATCGACCCACAGACAGTCGCTCTGGCGGTCAGCGCCGGAGTCGGAGCCAGGATCAATATTATGCTGGGCGGCAAAACGGACGCTCTCCACGGAGCTCCTGTCTCGCTTGAAGATGTATATGTAAAAGCCATCACTGACGGTAAATATAATATAATGAGCCCTATGACGCATGGACAACCCGTGAACTTCGGCAGGACCGTTCGCCTTCAAAAAGGAAATGTTGATATCGTGGTTGCGTCTAATGCTTTTCAAATTATGGATGATGGCATTTTCTTACTGTTAGGCATAGACGTAAAAGAATACAATATCGTCTCTGTAAAATCAGCGCAGCACTTCAAAGCATATTTTGAAAAAATCAGCGGAAATATTATCACCGTAGATCCGCCAGGGATCAGTACCGGAAATTTGGAAACCCTGCCTTTACAGCATATACAAAGACCCATCTTCCCATTGGACGATATCTAGAATCACAAATGGTGCCAGAATCAACACTCTGGCACCATTTTATCTACATTTTTAATCTTTATAAAAATTGCTTCAGATCATCCCGGAAAGCTTCCTCGCATTTGACAATGTCTTTTGCCAGCGATATGCTTTCCCTGGAGGCGTCTGAATACTGGTTGATCTTTTCCGTAAGGCTTTTGATTCCCATGTTGCAGCCATCTGTCATGATCTTGGCAATCTGGGAGGCGTCATCCTTGATCATCAGTTTCATCTCCGTGCTGATCCAGGAAAATGCAGTCGCTATCTTTTCCGGCTCCTTCTCATCCTTCCCGAATTCTGCCAGCAGTTTAGAAGTTTCCTTCTCCAGTTTCTTGTGCTTCTCGTCATACTCTTTCAGTACCTTCGCAAGTTTCTCATCCATTACATATTCCCGAACCTGGTTCATGCTGTTGATCCCCATCTTGCACCCAGAATTGCATTCCTTTAATAATTCAACCGTCTGTTTTTCCATAACCTGATCCCTCGCTCCGTTTTTCTTTTTATTCTGTGGGATTTCAGGAGAAATATGCATTTATCGGCTAAATTTATTCCAGAGGCTAGTTCTTTTTATGCAAAGACAAAAGTTTTCTTTCACAGACCGCATAGATATTGTCATCTTTTTCAAGTTCTGCCTCCACGTACTTCATCACTGTCGGCCACTCTCCTATAGTTCCCACACATTATGATTGGTACTACAGATTGCGATCGCTCCAGCATTCAGATTATCTATCACTATCTTTTTATCGCACACCAGCCCTGCCGAAATGACGGGTTTTTTATGCTCTTCTACCGTCCACTCTACAACCTTTGTCCAGCCAGGCACCACATTTATAAAATCGGCTTTACTAATTTCCATCTGCTTTCCTATGCTTCTATAAGCAGAAGAATCAAGTATAAAAAATCTGTGTACTGTGTAAAATCCCAGTTCCTTTGCATACCGAAGCATAGACGCCTTAGCGCTGATAACTCCATCAGCCAGAGTATTCTGCCTCATAAACTTAAGTACAGAATTTCTTCCGGAAAAGCCATCCACCATGTCAATATTTACAAAAACCGTTTTTCCTCCATCTTTGAGTCTTTTTATAATATTGGCGATATCAGCGATATCCCCATAAAGCGTAAAGACAATCTTCGCCTCATTTTTTAATACCAGTTCTACATCTGCATCGCTGATAACCCCCGGAATCACAGGATTATCTTCAAACAGTTCTATCATCCTTTTCATTGCACAAGCCTCTTCTTTCTCAGTTCCAATTTCACAAGGAATACTCACCTTGTGCCGCAATCTCTTGGCCTATTGCATTTTATACATTTTTCCCAACTCATCAGCACATTTGATTATGTCCGCAACTGTCTCGGCGTTTGTGTAGAAAGGCTCTCTTTGCCATTCGCTTTGGCCCGGTTCTCCTGCTATCGTTCTATAGATTTCCTCATTTGCAGCGATCCCCATATCTTCCAAAGTTATCGGAAGCCCCACGCTAAGATTAAACCGTATTATCTCTTCTATCTCCTCCATCGGAGCATGTTCTGCAAGAAGTTGGCATATGACGCCAAATGCCACCTTCTCTCCATGAAGCGCTTTATTCCCTCCCGGCGCCAAAGATATGCCATTGCAGATACAATGAGCAGCCGCACATCCTACATTCTCGAAGCCAAGGCCACTCATTAACGTGTTTGCTTCAATAACTGCCTCCAATGCCTCCGTCACAAGATGCTTTTCATTAGCCAGTTTTGCCAGGCGGCCGTTTTCCAGAATTATCTTAAGGCACTCCTGCGCAATAACTTCTGCGGTTCTTGTCCGCCGATAGCATCCGCTCTCCTGACAAATATAATTATTGCTGTCCATAGCAATGGTTGCACGCGCCTCGAACGCAGTTGCCATCGCATCCCCCATACCTGCCACAAGATAGCGGACCGGAGCCGACGCAATAATTTTGCTGTCTACAAGTACCATGTCCGGATTTTTTGTAAAATAGTAGACATCATCGTGTTCGTGTCTGTCATTATAGATTATTGCCATTGCACTTGTCGGCGCATCCGTAGAAGCGCTTGTCGGTATGACGATAAGCGGCGCTTCCATCTTTGCAGCTACGCACTTAGCTGTATCAATGGCCTTCCCGCCCCCGATTCCTACTATAACTTCCGCTTTTGCTTCGCATGCTTTTACAAGCGCCTCATCAATACGCTCCTTTGTAATCTCTGTATGATAGCAAAAACTATGTAATTCGGCTCCCTCCTTTTCATACATGGACTCTAATTTACTTCCATAATCCTCAAAAAAGTATTCGTCAATCACAGCAAAAATCTTTTTGCCATATTTCTTTGTATGCATTGCTAATCGCATCAGTTCCCCAGGCCCCTGTATATATCTTGACGGGGATCCCCAGGCTCTTGCAGTCGTATTTACCATCTTTCCTGCCTCCTTCCTCTATATTTTCGATTATATCATATTCCCCAGGGTTCCGTCTTCCTTTTACATTCTATTCATAACTCCGTTCCTCACAGCACCTGAAAAAGTCTTTCCAAAATGTTTTCATAATCATCAATCACAAAGACGTCCGACATTCCAATGATTGGAGCACATTCATCATGATTTACAGACGCAATAAATCCACTGTTTTCAATCCCCGCATAAAAGGCGGCCGAGCCAGATACGCCTATAGTAATACAAACCTCCGGCGAGTAGATATGTCCTGATACTCCCACGATCTCATCGATCAGCGCCCAGCCATTCATGGCTACCGGCCTGGTGACTCCAAACATGTACCCTCTGCTTATTGCAGATGCCTTAATTTTTTGCACTTCTTCCTTGCTTCGTACTCCTTTTCCCACTACCAGCAGAACATCCGATTCCTTCTGTTTCTCTCCAGCTTCTATCAAAGTCTTCTCTGCGCCATCTTTAAAATGCTCTGGCACAATCCTTTCAAATATCTGATTCTGGCTATACGCAGGAACCTCCCTGTCTCTCCACTGGGCAAGCCCTAAAGCAAATGGCGGCTCCAGCCGAAAAACCGCTTCCATATTAGCCTGATACACGGATTTATAGAAGAGGGCTTCTTTCCCGTCCCGTGTGATGCCAGATATCCCAAGAATACATCTGCATTCTTTAAGCGCGGCATATCTGCCAGCTATGTCCTCCGTATAATCTCCTGCTGCCACCAGCACCCCATCATATCCTTCCGAATAGTCAAGCTCGAAGATATCCTGTGCAATAGATTCTGTATAGGCCTCCCGGTAGGCAACGGCAGTTATGCTTATTGAACTATCCATAAGCGCGGAATTAATAATTTTCCATTGTTTCTTTTGTTTTCTATAAGAAACGTCATCCGGCGCGCATATTACAAACAACCATTTCATATGCAATATTCCCTTCCTTTAACTACGTCTGTGCTCATTTATTAATCTTCCCAGTTCTTCTGCGGCCTTTCTTCCTTTCTCCTTGACCCTCTCCCCTTTTCGCTTCCTGTCGATATAGGAGAGCGCAATAGGTATCGTACCTGCAAATCCGTCCAGGGCTTTTGCTTCTGCCACCTTTATTTCTTTCTTTCCATATTGAATACGATCTTTTAAAGTCGGAACTCTGAGTTTGCTAATTACTGCATTCCCAATACTGAATACGGCAGGCCTATCCACAATCTGCTCATAAAGAGCTCCGCCTTCTTCCGTAACTGCCCGGAGCCTGCCTCCCTCAAGCAGATGAATATCCACTACATCAGGAACCAGACGCATGCCAAGGGCTGACGCCGTAAAGTATGGCGTCAGTCCGTTATTTCCCGGTGATGCCTGCCGGCCCATGATGATATAATCCTGAGGATGTTCTTTTACATAAAGAGCAATCTCCTGCGCAATTGCCTCCGGTACGAATCGTATATCAAGACCCTTATCATCTATGCGGACTGTCTCATCATATTTAAGCGAATTCAATGTCTTAAGGTAGAGTTCTGCCTGCTCTCCCGCGACCGTAAACGCTGTTTTCTCAAGATGCAGATTAAGACCTTCCGCCTCGTCAGAAAGTCTTAATCCAAATTCCAGCCCGCTCTCGTCGAAACAATTCCACATGGTGCGGACATAAGAAGTATTCACCTGCATCCTTACATCCGCCTCATAATCTTTCGCCGACATCTGATCCAGATCCGGTATAATTTTAAAGCATACCAGAAGTTTCATCATTTTTTATAAGGCAGAATCGTTCCAATATTCATTACGCCATTCGGGTCAAATGCCGCTTTTAATTTCTTTACTATGTAAAGCGCTGAGCCATGCTCTTTATCAATCCAGTGTACCCTGTGCTTGCCTACGCCATGGTGGTGGCACATAGAGCCTCCAGCCTTGATCGTCTCTTCGCATATAATCTTCTTAATTGGAAGATGGTACTTTTTAATCTCATCTTCCGGCGCGCAGTCCACCACATTATACCAGTATACAAAGTAAAGATTAATTCCGTTGGAGTAGCAGTGGGAGGCATGCGCTCCGAATACTGTGATATCGGGTATCTCATTCACAACCCTTTCCTTGCATATACGGTAGATCTCCTCTACCGCGCTCCAGTTTGCAGAAATCTCCGTTGTGCAGCATACATTCTTTGTCTCGAGGACTTCCTTGCGCTCTTCTTCAATACGCGCCGCATCCCAGTTAAGGTTCGCAAACCATGTCTCAATCAATTTGTGATCAACTTCCATACATTCGGGATATTTTCCTACAATTTCCTTGATTCCCTCTGCATTTGCTTTAGAGATTCTTTCTGGCCCCTCTGTCACGAAGAGGATGACACACTTCCCAGCTGCAAAGTGGGAGAAATGCTCCTTACCATCTTCTGCATCGTAAAGCCTTGCCACGGAAGGCTTATATCCCTCAGACATCACATCATGCATAATACGGATGCCAGTAATCATATCATCCAGCGTGTAGCCCATGCACACATGATACTCTGGAAAATATTTAAATAGTTTTACCGTAACTTCCGTGATAAAGCACAGCGCGCCTTCATTTCCAAGCACGATATGCCGAATATCCGGCCCCGCCGCTCTTCTTGGAACTGCCTTAATATTCGTGATGGTTCCATCCGGAAATACCGCCTCCACTCCAGCCAGCATATCTTCGATTCCACCATACATAGTGGAGAACTGTCCGATACTTCTTGTCGCAACCAGACCGCCCATCTGTGCCAAAGGCTTAGACTGAGGCGAATGACCGGTTGTAAATCCAAGTTCCCTTACCTTGTTTTCCAAATCTTCAAGTACAACTCCGCACTCGCAGGTCACCTGCATGTTGTAAGTGTCTATATTAATAATCTTCTTCATTTGAGAGCCATCCAGCACGATAGAATTTTCTACGATTGTCTCAAGCCCTCCCTCCGTGGCCGAATGGCCGGTACGCGGGACCACGTTGATTCCATTGGCATTGGCAAATCTCAACACTTCCGATACCTGTTTTTTGTTTTGCACAAATACAACGGCCGCAGGCAGCGGATTGGTAAATACTTTATTATAGCCTTCGTATTTCCTGAACCTGTCATAAGAACTTTCCTGCAGTACCTCTATGTCGGTCACAACCCGATCCGGCCCACAAATCTTAACTAATTCTTCTACAATTTCTTCCCTTAATAAACTCATTATCATTACCTCTTTCCATTGTTTTCTAACCGAATAATTCATATATCTTTTTATTTACCGGATCTGAATAGTCTTTGATATCACGGTATATATTGTTGATAATCTTTTCATATATTTCCCGATGCTCCAGATCCGGCTCGAAACTGTCCCGAATTCTTACCATCTTGCCTATAGCCGTCTCATAATCCGGATATGCGCCTGTTCCAACGGCCACATTTATTGCCGCCCCAAGTCCTGCTGCATTATTTATTACATTGCGCACGCTTCGGATGCCGAATACATCCGCAAATATCTGCATAAACAGAGGACTGTTGGAGCCGCCTCCTGACACGATTACCTGCCTAGGCTTTATGCCCTGTTCTTCACACATCGCATCCACGCTCATCTTCATTGTCATTGCTATGGCTTCTAAAATAGAGCGATACATATGGGCCCTCTTATGTCGTCCATCAAAGCCGATGAACATTGCCTTTCTGTATGGCATATTATTGGGCGCCAGGAATTCGCCTACAGTTATCAGTCCTTCGCTCCCAGGCGATATAAGCCTCGCTTCTCTTTCCAGAAGTTCTTCTACACTGGTTCCCATGCTTTTCGCCTTTTCTTCTGCCGCTTCTCCAAGAAGCTCCTTGAACCAGGATACGCTCCACATTCCCCTGCGTATGCCCACGCTTGTTTCATAAAGATATTCATACGGAATGGCAGACAGGTTGGACCAATATTCAGAAGCCGTATCTGTATATGCCTTCCCCCTCATCATTCCGCCAATGTAAGTTCCCAGCGACACCAGCACAGAGCCATCATCTCTGAGGCCTGCCCCAAGTCCTTCCGCCGCCTTATCATTGGCGGTGGCAATTACCGGGCACCCTTCCGGGAGCAGCGTGGCTTCGCTTGCCTCCTTTGTCACATATCCCAGGAGGTCGCCTGGCATCACCAGATCAAACAAATTCTCCCTCGTAATGTTATATTCTTTATAGTCCTGGGGATCGTCGCTCCACTTCCATTCCTTCTTGTCGAAAGGTCCGTAGACCCCTTCATAATTTGCCGCTGTATCCTTGAATTGGCCGGTCATCCTTACCGTCAGATAGCCGGTGGTGGTGGACAGATAGGCCATATCTTTAATATCGTTCTGATAAGGCTTGGCAAGGCGTTTATCCATCCAGTTGATAACCGGATATGCCAGCGTTCCATCCTTCTTAAGATAAGTTCTGCAGCACCGGATACTTCCAAGCCCAATTCCCAGAATGTCTTTCTTGCTTCCTTCAAACTTCCGCATTAGCCTCTGGCATGCCGTCACCAATGAATCCCACAGATCATCTTCTGGATGCTCGGCCGTGTCTGCATCCGGGACGAGCAACGGACGCAGCATAACCTTTTCCTCGCATATAATCCGGCCTTCCAGATCATATATCCCAACTTTAGTGCTCTGGGTTCCCCCGTCAATTCCAATTACGTATTTCATTTACGCATTTCCTCCTTCGGCATCCTTTATCATTTCTTTTTGATTTGCCTCAATCTGCGTTTTATTCTTCTTTATATAGCGAAGCAATATCCCTACCAGTATAAGGCAGACGATAATGGTTAAGAGCATATAGATAAATATGTAACGGTATCCCAGCGCTCCCTCGTATGCATCCAGCCAGTGCCCGCACAGTGTAGAGTTGAATGCGTCCGGAAGGAACCCGATAAACATGGCAAACCCGGCCACCGCCCCGTATATCTTCTTTGGCGTTCCGATTTCGCCAATAATTGCATAGTACATTCCCCGCATGCCGTAGATGGCAAAAGAACTTACCACCATTATCACAACCGTAATAATGGTATATTCTACTCCCACCGGAATACCAAGCAGCGCTATCAGCGAAGCAATAAAAATAATATCAAATATTCCGATCAAGAGGGTACACTTCCCTCCTATCTTTTCAGAGATGAAGCCGCTCAAAGGCGCAGCCACAAGACGTATTACATCTTTTCTTAAAATCCCGACATATCCCGCGGCCACCGCCGACATTCCTAATATATTCTGTCCGTAAGCCTGCATATAAGAGGATGAGGAATATGCGGCATATATAGTAAAGATCACGCCAGCCACCAGCCATGCGGACGGGGTCTTAAGTGCCGTAAGCATGTCTTTTACTATGGAAGTATCACTTGATGTTCCCTGCCCGGTATTGTCCGCCATAAAGAAGAAGCTTACCACTCCGCAGATGATAGAGAGGATGGCCAATGCGAGTATAACGGCGCGAATGCCTCCCATACGTTCAAATACCTGCATCAGTCCCAGCCACATAACAAGGACGAACACTCCTCTGACTCCTTCAAACAATCCGAATATCTTGCCTTGCCCTTCTTTTTCTTCCAAAAGCGACACAGCCTTAGTCATGGCGGGCCAGAACATCCCGATATTGGTAATCGCCCATAAACCGTGGATTATCATTGTCGAAGAAAAAGATGGCATCGTGGAAAGCCAGATTCCAAGGATTCCACATCCTGTTGCCGATGCCGCAAATAATTTTCTGTGCGATATCCGGTCTGCCAGCCATCCACCGGGTATGTAAAGGATAGCTGCCAATAATCCAAACAGACTCATAGACATGCCAAACTGCGTATTATTCTGTCCCAGTGCCTCTCTAAGCGGCTCATACAGCGCCCATCTAAGATATGGCAGCTCTGTAATAATTCCGCATGTCATACAGATAATCATAAAAGTAACCCACTTGTTTCTCTTTTTCCCTTTTTCCAAAGTCTTTCACCTGTCCCTTTCCTTCTTCCTTTGCATTATCTCATCAAAAACCCGCCATCTACTGTCAGCACGTGCCCATTTACATAATCTGACGCGCTGCTGCAGAGAAAAACGCATGCTCCCATCAAATCATAAAGGTCTCCCCACCGATTAGCCGGAATATGTGCCAAAATTTCTGCATTCCTCTTGGCATCGCTTCTTGTCTTTTCTGTTAGTTTCGTGGCAAAATATCCCGGCGCGATAGTATTTACCTGGATATTGAACTGTGCAAGTTCATCACACATGGCTTTTGCAAGACCTGCGATTCCATGTTTGGTTGCCGCATAAGCCGGTGACCACTGGCCTCCCAGGAAGGTGTACAAGGAGCCAATATTAATGATCTTGCCGCTTTTCTGAGGAATCATGTATTTGCATGCTTCGTGCGTCATCTCGAAAGCTGCCGTCAGATTCACAGCCACCATCTTATCCCACTCTTTTCTCGTATACTTTGTCACATCTTCCACATTAATACTGAGCCCTGCGCAGTTAATCAGGATATCAATGCTTCCCCATGTGTTCACGCATTCATCTATCACTCTTTTACATTCTCCATCTGCTGTGATATCTGCTTTGATAAATTTGTACTCTTTGCCGCATTCCTCGATTAATTTCCTCGTCTCTCCGTCATCATCTACGATACTGGCTGCCATTACATTAGCACCGCCCTTAGCCAGGGCTGTGGAAAATGCCTGGCCCAGTCCTGAGTTTCCTCCTGTCACTACCGCATTCTTTCCTTCCAGTGAAAATAATCCCATGTGGAAATCGTTGATTTGATGCATACCTGTATCCTCCATTCGCGTAATTTAGGTATCGTGAAGGCCCTTCCCTCCCTGTATATTCACTGTGCAGAGAATAAAAAAAGACGAACCAAGCATACTCTAAAAGTATGCCTGTTCGTCTTTCTTTGCTTCTAACGATACATTTATTTTATTTGCCCCAATCGTACCAGTTTTGCTTTTGTTTGTCAATCCTTATTTAGATTTTCGATTATTTAGACAATTCGCCCCATTTATTTTTGTATACTTTGCATATTCATGTTTTGGCCCTTCTGCATTGACATGTCTTATATCATCTGTTAATATTTAAATAATTTAATGATAATGCATCAGTTGAGTAGAAGAAAGATGCCACAAACTTTAAAAGGGTTTGGGGCATCTTTTGTTGTTTTTTAATATTTACCAAAGAAAGGAAATCCGTTATGATGGGAAAAATCAAAAAAACAAGCAAAATCAGAAAGATCGCATTCTGGCCCGCCTTTATCCTCCTTTTTGGCTCGCTCGTATACAGCATTGTGGATAAAGATGGATTTTATGCCATGGCAGACACTGCCAATACTTGGGTGTTGGAGCATTTTGGGTGGACTTACAGTCTTACAAGCTTCCTCTGTCTTGCCGCAGTTGCCATCGCATACTTTTCTCCCCTAGGCAATGTAATCCTGGGAGGAAAAGATGCCAAGCCGATTCTTTCCAAAAAGAACTGGGCTACCATTACACTGTGTACTGCAATGGCGGCAGGCGCTCTGTTCTGGGGAATCTCAGAGCCGATATACCATATGTCGGCGCCCCCGGCAGGAATGGAGCCTAACACATGGCAATCGGCTAAATTTGCTATGGAGACTATGGTTCTTCATTGGTCCATACACCCTTACTCCCTCTACACGCTTCCTGTTATCGCGTTTGCCTTTGCCTTTTTCAATATGAAAAAGCCTTTTTCTGTTGCATCTCAACTGAGCGTCATTACAGACAGGCTTCACATAAAAACCACTGAAAACAGCAAATTTACTCAGATACTGGATACAATTCTCCTGTTTGCCATGGGGCTTGGCATCCTCGGCGTCATCTGCACCGGCACTTTAAACATGGGCGGCGCGCTCCGGGAATTAACAGGAATGGAAAGCAGATCCGGCGCCTGGCTCATCATTCTTTCCATTGTCACTGTTTGCTTTATTATCTCTTCCATCTCCGGAATACAGAAAGGTATTAAACTGCTGTCCAATATAAATGTTATTATTTATTTTGCAATACTGGGGGTATTATTCATTATCGGCCCTACCATGTTTATGATAGATGGCACAGTGGAAGCAGTTGGCGGCACATTCTCGCAGCTTTCCTCCAAACTTCTGACTACGGGCGCATATGCAGAAGATTCCTGGGCCAAAAGCTGGACCGTATTCTATGCCGGAAGCTGGGCTCCCATATCCGCCTGTTTCCTTGCACGTCTCGGGGTGGGCTATAAAGTAAAAGATTTAATCAAGATTAATTTCGGCATTCCGATACTATTCAACATTGTATGGTGCGGCGTTTTTTCCAATCTTGCAATAAACTACCAGCTTACTGGAAAGCTTGATCTGATCCACATCCTCGAAACCAAAGGGGCGGAAGGCGTAATCTATGCCATTTTCCGCGATATGCCTGGCTCTACCTTTATAATACTGTTATTTTTTGCGGCGCTGATGTTTTCGATGATTACTGCTATGGATTCTACCACTAATTCCATCGCTGCATTATCTACTTCTGGCATATCGCCTAAGGATCAAGAGTCGCCAGTATTTTTAAAGGTAATGTGGGGCATAATGTTTGCCGTCCTGTCTTACGTCATGCTGACAATTTCCGGAATTGATGGGATCAAACTTGTGTCCAATCTTGGAGGGCTGCCGAATATTTTCATTCTCCTGGGTGGCGTCTTCTGCGTACTTGTCATATCTTCCAATGTCAAGAAATATAATCTGGTGGATATAGACAGTATAAAAAATGATAAGTAGGAATTTGCAGCCGCCTTATCACTGCCTCGCTTACTCTGCGTAATACAGCACGCCCAAGGTTCCCGGGCCGCAATGGCTGGAGATGACGCCTCCGGCGGTCGTCTCCAGTATCTCATGGAAATGTCCCAGAGATGCCAGATAATCCCGGATCTGCTCCACAATCTCAGGTGACGCCCCTGAATGCGTGATGAATACCCGCGTGCCGTCCGCCTTCTTAAGTTCTTCTTCCTTTTCCCTTACATAGTGCAGCAATGCCTTATTCATGCTGCCACGGTATTTCTTCCCGACTTCCATCCTGCCATCGATTACATTGATGCAAGGATGCAGTTTCAGCGTATTTGCCAACAGAGCCGTTGCGCCGGAGCATCTTCCGCCTCTGGCGAGGTAGGTCAGCGTATCCACCACGAAACTGGCCTTCACTTTGGAGCGCGCCGTCTCAATCTCAGTCACGATATCCTCCGCTCTCTTTCCCTGCCTTGCCATCTCGGCGGCCCGCAATACCTGCAGCCCGATTCCGGTGGACAGGCTCTGGGAATCTATCACGAACACCCTTCCCTTATCATATTCTTTCGCCGCGAGACGCATAACATTGCAGGTTGTACTCATTTCTTCAGAAATGCCAAAAAAGATGACATCCTCATCCGCTTCCATGCAAGGTCTAAGCATCTTCTCTGCGTATTCAAAGGTGATAGCCGCCGTCTTTGGCGTCCTTTTATTTGCCTCTGCCCAGGCAAATATCTCATCCGGCGTAATCTGGGTCCTGTCATAATAACTTTTATCATCCAGTACGATGCAGAGGGGCAGTATGGCGATTCCATACTTTTGAATCAAGTCCTCTGTCAAATCGCATGTGCTGTCCGCAAATATGCGGACCGTCCTATTCTCCATGAACGTCACTCCCTGGTTTTTATATTATTCAAGAACTTTTTCCCTTTGTCCATGCAGGTGTTAAAGACGGCCAGAAGGATTAAGCCTTGTAATATCAAGTATACCACAAAGCCGCCTCATTTCCCAATCTCATCTTCCATATCTTCCCAGCCGATTTCCTCCGGCTCCATCTTGATTTCAAAGATGACTTCTTCAATGGCTTTTACGCACTCATCCAGATTCTTCTGTATATCCTTTCCCCAGAACCGTATCACCGTCCATCCCTCAAAGAGCAGTTTTTTATTGACCTCTTCATCCCGCTGCCGGTTCCTTGTAATCTTGGGAATCCAGTAATCCGGATTCTTTCCCATGGCAAGTTTGGGCCTTAACATCTCCCAGTCCTTGCCATGGAAGAATTCGCCGTCGCAGAAGATGGCAATCTTATACTTCGTCAGAACAATATCCGGCCTGCCGCTCAGTTTGTCATAGTTCTTCCGGTACCGGTATCCTTTGGCCCACAATGCCTTTCGCAGCTGGACTTCTATCTTGGTGTCCTTCCCTTTGATATGCTGCATCGTTTTCCTTCTTTGCTGCTCGCTGAGAACATCCATTTTTCTACCCCCAATTCTGCTTTAGAGTAAAGAATGCGCTTTCTATCACAAAAGGCACCTGCCTTACGCCAGATGCCTTTGCTTGCTATATGTAGAGTATCGCTATATTGGCGATCCAGAGCACGATCGCAAGCACCAGTCCCACGATGCAGAGTATCCTGCCCGTCTTTGCCTGGCTGGCCTTACTGGAACCCGAGCCCATTCTCGCCCTCGATATTCCAAGGCACGCAAATATAATGCTGACGATCGGTATCCAGCAGAACACAAGGCTTAATATGCCGAACGTCAGCGCCATTGTGGCCGCCTTTGTGTTGTCCACCGTATGTACCGGTATCGGCTGCGGATTCGGCATCCCTTGTGCTCCCTGCGGATTTTGCATTCCCTGTGGCAACGGCACCGGCTGCTGAAGCGTCACGAACAGCTGCTCCAGGCTCTCTTTATAAGGCTTCTTCGCCATACATCCCACGAATCCGTCGAGGTCCCATTCGCCTCCGGCCGTTCCTTTTATCCACGCCTCCAAGTGAAGCGCTCCGTTGGAATAGAACCATTTCAGGTATTTATAGCCTTCCAGCATGGCATCTCCCGCGCGGTATGCCGGCTCGCCTTTCCAGTCCGCCATTATAAACTGATTCTTCTGGAGATAGTCATTCATTATAAAATGAACAAAATCATCCGGCTGGTTTATCACCAAATCTCTTACAAATCTTGCCATATTACCCTCCTCGATAAGCAGCCTCTTCACTTCTCTCACTGCTTTTGTATAATACAGTATTAACGTATCATTTTTTTCATTAAAAAACAATAAAGTCCCGCTTATTCTCCTCTATTTTACTGTATAATCATCTTTAGAAGACATCACCCTGGCACATATTTTTATAATATGCGCATTACAAATATTTAAACGATAAGGAGATACTGCTTATGAGAGGAAATACCATCGTTGAACAGGTCGATCATGATGGCAATACATACATGGACGTGGACATCAGCCTGTCGGCCAAAGATCTTTTGGAAGTCTTGAAAACATATTTCCCGGACATCCGGAAAGACAAGGGAATGATAACCGGTAATTTTAAAGACCGCCTTTACTCCATCCGAGTGAAGAACATCACCTATCTTGGCATCCCCCACCCTGTTTTTAAAAAACGGATCCAGATATCCGGAGATCTTAAAGATTTCTACAACGATTCCCTTTCACGGGGAATGACTCCGCTGCTTTTGGGCATTTATACCCGGGATGACTTGACGCTGTTTTGTGACTTTAACATTGAGGATTTCGTCGCAAAGAAGTCTAACAATTCTTCCGCCCATGTCTATACCGAGGATCTTTCCTTCGCGGCGGAGGACGGCATCTTCCAAAAGACAGACTACCGTGGCAATCACATAACCGTATTTCGCCCGGACTGCGTCGAAGCCTTCCTATCAGAGAAGTTCGGCCTGGAAGCCGGATTGCAGGAGGCCAGCGCAGACGAGGATTCAGCGTTTGACATCCTGGATTATTTCACAGGCCTGCCATCCCCCGTCTCCGGAACAGCGCCAGCCTTTCCTGGGGCGATGCCGGATGAGATTGTGGATATCTTCCGGGATTTCTTCCTTGGGCTGCCCAGCCGCTGGGACGGCATCGACTGCTATAAGGAAATGATCGCCGACAACTACCGGAATAAGTATCAGCCGGAATGGGCCGGATTCTATCTGGAGTACCGATTCGAAAAGTATCTGAAAGAGAATTCGCTTGAGCATCTGATCCGCTACGAGCAGAACAAGAAGAAGAACGGCATCGATCTGGACCTGTACTTTCCCACGCTTATGGATTACGGCGACCTTAAGGCCCACAGCGATTATTCTAAGGGCATCCAGGGGAACGACTGGAACACCATATTCGGCATTCTAGGCCAGACCGATTATGAGCACCACATTTACTACATTATCTGCGAGCATGCCACTTACAAGGACAGCGAGCACGGATACGAGACTACCCAGTTCTGGAACCGCGCACAGGGCAAATCCAATCTTATGAGCTATCAGAAGCGGATGAAGCATCATGTGGTGCTATCCAAGATGCATATCCTGGACATCAATAACTCCAATAAGCACTTCCTCAGCATGTTCCGCCAGGGCGTCAACAGCAATGGCAAGCTGCGGGAGCCGAAGATTATGATCGACCATGATATGATCAGCAAGTTTTCTATCTGCGACGTCATAATTTAACTTTTCTATAGATCAAACAGCCGCTTCGCGCATTCTGCGATCACCGTCACGTTTACGCTGTTGCCATACTGCTTATAAGCCTGCTGGTCATTGGCATTGGAGATGAACTTCGCAGGAAAACTTTGCAGAGCCGCTGATTCTTCCACTGTAAGCCTTCTCTTGTATCTGCCGATGATCGGAATCTGCACGATGGCCACCAGGGCTGGAAAACAGGTAGGCACCTTGATCCTGACGCCGGAGGGGCGCAATTGGATGACCCCTTCCCATACGCTGTCAATATTGGTTCCTGCCTGCCATTCCATCTTGCGCTGGGTAGGCGTAAAATCCTTAAGGTCGTTATATTTCTTCAGCCACTGGTCAATAAACTTCTGGTTGCTCTGATACAGCCGGATGTTCTTATTGACGAACTCCTGCTTCCAGGCCGGGAACTCTGCAGGAGCCTTCTCATAGCGGAAGAACTCGGACCAGATCGGGAAGCCGATCACCTTCATATCAATGCCATGGTAGAATTCGTCCCAGGCATTCAGCACCATCTCTTCATGCTCTGATATGGCATATTTCTCATCCACGGGATGATCCTTTACCACGTCGTAGATTGAATTCTGCTCCTTCTTCATCAGATCGTGGAAAGCGATATTAAGCGGCTCGTCCACACGGTCCGGCTCGTACTTTCCGAGTATGACCACCCTCTCCCGAAGCTGTGGCACGCCAAAGTGGTGGGGACTGAGGATTAACGGCTTCTCCATCAGGCGGTAGCCTTGCTTTCTTAAGTTTGCCCGAATGACCTTCCAGGTATTTCCATGGTCATGGGACACCAGATTCCTCACATTTTCCAGCACGATATAAGGCGTATGATGATGCTTCAAGATCCGCACGATCTCAAAGAACAGGGTGCCCCTGGTCTCGTCTTCCAGGCCCTCCTGCTTTCCCGCCTTGCTGAACGCCTGACAAGGGAATCCCGCGCACAGCACGTCATGCGGCGGGATATCCTTCTCATCGACATTGCGTATATCAATGCCCGAGTCCATTCCATAATTTTCCTGATACGTCTCAATACAATATTTATCTATCTCAGAGGCGAACACGCACTGTCCGCCCAAACTGCTCATCGCTTGATGAAATCCACCAATACCGGAAAATAAGTCGATAAAAGTAAATGGTTTTTTCATGTCTTTTGCTCCCTTGTCTTTAAACCTTTTTGTATTATACCATTTATTCTACAAGAAAGCTAGTACTATTTTTAGAACCTCTTTTATAACCTCGCCACTTCCCCGGCATGGCTGATATCATAGCCTCCGGCCTCCCGGGCCTTTTGCGCGAATGCGCTGCTTTTCAGCACTTCAAGGAACTTTTTAATCTCCTCTAGTTCCAGGGACTCCTGTTCTATAGCAAAGTCGTACTCTTCTTCTCCCACAGGTATGAAGTCCAGATCCATCGCGTGGGCCGCCGAATAGATTCCCATCCCTGCGTCTGCCCCTCCATTTTTCACCAGGGCCGCTACTGCCATATGGGTCGCGGCTTCCTTGTCGTAGCCGTCAATCTCCTCTGGACGGATTCCGGCTGTCTTCAGCCGGTAATCCAGCAATACCCTGGTACCGGCGCCTCGCTGCCTGTTGACATACATAACCCGCGTCAAGTCCTCGATCCCGCGGATTCCTTTGGGATTGCCCTTCTGGACAATGATCCCCTGGATACGCTTCACCCCTTTGATCAGCGCCATACGTTTACCCGGGAATAGTTTTTTCAGATAGGAGACATTGTATACCCCCGTCTCCTCATCCAGCAGATGGGTCGGCGCAATATGCGTCTCTCCCCGCTTCAGCGCCATCAGTCCTGCCATGCTCCCTACATGGGTACTGGACAGGAAGGTTCCCGGATAAGATAGCGGCATCAGGTCTGCCAGAAAGTCCAAAATCAGGTCATGGCTTCCGATGGATACCACCGTGTGCTCAATCTCTTCTAAGTCCCGGTAGAGTTCGACTTCCACCGTCTCGCCTGCTTCTACTCCTTCGCTGTTCTGGTCAATGACGCAGAATCCGTCCGCCCGCACCAAACTCATGGCAGCCCCCGCGCCTCTTGCCAATGGGGAGGCGATCAGCTTGTCTCCTACCTTTCCTACCTTGACCCGCACATATTCCCGGTGCTTAAGCGAGGACACCAGACGTTTGGAAAGTACTGCCTTGACGGTATGTCCGGCGTAATGGCGTTCTCCTGACATCCTGTCCATCACAGGCCTGACAAAATTCTCAAAGTCGATGTATGCGGAAACCGGATAGCCTGGCAGGCCTATCACCGGCTTGCCATCCACAATGGAGAGGATCACCGGCTTGCCCGGCTTGATTGCCACCCCATGGACGAGCACTTCTCCCATCTCCCGTAAGATATGTACAGTGTAATCTTCCGTCCCCGCGCTGGATCCGGCATTCACCACCACGATGTCGTTCTCTTCATGGGCTTTTTTTATGGCGTCCTTAATCTTGTCATAATCGTCCTCCACCGGCGCATATCGACGGGGGATGCCTCCGTAATTGATGGTCATCGCCGCGAACATACGGGAATTGGATTCAATGATATCCCCCTCGCCCGGCTCTTTGTCCGGCTCTATGATCTCCGTCCCCGTAGGGATCAATCCCACCCTAGGACGCTTTATCACTTCGACTTCCAGTATGCCGCCGCTTAGAAGCACGCCAATGTCGATTGGCCGTATCTTATGGCTGCCGGGAAGCAGCATTTCTCCTGCCACGATATCTTCTCCTATAGGGCGCACATGCTGCCAGCCGCTGGCCGCCTCCATGATCTGTACCACGTCTTCCTCCGCTTCCAGCAGGTCTTCCGCCATAATCACCGCGTCATAGGGCGGATGTACCGGATCTCCTGTATCTACGATCTGATAATCCTTCCCTCTGACGAGGGTGAGCGGATTCTCCTGCGTTGCTCCGGCTGTCTCCTTCGCGATCACGGCAATGCCGTCCATGGCTGCCGCATTGAACAGCGGGGAGCAGCATCTGGCGTAAATTGCCTTTGCCGTCATCCGCCCTAAAGATTCTTCTACCGGTATCTTCTCCGTCCTCCTGACGGCAATCGCCTTCAGCGCATCCTGGTATAATGCCTGCGCCTCCTCCACTGGTATGGTTTTTAAGTATAGATTCCGTTTTCCCATGGCTCCTCCTTCAAATCTCGTATACAGATACCCGCTCTCCCTTTTTCAGCCCTTCCTTATTCTCTTCAATCAATATATAGCCGTCCGCCCCGGAAAGCGTGCTGATAAGTCCGGAGCGGCCAAATATCGGGATGGCTGAAAGGCTTCCGTCTTCTAGTCTGGCAAGATGCACCAGCTGGCAGGTCAGTTTGCCCGGCGCTGCCGGAAGGTTCGTAGAAATGGCTGCCGTTCGGGGATAAGGCTCCATCTCCCCTGTCGACGCACGCCACAGCCACCCAATCACCAGCCTAAATACCAGCATGGCTGCCGCCGGGTGTCCCGGAAGTCCAACAAGCAGGGTCTGTGTAGGCCGGTCATATCCCAGGATCGTAGGCTTGCCCGGCTTAAGGGCCAGCCCATGGGTAAATGCTCCTTCGCTGGCCAGCTCGTCTATGACGGAATTGGTCTCATCCTTCTTCCCCTGGGAGCTTCCTCCCGAGATCACTACGATATCGCTGTGTTCCATTCCTTTTCGCGCCGTCTCCAGAAGCAGTTCCCGGTCATCTTTGAGCACCGCGCATTCCGTCACCTCAAAGCCCATCCGCCTGGCCGCCGCATAGATCCCATACGTGTTGATATCCCGCACCTGCCCTGGCTTTGGCGTCTCCCGGGGCGCCACCAGTTCATCTCCCGTGGATATCACCGTGATCTTCCACGGACAGTATGTACGAACCCTGGTGATTCCAAGCGCTGCCAGGGCTCCGATTGCCTGGGGCGTAATCTTCGTCCCTTTTTCCAGAACTTTCTGTCCTTCCTTCATATCATCCCCGGCTTCTACAATGTTGGCTCCTACTGGCACCGGCTTGTAGACTGCCGCTTCTGTATCCGAGAACAGTTCGCAGTACTCCACCATTACGACGCCATCTGCACCTTCCGGAATCATGCCGCCGGTAGGAACGTAGACGCAGGTGCCGGGCGTGACTTCCATCTCTGGCGCACGGCCCATCTCCACCTCCCCCACGATCCTTAAGAATGCGGGAATACTCTCGCCTGCGCCTCCGGTATCCGCTGCCCGGACTGCATAGCCGTCCACCGTAGTTCTTCGGAATAAGGGCACATTCTCCCTGGCACAGACGTCCTCTGCCAGCACGTATCCTTGTGCCGTTAAAAGTTCCTTTTCTTCTACTCTAAGCGGCGAGCCCTCCATCGCTCTTATCACCTTCCGGCGGGCCTCCTCCAATGTGTCTACATTCAGCAATTTCATGATTTCACAAACCTTCCTTTTTCCATATAGTGGATCTGGTCGCAGAGCTGATAGATGTGATCCAGCTGATGATTTACGATCATCCAGGTAATCGGCGCCTCTTTCTGCACCTCCACGATCATTCCCTCAAATAGCGCCTCGCTCTCCGGGTCCAGATTGGACAGCGTCTCATCCACCATAATCAGTTTGGGATGGAAGATCAGCGCCCGCAGGAAGGACAGTTTCTGGCGCTCCCCGCTGGAGAGGGATTTTGCGTACTGCTTCTTCTGGCTCAAAAGCCCTGCTCTTTCAAGCATCTGGTCTACCGCATCCTCATCCGGCCTGATCCCTCGAAGCGTAAGCGGGTATATCAGGTTCTGATAGACGGATGCATCCATCAGATAGGGCCTCTGGGACATCATCGTGATATCCCGGCCCGTAAGCCCCTCATAATCAATGCTCCCGCCGTCCGGCTTCAATATTTTGGCCACCATCTTAAGGAACACCGTCTTGCCGCATCCGTTAGGACCCACGATCCCGTGGATCTTTCCCGGCTCTATATATAAATCATCAACTTCCAGATGGAAGTTTCCAATCGTCTTTTCCAAGTTAGTAATTTTCATCCTCCGCCTCCTCTTTCTGGAGTATATCGCATATCCACTGCAATAGGAATGCCATGACCAGAAGCAGGACTCCAAGCGCCACTCCTTCCGTGAATATGCCCTGGCTCTTTAGCAGCGAGATCGTCGTCGTCATCGTGCGCGTCCTGCCCTTGATATTGCCGCCCACCAGCATGACTGCCCCCACTTCGCTGATGGAGCGCCCGAATCCGGTAACCAT
Source organism: [Clostridium] scindens (assembly GCF_019597925.1). Classification (NCBI taxonomy): domain Bacteria; kingdom Bacillati; phylum Bacillota; class Clostridia; order Lachnospirales; family Lachnospiraceae; genus Lachnoclostridium; species [Clostridium] scindens. The sequence goes on along the minus strand of NZ_CP080442.1, from coordinate 581,053 downwards.
GCAGAAATAGATTTCCTTTTTCATCTCCCGCACCGTCAGTTTCGCCGTCTGCCATCTGTCCGCCCCCATAGTCACCGCGAATACTCTGATCGAAGGCGCCGTCTTCCTTGCATAGGAATAGATCATCCCGCATATGATGGGGGTAATGATCAGCGTCTGCGCGATCACCATCCCCTTGATGGTAAATAGAAGCGACAAAGGGCCCAAAGGCCCCCTGCGCATTATCAGGAGATAGACCACCAGGCCCACGACCACCGGCGGCACTCCCATCAGCGTCCGGTTGAACCGGACGACAATCTTCTTTCCGGGAAACTGGAACCTCTCAAGGAGAAGCCCCAGCACGATCCCCAGCACAGATGATATCGCGGTAGAACAGACCGCCATCGTAAATGTCACTTTGATGGCGCTGATAATTCCCGGATCTGATATCACGCTTTTTAACCACTCTACCATCTGCTAATACCTCCTATCTATGAATCGGTACCTGCATTCGGCGTAAACAATGCCTGCCCGTACTCGTCGATTCCATATTCCCCGATCAGTTTCTGTATTTTGTCAGAGCATATCCACTCGATAAAATCATTGGCTCCTTCATTATTCAATTCCGGATACTTCTCCGGATTAACGGCGATCACCCCATACTGGTTCAGCAGGTTCTTGTCTCCTTCGCAGATAATCTCAAGCTCGCTTTCAAGCGTCGCGTCCTTACTCTGCTTAAGCCAGGTTCCTCTGTCCGTCAGGCAGTAAGCCTTCTGCTCGTCCGCCATGGTAATGGTCGCGCCCATTCCTTGTCCGGACTCTACGTAGTTCGGATCTGAAGCAGGGTCAAGCCCTAACTCGCTCCATATCTTCTTCTCCTTCTTATCCGTACCTGAGTCGTCGCCTCTGGATACGAATGAAAGCTGGTCATTGATGATCTGTGTGAATACGGCATTGATGTCTTCTGTCTTGGCGATAGGCTCTTTCGGGCCAATCACTACGAAATCATTATACATGACAGGAAATCTCTCCACGCCATAGCCGTTTGCAATGAATTCCTCCTCGCTGGCCTTTGCATGGACAAGTACAACGTCCACGTCCCCATTCTCTCCCATCTTCAAGGCTTCTCCGGTACCTACGGCATTCCATTCCAGATCCCATCCCGTGTCCTCTTTAAACAGCGGCTTCAGATAGTCCAGAAGTCCCGTATCCTCCGTGCTGGTCGTGGTCGCCATCATAAGCTTCCCTTTATCCTTCACCGAGTCCTTGGATTCTGCCTCTTTTTTTGGCTCCTCTTTCTTGGGCTCTTCTTTGCTCGCGCAGGCCGCAAGCCCCAGACACATTGCAGCTACAAGCATCACTGCCAAAACCTTCTTTTTCATACAATTCTTCCTCCTTTTCAGCATGTACCATTACATTCTATTGCCACGCTCCCATTAAAAAAATGGCCTCTGAAAAAGAAGACCACGCAAAATACACCTATCGATGTCTGCGGATATTCTTTTCAAATATGGAAGGCGCCCTCTTTTCAAAAAGCACCCATTGGCCTGCTGTCATGGCATCTTTTGCTACTTTAGACAGCCAGGCTCGAATTCCTGCAATTGATATGTAATTTTTAATTGGTTACTATCTTTAAAATGTCGCCGGCTTTAATCACACCTCCTTTGATTACTTTTGCGAATACGCCTTCCCTGGGCATGATACAATCGCCCATTTTCTGGAATATCTCGCATCCATGGTGGCATTCCTTCCCAATCTGCGTCAGTTCCAAGATGACATCATTACATTGAAAGATCGTGCCAATCGGCAACGTTTTAAAATCAATCCCTTCCACTACCAGGTTCTCTCCGAAAGCCCCATCTGCCACCTGGGCGCCCTTCTTCCTAAATTCCTCGATCTTATCATAGGATAACAGGCTAACCTGCCGGTGCCATTTGCCTGCATGGGCATCGCCCTCGATTCCATAATCTTCGATGAACACTGCCTGTTCTACGCTTGTCTTCTGCGTTCCCTTGGCCGGGCTTGTGCAGACCGCTATCACTTTTCCCACCGTTATCATCCTCCAATCTTTGACATCTGCCTTTGTTCAAATCCTTCCCCTTCTGCCTGTTCAAAATGGTGGCTTCTGGGTTTTCTGTATATAGCATCCTCTATAAGCATGGCTAGTTCTTCATCTGATTGCCCGCGCCGCAGCGGTCCCTTTATATCCGTTCCACTTTCATACTGGAGGCAGGGCTTTAAGAAGCCTTCCGAGGCAAGCCGGATACGGTTGCATTCCCCGCAGAACTTATGGGATATGGCGCTGATGAATCCTATCCTTCCTTTAAATCCCGGAAATTTTACGTAAACGCTCGGACCATTTCCACATTTCCCGTAAAAGAGGGTCTCCTGCCCATAGGCTTTTCTAAGCGCCTCAAGGATATCATCCTGGCTCCTCCCATGGAACTCTTTTCCCAGCCCTATAGGCATCATCTCAATGAAGCGCACGTCCACCGGCAGATCCCTGGAGAGCCCTGCCAGTGCCGTCCACTGTCCTTCATTGACATTTCTCATAGGAACGCAGTTGATCTTGACCTTGACCTGCGGATACCGAAGCGCTTCCTTAAGTCCCTCCAGGGCCTTATCAAGCATATCCCGGCGCGTGACCGAGGCATACATGATAGCGTCCAGCGTATCCAGGCTGATATTGACAGCATCCAGCCCTGCTTTGGCAAGTTCCTCCATCTGGCTTTTTAATTCTACGCCATTGGTCGTCAGCGTCACCTGCTCGATGCCTTCGCATCTCTTCAGATCTCTTACGAGGCTATAGAGGCCCTTGCGTACCAGCGGCTCTCCGCCGGTCAATTTTACTTTCGATATCCCCATCCGGGCGCACAGCCCGGCAATTCTTACAATCTCCTGATAGGTCAGGATTTCTTCATGCGCCACCTGCTCTACGCCTTCCTCGGGCATGCAGTAGACACATCTCAGATTGCAGCGGTCCGTCACCGATATTCGGATATAATCTATGGTTCTTCCATACTGGTCTTTCACATTGCGTTCCTTCTTTCAAGCGTCATTTTCTGTTTTAAGTCTATTCCGTGCCATAAGCGTGCGCCATCACGTCTGCCAACTTCTTCTTCCTGCAGTCCGGGCAGAGATACGTCGGTTCTTCGCCGCAGCGCATTGCCGCATAGTCCATCTCTTCTTTTGTTCCTACGGCCGCGCCGCATTCCTTACAGCGGATCAGTTCAAACTCCCGTCCCCAGATGCTTCGCGTCTTCTCATCTTCCGCAAAATCAATGGCTCTGGTGGGACAGATCTTTGCGCAGCTTAAGCAGCCGATACACGCGCTGCTAGGCTCGTCGTAAGGCGTGGATATCTTCTTGGAAGTTCCGCGCATGACGGTAGAGATGGCTCCTGTTCCAAGGCTTGCGCACGCCCTGGCACATAGTCCGCACATGATGCACTTCTCCCCTTCTATCGGGGCAAAACGGCTGCCATCCATGGCTCCATACTGCTTGCACAGGAGTTTGATCTCCGTGCTTTCCGGGGCTCTTGCCGCCAGAAGCATCAGGACTGCTCCCCGGTCTTCCCTGACCCGGGCGCTGTCCGTATACACCTCGCAGGGCCGCTCCACCGGGTATACGCAGGATACCACGATCTTGCTTCTTTTGTTTTCCACCACTTCCACCAGGCACACCCGGCAGCATCCTTGTTCCGCTACGCCAGGATGATGGCATAAGGTCGGTATGTAAAAGCCATTCCTTCTGGCTACTTCAAGCAGGAACTCTCCCTTTTCGCAGGTACATGCTTTTCCGTTGATCGTAATCTCTATCATGCCTGCTGCCCCCTTTCCGCGGCATCATTTCTTCCCAGGGTAATGACCGCGTCAAACTTGCACGCTTCCCTGCAGCTTCCGCAGGCGATACATTTCTCCTGGTCAATGGCATGAATTTCCTTCTTGCCGCCGCTGATCGCATTCGCCGGGCACCCTCTGGCGCACATATCGCAGCCAATACATTTCTCCGGCTGTATGGCGAACCTGGTCAGTTCCTTGCATACGCCCGCCGGACATCTCTTCTCGCGGATATGCGCCTCGTATTCTTCCCGGAAATACTGGATCGTCGTCAGCACCGGATTGGCTGCCGTCTTTCCGAGGCTGCAAAGGGACGCGTCCTGCATAGCCCGCCCCAGGCGTTCCAGCAGTTCAATATCTCCTTCTCTTCCCCTGCCCTCGCAGATATCCGTAAGGATCTCCAGCATCCGCCTTAAGCCCTCGCGGCAAGGCGTACATTTTCCGCAGCTTTCCTCGCACAGGAAGTTGGTGTAGTATCTGGCCACCTCCACCATGCAGCTTCTGTCATCCATAACGATCATACCGCCGGAGCCCATCATGGCTCCGTACTTCGCCAGCGAATCAAAGTCCACTTCCAGATCCAGCATGGATTCCGGAATACAGCCTCCTGACGGCCCTCCCGTCTGTACAGCCTTGAACGCCCGGTTGTTCAGGATTCCTCCGCCGATATCATAGATCAGGTGGCGCAGGGTCGTGCCCATTGGCACTTCTACAAGCCCGGTCCTTTTTACCTTTCCTACCAGGGCAAAGACCTTCGTCCCGCTGCTGCCTTCTGTTCCAATATCTGCAAAGGCCTCCCCGCCTTTCTTAATGATCACCGGTATATTAGCCAGTGTTTCCACATTGTTGAGCACGGTAGGCTGGTTCCACAGGCCTCTTTGCACGGAACGGATATACTTAGCCCGGGGCTCTCCCACCCGTCCTTCTATTGATGCCATCAACGCCGTGGACTCGCCGCATACGAACGCGCCGCCGCCCCTGACTACCGAAAGTTCCAGCCTGTGGGACGAGCCCATCACGGATTCGCCGATAATGCCTCTGGCCTTTGCATCCTCGATGGCTTTCTTTACATGCCGCACTGCCAGGTCGTACTCATCCCGGATATAGAAGAAGCCTTCCTCAGTTCCTACCGCTACCGCGGCGATGGCCAGTCCTTCTATGACGCAGTGGGGATCGCCTTCCAGAATCGAGCGGTCCATGAATGCGCCCGGGTCTCCCTCGTCTCCATTGCAAGCCACATATTTGGGGAAATTCTCATAAGAAGCGGCAGTCCTCCATTTCCTCCCTGCCGGGAAACCGGCTCCGCCTCTTCCCCGAAGCCCTGACTTCTCTACTTCGGAAATGATTTCGTCCGATGTCATGGATACCGCCTTCTTAAGAGCCTCGTATCCGCCTTCTTTTAAGTAGTCTTCTATATTCTCGGGATCAATCTTCCCGATATGTCTTAATGCCACCTTCTGCTGATGGGCATAGAATGGATTCTCTTCCTGGGAGCGTACCCTCGCGCCGCTGTCATCCTGATACATGAGCCGCTTGATCTCTTCTCCCCCCAGAACCGTCTTCTCTATAATCTCTTCTGCGTCCTTAGGCTTTACTTTATAGTATACCAGATTATCCGGCATAATTTTCACGATCGGCCCATTTTCGCAGAATCCATTGCAGCCGGTAGTCTTAACTTCCGCAATCACCTGGGCCTTGGCCCCTTTTGCCTTTGCTGCCTCCGAGAGCGCCTCGGCAACCTTCATGCTGCCATTAGCCCGGCATCCGGTACCACAGCATATAAGAATCTGCTTCTCCATCTATGCAGCACCACCTTCCCGGACATCCTCGATAATCTCTCTTAGTTTCTCCAGCGTCACTTTTCCATAATAGACATCATCCACCACCAGCACCGGCGCCAGCGCGCAGGAGCCAAGGCAGTTCACTGTCTCGAAGGAAAACAGCCCGTCTTCTGTCGTCTCGCCGGGTCCGATGCCCAGTTCTCTCTCTATCCCGTCAATCAGCGTAGATGCGCCGCGGATATGGCACGCCGTGCCATCGCAGCATTTGATGATATGCTCGCCTTTTGGTACCAGGCTCAATGCCTTGTAAAACGTCGCCATGGCATACAGCGCCGATACCGGACACCCAAGATATCCGGCAAGAGCCTCTAATCCTTCCCTTGGCACATACTGGTAAGTCCTCTGCATATCCTGCATGATAGCCAGTGCATATCTCTGGCTGCATTCATAGGAATGAATGATCCTCTCAATACTTTCTTTGGAAACTTCCAACAATTCCACCACCTTTAACCGCCTGCCACGACCGGAAAGATCGACACCACATCGCCGGGAAGAAGCTTCGCATGGATGCCTCCCAGATGTGCCACATGCCTTCCATTAATCAGAATAATGATCTCTTCTCCCAGATCTTCCCCATCCGGCGTAAGCATCTTTTTCCTCAGCCTATCCCCGTAAACGTCGCATAAGGAATGCGCCAGATGATAGAGATCTTCCTCATAGGGGAAATCCGTCGTCTTGCAGCCGGTATAATCTCTGAGATAAGCAAAAAACTTGATCTGCATTGCTTCATCTCCTTTTGCCTGCGGCAGGGCCGCTGCCCTGCCGCAATTTATGATTCATGATTCCGTTCTATAATCCTAATTCCTTTTCTTTATCTGGTGTCGGAACGCCTTCTGCATCCCATCCTCTAACCTGATAATACTCTGCCAGCATGGTATAGAGGTCATTCACCTTGCCCTTGGCAGGCCCTTCCGGCAGATGCTCCCTAAGGAGCCTCGGCGGCAAGGTATCCTTCTCCACGCCGGCAGCGATGTTGAACTTCTTCTCAAGGTTCCAGACACGCTCGCCCTTCAGCAGGATATCCGTATCCGATTCATCGCTTCCTACTGCCTCCCGGTACTGCGCCGCTACTTCTGGCAGTCCGATGGCAAATGAGGTGAACAGGCAGATTCCTACAGAATCGATCAGCGCGGTAAGATCCTGGAATACCTTCAGCATAGAGGCCTTTCCTTCTGTTACCAGCGGATCCATCTTAACCGGAAGCCCCAGGACTTCCGGGGACGTCATATAGCCACGCACATGGCAGCCGCCACGGTTGGAAGTAGCATATTCAAGGCCGATTCCCTGCATCGCGCGTCCGTCATAGGCCGGCATCTCCTGTTTCTTTACGGACATAGAAAGTTCTGGATGGCCATATCTTTCTGCCAGCCGGTAAGAGCCCATAGCCAACTGTGCGCCGAATCCTTCATTCTTTCCTGTCATCTCCGCCAGTCTTACCATCGTCGCCGCATCCCCGAACCGGATCGGGATGCCGCCAGTGTCCTCTTCTGTGAGGTATCCTGCCTCGAACAATTCCATCGCGCAGGCAATGGTGGAGCCAAGCGTGATCGGATCGAATCCATATTCATTACAGATGAAGTTGGCCTTGCACACCGCCTCCAGATCATCAATGCCACAGTCCGCGCCAAAGGACCAGCCTGCCTCATACTCGGGGCCCTCTCCCCTGGACTTGAACGGTCCATCCGGGATGTCTACGATACGCCCGCATCCGATACAGCATCCAAAGCATCCTTTGTTTCGAACCAGATATTTTTCTGCCAGCGTCTCGCCGGATATGTTATCCGCATCCGCATACAAGGAACCGTCACGCCCATTGCGCAGCGGCAGCGCTCCCGACTCATTGATAATGTTGACCAGGATCTCCGTTCCATATGCGCCCAGGCCTTCTCCTGTAACCGGATGTGCTTTCAGTACCTTCCTTGCGTTTTCAATGGCATCCATGAAGCCTTCCGGTCTTGCAACGTAGATGGACTTCGTCCCCTTCACCGCCACTGCCTTAAGCTTCTTGCTTCCCATAACCGCTCCCATGCCGCCTCTTCCTGCCGCACGGTGCTTGTCGTTCATAACGCCCGCGTACAGGCACAGGTTCTCGCCTGTAGGCCCGATACAGGAGATCCGGAAGGAAGATCCGCAGGCCTTATTCAGTTCGTCTGTCGTATCATATACCGTCTTTCCCCACAGTTCCTGCGCATCTCTTAACTCTACCGTATCGTCATTGATATACAGATAGACCGGATGATCGCTTACGCCTTCAAAGATGATGCCGTCATAGCCTGCATACTTCAGTTCTGGCCCAAAATGTCCGCCGGAATTGGCAGCGCCTATGGTTCCGGTAAGCGGTGCTTTCGCTACGACCTCGAAACGGCCGCTGCAGGATGCCGCGGTTCCGGTAAGCGGGCCCGTCATAAATATCAGTTTGTTATCTGGTCCAAGCGGGTCTGTCTGCGGATCCACCTCGTCGCAGAAATATTTCGTTCCCAGCCCTCTTGCACCTACAAAATCCTGTGCGGACTTCATATTCAGCGGTTCTTTTGTTATACTGCCGTTCGATAGATTTACTCTGATAATCTGTCCCATATATCCATACATCATGCTTTTGCCTCCTCTCCAAACACATCTTTAAAGTGGTCGGCAATCGCACGCTTTCTGTCGATACCCTCTTCCGGATCCTCATAAGAGATGGCTCCTGTCGGACAGAACTTGGCACATTTGGGGTCTCCGCCGCACAAATCGCACTTATGTACCTGCCTTCTCTCTGTATTAAACCCGATATTGCCGAGAGGACATGCATTCATGCACATCTTGCATCCGATACACTTATCCGGATTGATAATAACAGCATCCTTCTCGTCCCTGAATATAGCGCCTACCGGACAGACCTCCATGCAGCAGGGCTCTTCGCACTGCATGCACATCATCGGCACGCTGATGGCTGCCTCCTCATAGGCCATTACGCTGACGTTGGCAAATCTTGGATTGAATGCTCCATTGTGCCCGAAAGAGCAGACCAGTTCGCAGGTTCTGCATCCCAGGCATTTTTCGGGCTTAATTAATAACTGCTTACCCATTAGCCAATACCTCCTTCTCTACATAGAAAAATCCATTATCACGCCCCGCATAATAATGGACTCCTTCGCAATCAGGCAGGCAGCGCCGTTACCCGCGCTACCCATTGGTCCCGCCTTCCCGTATGCTTATCGGCATCCATACGTCAGAAATCCGGGACTCGGAGTTTATTTACTTGTTCTAGTACTCATTATAATATAAAGTGACTGATAATACCACAAATTTCCATAAATTATCATTAATTATTTCATCAGCATGTCCAATTACGTTAATAATTTGTCAATTTAACAGTCATCTTCTCCACATATCGGACATGAGGGATTCTTAAATACCGGAATTTCTTCCACGGTTCCATAGATTCCATCGTAGCTTAGCACGCTGCCTCCTTTTCGCTCCTGACCAGCCAGATACGCCACCGCAAGCTGGGCCTCCAACGCTCCGACAATCATCGTAGTGGTTCCCAGGGAGCTGCTTATATGTTCCGGTTCTTTCCCCTCCGGATTCATGCAGGCCAGGCAGGGATCCTGCCTTCCGGTCACGGCGGTCACCGTTCCATAGTGCCCGTCTATGGCTCCGTCGATCAGGGGCTTTCCGGCTTCTTTTGCCAGCCGGTTGATCAGCAGGCGGGTCTTGACCTTATCCACCGCGCAGATAACCAAATCAAACGATGATACGATTCTTTTCCCATTCTCCCGGGTCAGCCGTTCTTCCCATATCTCAAGCTCGATATCCGGCCGGAACCGCTGAAGCCATGCTCCGGCGCAGGCCGCCTTTCTCTTTCCGATATCGGAAGGGGTATACAGATACTGCCGGTTTAGATTCGACCGTTCTACCACGTCCCCGTCCATGATTCCGATCCGCCCCACGCCAGCCTCTGCCAGCGCGGTCAATACCGGGCATCCAAGCCCGCCGGCCCCCACCACCAGAACGGATGCCCGCTCAAGCCTCTCCTGGGCCTCTCTTCCCATCCCGGGAACCATCATCTGCCTTTCATAGCGCTGCCAGTCATATTCCTGGCTACCTGGCTTTGTCAGCAAGTCGCCTGTACGGATCTCCCCGTCCTCAAGCGCTGTGGCAAACCAGCAGCAGTCCTTCAGCATACAATCCATCCCTGTCTTGTACCGCCCGCACTCGTCAAAGCAAGCGCCTTTCCTATCAGTAATCAGAAGCAGGGCGCTGCCTGCGCGGATCTTGTCTCCGACTTCAAGCCTCATCCGGCCCTCGATCATCAGGTTCGCCTTTATCCTGGAAAAGCACAGCCCTTTTATCTCTTCCTCTTCTACAAAGCGGCTGGCATCTTCCCACATAATGCTGATCTGCTTTTCCTGGTCCATACAATGCCGGTCTCCTTCGATCCCGCCGTTTCTGACGACACGCACAGCGGCTTCCTGCCTTCCCAGCATATTCTTCGCTTCAAATACCTGAATCCTGCTTATTCTTCCTGCATTCATTCTATGCACCTCCGCATTCTCCATCCCTTCCTGTAAGGATGCCAAGCCCGTGCTCCAAGGAGGACAGGATGAATGAGAGATTTTCCCTGACAGCCTTCGTGCTGCCCGGAAGATTGATGATCAGCGTCTTTCCCCGGATCACCGATACGCCCCGGCTTAGCATGGCGCGCGGAGTGACTTGAAGGGAGCAGTAGCGCATGGCATCGGCGATTCCCTGCGCATTTCTCGTAGCCACATGCAAGGTTGCCTCCGGCGTACAGTCCCGCTGGGCAAATCCGGTTCCCCCCGTAGTGAGTATCAGATCCATATGGTCATCGTCGCACAGACGGATCAGTTCCTTCTCGATCATCTCCTGCTCATCCGGGAGCAGCAGCCTCTCCTCGATACTGTAGGAATCTTCCGGCAGCATCTCGCAGATCAGCGGACCGCTTTTATCCTCTCTTTCTCCCCTGTAGCCCTTGTCGCTTAAGGTAATGACAGCTGTTTTCCATTTATAATCGTCCATAATATTGCCTCCTTTCTATGGGCTTATTATAGCCCCTTTTACATCCCCGTGTATACGTAAATTTGCTTGGATCATTTGATCAAAAAACTGCCGGCAGTCATACGTGACCCCGGCAGTCCTTTATGCAGATATCCTATTGTACCGCTACTCCCTTGATAGTGATTCTTGTGCCCCATAGAAACTTCACAAGCCCCAGCTTGATATTCTCGGATACCGAGATGCCTCTTTCCGGCACGAACAGTTCGCCCGTTTCCGTCGGAATGCTTTTAAACCCGCTTGCCTTTAACTCCTCTTTTTCTTCCTCATCAGCAAACCTTGCTGATATATCCTCGTAGGAGCCGCCTCAGGTGTTGCACGTTTCTTTGAATAAAACGATATTCTTTAATTTCTTATTTTCCATGTAATCTCTTAATTTTTTATCTATTACTGCCTTCATAGTGATCCCTCCTGATTTCGTTGCTTGGTTTGATTTGTTGGCATTATCATAGCGCAATCCAAAGGGATCTTCTGTGACCGGGTTACAAAATCTCATATTTTCCCAAGTTTTATTGTATTTCCCTCAAGCGGACTGTATAATATCTAACCATACAGTATCAGGGACACCATTATCTCATATACGGAGGAATGAAAATGCAGATCATCTATGAACAGAAGTTAAAAGACTATATGGACAAGAAGGGATTCTGCGCGATTGTCATTGAGTCCTACGCCGGGCATTCTTGAACAGGCCGTCCGGAAATCTCAGCAAGGTTTGCTGACCAGAGGCTCTCCAAAAGCCTGAAAGAACACAGAAAAGTCGTCCGCATCATCCCCGGAGAGGCGGGCGAACTCCTGATTCTCTCCCCAGCCCTCATCTATGAGGACATTATCAGGCTGCGCCTGAAAAGTTTTCTTGGCATCAAGGTGGTAGAAGTGGAAGGCATCCGCCCTTAGCCTATGCAAGGGTCAATAGTTTATCTGCCCCCAGAAGTTCCAGATCCTGCCTGTCATGCGTAATGACAATCAGGGTCTTTTCTTTTGCGTTCTTACGGATATAATCAGCCGTAACGATCTTCGTCTCTTCATCCAGTCCCTTTAACGGCTCATCCATCATGATGCAGGCGCACGGTGCCAGAAGTGCCCGCAGGATCGCGACCCTGCGCTTCATCCCTCCGCTCAGTTCCCGCACGGGCTTTCCAAATGCCTCCCCAAGCCACAGCGCCTCCATCTCGCGGCGTAGTTCTGCTTCGCCTTTGTCTGACACAAGCTTCAGATTCCGGATGGCGCTTACATTCTCGCATAGCCTGTCTTCTTGAAATACGGCGCTTATCTTTCCGTAAGGGACGCCTTCTACCCGTCCTTCATCCGCACCTTCCAATCCAAGAAGAATCCGCATAAGCGTAGTCTTTCCGCACCCGGATGGGCCCATGATGCAGGAGATTCTCCCCTCCGGGAAACAAAAAGCCAGTTTCTTAAGAACTACCTGGTCTCCGTAGGACTTGCTTACATTGTCTACAATAATATCCATCCTTCTATGTCCTTTCTATCCACTGGATGATTCTGCCTAGTCCCCACAGGAAACATTTTTCAAACAAGAAGCTGATCGTAATGATTACCAGGGTCCAGGCAAACAGGTCCGGCGTATTCAGGTAGATCTTGGCGTGGTACAGTTTCTCTCCAATAGAGCCTTCCGGCACGCCGATCACTTCCGCCGCCGTCCCGGCCTTCCAGCAAAGTCCGAGGCCAAGGCTGCAGGCAGTCAGCAGATAAGGCAGTGCCTGCGGCAGATAGATATACAGCGCCCGCTTTCCCTTCCCTATGGAAAATACATCGGCCATTTCCAGCAGCTGTTCGTCTGTCCTCTGGAGTCCTTCCAGCAGATTTGCATAAATCACAGGAAAGACGATCAGGAACGAGATAAATACCGCCAGATTCCTGGAGGGGATCCATATCAGGCATAAGATAATGAACGATGCTACCGGCGTAGATTTCACGGCGGTTACCAGCGGATGAAACAGAATCTTCACCGTCTCAAAGCGATAGGACAGGATTGCCAGAAGGGCCCCGATCGCCAGAGCGCTTAGGAATCCTCCTATAATCCTCCCAAAACTGAACCAGACAGATATCCAGAATTCCTGCGTCACCAGCAGTTCGGATAGTTTCCGGGCCACGGATACAGGCGAGGCCAGGAGAATCTCCTGGCCCAGCCACATGCTGCCAATCTGCCAAACCAGCAGCCAGAAAGCCACCGCCAGAATGCGGATGATTATCCTGGAACTTCTGGAATGTATGTTCTTCTTATCTTGCATAATAGAAGTCATCATCCGGTACTGCACCTCCGACGGTCTCCGGATTCTGCTCTAGCAAGGTATTTAGATATCCGGAGAGCATGGTCTTCATCTCTTTGCCTTCCACGAATACGATGCTGCACTCCGGAATTGCCTTTACTGCTACTTCTTTGGCTATGATATCATGGTTTCCGATGATCTCAGCAGCCGCCTGCGTATCCTCATTGACAAAATCCACCGACTTTTTGTAGGCCTCCATAAATGTCTCCACTTCCTTGGGATGCTTTTCCAGGAATTCCTTGCGGACGACCGCAACGCCTGTCACCAGGCGGCTTCCATCTGCCGTTCCGCTTTCCCACAGTTCATTCAGATCCAGAGCAATCCTTAGCTGGTCGTTCTTCATCAGCGCCGTAGTCACGAAAGGCTGGGGCAAAAGACCTACTGCCGTCGGGTCTGCCGCCAGAGCCGCAACTACCTCCGCATGCTCGGACTTGTACTCAATGGTTACGTCGCTTAGAGGATCGATGCCATGCGCGGTAAGCACGGAGTTAAGAGCGTACTCCGGCGTCGCCCCTTTTCCGCTTGCATAGATCGTCTTTCCCTTCAAGTCTTCCACCGACTGGATGCTATTCCCATTTTCCACCAGATAGAGAATGCCTAATGTATTGACTGCCAGCACGTTCACCTGCTTCTGCGTCTTCTGATACAGGACGGCTGCCAGATTCGCTGGAACCGCGGCAATATCCACTTGTCCCTGGACTATCATCGGCACGATCTCATCCGGAGATGCCGAGATCGTGAACTCATACTGGTCATCGTCCAGCATCTGCGCCATTCCCATAGCCGTTGGCCCCTTAAGCGCCCCTACCTTGATCGGAGTCTGGGATTTTGCTTTATCGTCTTTCTTGGCCTGCTCTTCTTTGGCCGTATCTGCCTTCTTGTCCTCTTCCTTTGCGCTGCATCCCGCAAGCGCCGCCGTACAAAGGCACAGCACCATCAGCCATGCGGCCAGCCTTCTCTTCTTCATAATATTTTCCTTCTTTCTTTAAGTAGATTAATTTCTATTATACCTCTTTTTCCCTTAATGTACTATTGCAAAATATATTCACCAATATGTAAAATATAGTTGACATTCTTTGAGAAACCGATTATTCTATAGTCAAGAGGAGGCACGGGATAGGATGAAGAATAAAAAAATGAAGATGGCCCGCCTAAGCCTCGATATGTCCCAAGAGATGCTTGCCGCCAAAGTAGACGTAACACGTCAGACAATCGGCATGATAGAGGCGGGGAAATTCAATCCATCACTAAAATTATGCATTGCCATCTGCAAGGTTCTGCATGTAACATTAGACGATCTATTCTGGGAGGAGGATGAATATGAAGAAAATAGTTGATGAACGACAGGAATTAGAATTATTAAAAATAGAACGGGCAGGCTTCTACGTGTTGTTTTTTGCCCTTGCGGCCGATATTTCGGCTAAGACATTATTTTTCCAGGTACCTTTTAGAGCGTTGATCGGGGAAAATGTCGCCTTTCTGGCAGGCTGCGTCACAATCCTGGCCGGATGTATGAAGAGAGGATTATGGAACTATAGCTCTAAGCCCGGGCTTAAGAACTATCTGCTGTCAAGCCTGATAGGAACCCTCATATTCGGCCTGATGTTCCTGGCTTCCCTTATATACCGGGAGATCCCGCACGCTGGCTATGCAGCCCTGATTTTTGCAATCTCCATCTTTATCCTGATGTTCGCGACCCTTGCGGCTATTGGGGAATATACGAAGAAAAAGCAGGCGAAGCTGGATCAGGAATATGAAGATGAATAAGCAAGGATTGAGGTGATTCTATGGATTTTGAGCAAGATTATATTATGCGTATGATTCAGGATGTCGTACGGTTCCTGATGCAGCTGATCACCGGCAGGCAGCAGTTTCAGTATGACTTTGCTAATTTCACAGGCAACATGACCGGCAATGATAACTTTGCCCGTCTCATCGCCCTTGCAGATGCCGGAAGGATCAACAGCGCGGAAAATATGATGTACGAAGATCTTGACCCTGAGGATAAGGAATATCTGATGCTGGGCCTTGCCTTCTATTCCCACATCAATGAATACTCGGATGATTTCCTGACTGCAGCCGATTACTCCCGGGCCGAGATCCAGGAGGGCATCCGAAGCCTCCTGAATGAGTATGGGATCACCGGGCTTGACGCCATCTATGAATCTTTGGACTAAACGCTCACCCGTCAAGGCAAGATACGATTTGCCGCTTTCTTACAATTATGGTAGAATAGGGATAAATAAAAAAAGAAAGAAGGCATGTCAATATGAACAAAGAAGTATTAGATTATGTAGTTGAAAAGACACACGAATTGATCGACGCGCCAACATGCAGCAGCGAAGCCAGAGAAGCGGCTAAGGCCTGGCTGGATGCACTTGGGACAGATGCCGAAGCTGCGGAAACGAAGAAGTATATTGACGAGTTGGAGGCAGATATCATGCCGATCGACACCTTGATCAGTTTTGCAGAATCCGAAGGTGGAAGTCAGTGCTTTGGCGCGGACGCTGCCAAGAATATTGCGGCACATGCCAAAGAGATCAAGGCTGCCGGAGCCAAATACTGCGACTGCCCGGCCTGCGTAGCCGTAGCCGCGATTCTGGAAAAGAAAGAAAGTCTTCTTTAAAACAGACTGAACCAACTTCGGCAATGCACTCCGTTTATAGTCTAAAGCAACAGGACATGAGACTCTCTATAGAGTGATGCATGTCCTGTTTTCTATTTATCGTATCTGTATGCATATCCATAATTTTTTCTCATCTTCTATCTGTCATATTTGGCGGCAAACCTTTTCATGATTTGACCCACCGTTATGATTCCTTTAGAAACACCAGCGTATCCGCATCAGAATATTTCTGTGAAAAATGGTAGCCCAACTGGCTGAATCCCTTGATTCCTTCCATGTCTTCTACCTGGTTCTTTGCCAGATAGCGGACCATCTCTCCACGGGCCATCTTCGCCAGTGTTCCCTTCTCAACCACCTTATCACCGATCAGCTCTGCAAAGACACAGGTAATAAACCGGATATCCTGCCGCAGATATCTGGATATGCATTTGCTGTATTCCTTTGAGGCCAGATTCAGAATGAATGGATCCTCTTCAAATAACGCGTCTGCCAATGCGCTGCCCCAGAATTCATACAGCGAGCCAAGCGAAGGGCGCTGTCTATGATTCCCCATCTTGGCCTGCATCTCCAGCCGGTAGGGCACGACGCCGTCAAACGGCTTTAAGATTCCATAGAATCCGGATAGTATGCGTAGGTGCTCCTGAAGGTAGGCAAATGCCTCTTCCTCCATAACCGCCGGGGCCATATACTGATACTGGATGCCTTCGTAAGACAGGATGGCGGGCGTCAACGATTTTTCCAAATCCATCTTGCTAAAACGCCGGTAATTCAGTTCCGCGATCTTGTCATTGCATTTCCAGATCGTCTTGCATTGACTGTAATCCAATGACTGCATATAATCTAACAATTCCTGGGTCTTGTCAAGAAAAGCCGGGAGTTCCTGGCAGGGGAATACATCTGTATTGTCATTCATTTTCTTTGCCGGTGATATAATAATGCGCATCTTTCGTCTCCTTTAGTACTTCTGAACCAGCAAAAGCACGGGAGCCTAGTGGCCCCTGTGCTTCTCCTTTTTCTTCTGCTGCCTCAATTCAAACTTGCGCAACTGCTCCGCCTCTCTTTGCTCCCGGCTTCTGCTTTTGCGCTCCGTCTTCCTCTCTTCCAACTGTAATTTCAGCGCCTGCTGGGATTTTGTTCCGATCCCGGCGGCCTCCGTCTGCCTGCGGGCCTCTTTCTGCCTGCGCTTTGGATTCACTTTCGCCTCTTTTACAGCCGTTTCAACAGCCGGACTAAAGCGTAACCTGTCATAACCGCGTAGCAGGATATCCCAGACCTCATAATCCTTCGGCTCTGCTCCGAATGTAATCTTCGAAGCCGAAAGGCTTCCTTCTGCGATCCTCTCCACCACGCCGACCCAAAAAGGATCTTCAAAAAATACCGTCAGTGTTACTAATACTTTGTCCATGTTCTTTTCCTCCTTAATGAAAACATAAGCAAAAGAATGGACGACCTAAGGAGGAAGGTTACTGACAGCCCGCGCAAATAGCACAGTGCCGCGCCCGGACTACCAACCGGACTGTATGCATAAGCATACGTTGTGTTTTTATCTTTGCTGATTACATACTATCTTTTTTCGATCGGAACGTCAAGTTGGCGGCCTAATCAGGACAAATTAAGATTATACCGCAGGATATCCATCGTAAGCCAGTCAATAGCATCCTGCCATGTCTGAAATACCGTATGGCCTTTTCGCCGCATAAGCCAGGAGAAATAGGTGCTGACTATCGCCGCGCCGCCCCTTGTGCCCTTTTGCGTCATCTCCTGCTCTATCCGAAAGCCCTCCAGCATCTTCTGGTACTTCCGGCTCCGATACAGAGGATTCCGGCTGCTAAGAAGGCTGGCCTTACCCGACAGCCTGTATAGCACCTCTACATTTTCCAGGGCCTTTCCCACCAGTTCTGCGCTGCGGTATACCCCGAAAGAATACGCCATAACCTTGCGGCTGCCCCGGTCGATCAGCGCGCACATATAGAGTTCGCCGTCCCGGACCGTCTTATATGTCCCGATCCCTACGCACAGTCCGGGCGGAAGCAATTCTCGTTTTGTATCTTCTTCATAATATATTATGGATTCTCGGACGACTGCCATATCTTCTCTGTCAATGAACGGCCGTAATTCCTCATCCTGCTTCCACCTGTATAATTCATCCGCAATCTCCTCATATTGCTCCAGATACAGGATTGGATTCAGGGTCAGAAGCCTCATCTGGCGGCCCCATTCCCCCCGAATCTTCGTGGAGAAGCCTTAGTTCCAGAAAATTACTTGGCTGCATTATAGAACTCCTTTAGTTCCGCTCTCTTCTCTGCAGACAATTCACTTTTTCTGATGCCTTGGATTGCGCCTTCCAGCGCGAGCAGGCGGTGCATTCAGGTGGAATCATCAATCGCCTTGATCTTAAGCCACGCCTGCTGGCTCCCCATCTCTTTCAACTGCTCATAAGTCGTGATTCCTACTCCCTGAAGCTGTTCCTCTACCTTTGGGCCGATATTCGGCAGTTTCGATAATTCTCCCATATGATACCTCCCGCTCTAATGACGATATTTTCCCGTGGATTATAGTCCTTAGTATAGCATCTTCACCCCCGAATGAACAGTCATTTATCACATGTCCCCCTTGGCAGAATCCATATATCTTACAAAATGTCTATATGTTCTCCTGCCAGCGCCTTATTCATGCTGCGCACCGCACAGAACTTTCCGCACATGGAACAAGTATCTTCATGCTCCGGCTTGCGCTCTTCCCGGATTCTTTTGGCCGTCTCCGGTTCAATGGAGCAGGCCCACTGCGCCTCCCAGTCAAGGGCTTTTCTCGCGTCCGCCATCTGGTCATCGATTTCTCTTGCGCCCCGCACGCCTTTTGCGATATCTGCCGCGTGGGCCGCAATCTTGGAGGCGATGATCCCCTGCTTTACATCCTCTACATTGGGAAGGGCCAGGTGCTCTGCCGGCGTTACGTAGCACAGGAACGCAGCGCCGGAAGCGGCGGCGATGGCTCCCCCGATCGCGGAAGTGATATGGTCATAGCCCGGCGCAATGTCCGTCACCAGAGGGCCCAGCACATAGAAGGGGGCACCCTGGCAGATGGACTGCTGTACCTTCATATTCGCGGCAATCTGATCCATGGGCATATGCCCCGGCCCTTCCACCATAACCTGGACATCCTTTTCCCACGCGCGCTTCGTCAATTCTCCCAGCCGCACCAGTTCCTCGATCTGGCACACATCCGTAGCGTCTGCAAGGCATCCGGGCCGGCATGCATCCCCCAGAGATATGGTCACATCGTATTCACGGCAGATATCCAGAATCTCATCATAATACTCGTAGAATGGATTCTCTTCCCCGGTCATGCACATCCACGCAAATACGAGGGAGCCGCCCCGGGATACGATGTTCATCTTACGCTTATGCTTCTTCACCTGCTCGATGGTCTTTCTGGTGATTCCGCAGTGCAAAGTCACAAAGTCCACGCCGTCTTGCGCGTGCAGCCGGATCACATCTATAAAATCCCTGGCAGTCAGCGTGTCCAGATCCCTCTGGTAATGAATGACGGAATCGTACACCGGAACCGTGCCAATCATAGCCGGACACTCGTGGGTAAGCTTGCGCCTGAACGGTACCGTATCCCCATGGGAAGACAGATCCATAATCGCATGGGCTCCCATGCGGACCGCCTCCATGACCTTCTCCATCTCCACATTATAATCCTTGCAGTCTCTGGAAACGCCTAAGTTCACATTGATTTTAGTCTTTAGCATGGAGCCTATACCCTCCGGGCTGATACAGGCGTGAATTTTGTTGGCGCAGATCGCCACTTTCCCGGACGCTACCAGAGGCATCAATTCCTCCACCGTCATCCGCTCCTTTTTCGCTACCGTCTCCAGTTCCTTGGTCACGATTCCTTTTCGTGCCGCCTCCATCTGTGTTGCATAATTTCTCATTCTTTTTCCATCCTTTCGTTTTGTTCTTGAATGACAGATGGATGAATGCTGGCAGAAGAGATTCTGCAGGAAATCTTACGCATAACGCAAAAAACTGCTGTAACGCAGATAGCATTACAGCAGTAAAATCCCACTCTTTACTCCTATATCTCCCTACGTTGGCATTATCCAAATCAGGTTATGGGTTAAAGCGATACAGCTTACTCTCAGCCCGCTTACGCGAGCACCCCTGTTGTTCCTTCGTTAATTATACTATACAGGCCTTGCCCTTGCAAGATGCTTTTCCTATGCTATGGACGCATCATAGATTGCCTGGATGGATTCCTTCAGCATCTCGTTGAACTCGTCATCCGTCTGGGAGTCAGCAAGTCCCTCCGTCAGCGCTCTGGAGAAACTGGCAATCATATGGTGGTTCTGTGCAAGCTTCTCATTGGCTTCCTCACGGCTGTACCCGCCGGAAAGCGCGACCACCCGGACTACATGGGCGTCTGAGGCAATGCTGTCGTACAGGCCGGCTTCATCGGGAAGCGTCAGTTTGAACATAATCCGGATTCCATCATCCAGATCGGCCAGATGCCTATCCATCTCCGCTTTCAAGAACGACTCGATCCTCCCCTTCTCCTGGCTGTGGATGTCTACCTCCGGCTCCAGAATCGGCACGAATCCCGCCTTTGCTATCTGGACGCCGTAGGCGAACTGCTGCTTGACAATCTCATGGATTCCCTTCTCATTATAACTGCTGATAACGGAACGCATCTTCGTTCCGAATATGTGGCGCTCCTTTGCCCGCTCAAGGAGAGCATCCAGCCCATTGATCGGCTTCATTAGGCGCACTCCGTCCGCCTCGGCTGCAAGCCCTTTGTCAACCTTCAGTATTGGAAGAATACCCTTTTCAATCAGATAATCCGCCGTGTACTTGCCATGAATCTTCCGGTCCATGGTCATTTCAAACAGAATTGCCGCAATTATGTGCTCGGATGTGAACGAAGGACTTGCGATAATCCTTGTACGCATCTGATGGATCATGTCGAACATCTCTTCTTCCGACTGGTACCGGTCTTCGCCAATCCCGTAATTCTTAAGGGCCTTTGGCGTGCTGCCGCCGCTCTGGTCCAGAGCCGCTATGAATCCTTTGCCATCATGCATCCTTCTTACCTGTTCTTCACTCATACGAATTCCTCCATTCTCTGTGTGAAACATAGTCCAAGCCGTTTCCATTTACAGTTCAAACAAACTCATCTGATGGCACTGTTCTACCCTCCTTTTGTGTGCCGTTTCTCTCTCCAGCAGTTCTGACGGCAACCCTTCCAGAAACCCGGATGCCTCTTTTGACGTCGTTAGAATCAATTCCTCCATCGCCCTTGTCATGCCTACATACAGAAGCCTGCGTTCCTCTTCCAGATCTGTTTTCCCCTTTTCACTTTCCAGAGGAATCAGTCCCTTCCTTGCCCCATAGATAAAGGTAACCGGGAATTCCAGGCCCTTCGCGCCGTGAAGCGTCATCAAGGTAACCGCTCCTGAAGCGTAGTCCCGGTTCCCGCACCGCTTGATATCGCTTTCTATTCCTAATTGGACCGCCGACATGAATTCCGCCATCGTCTTATAAAATACGCCCATGCCCGCCAGTTTCTTCACCGCCTCATTATCTTCCAGCTGCAGTTCCTCCATCCACAGTTCCAGGAACTTCTGCGGTTTTTTCTTCTGGTATAGAGGACGGTACTTGCCCGCCATCCTTTCCAGCACTTCTTCCGCGGCCAGATTGCCATTCATATTCCACAGAAGTCTAAGACACTGCTCCTTCGCCAGGATATCCATGGGATTGTCAAGATAACGGAAGAAGCAGATGCTTCCCCGTACTTTTTCTTCCTGCAAAAATGATCCTCTTCCCGCAACAATATAGGGAATCCCTTCCTTCTTCAGGCATTTCTCCAGCAGATCCCCCTGATGGTTGGTTCGGTACAATATGGCAATCTCGTCAAATCCCCGGACCCGGCCTTCTGTCCTGACGGCACCGGATAATTCATGGGCTTCCAGCATTCCAATCCCTCCGGCCAGGCGGTTGATCTCCTTGGCAATAAAGATGGCTTCCCCCATCCCCGACTCTGCCGTCACCAAGCGCGCCCTATCGCCATCCTCCCGGTTGGCAGCAAGTCTTCTGTCTTCTCCGGGATTATGGGAGATCACTGCGAGAGCGGCATTCAGGATCTGGGGCGTGGAACGGTAATTCTCTGCAAGCCTTATCACATCCGTACCCGCATGTTCCTCGACAAGCCGGTCAAAGCAACCGGCATCCGCTCCACGGAATCCATAGATGGACTGATCCGGGTCGCCGATCACGAACAACTCGCGGCCCTTTTTATTCCATGCCTTAAGCAGGCGGTACTGCAAAGGATTGATGTCCTGGAACTCGTCCACCAGAAGATAGGAAAAATGCTTCTCCCACCCCGCAGAAGCCTGTGGTTCTTCTATCAGCTTCAATGTCTCCAGCAGAAGGTCGTCAAAATCAAGAAGCCGCCTTTCTTCCAGATATTTCTGATAGGCGAGGAATGCGTCCGTGTCCTCCTGCGGCACTTCTCCTTCTGCCTTCCAGCCAGACACCCTGTATAAGAACTTCTTCACCGTGTCCTTTAACTGGTATTCTTCAATAATCCCGCGCGCGATCCCCTGCGCCCCTTCTTCATCCAGAATAGAAAATTCCCTGCCCTGGTCTTTCAGAAATGCCAGGCAGATGGCGTGGAAGGTTCCAATCTGCATCGTATGGATCTGCTTCTTCTTTCCCAGCGCATTCCTGAGCCTCTCCCTCATCTGGGAAGCCGCCTGATTGGTAAATGTAACCGCTGTAATCTCCCCGGGCTTTACTTTTCTATTTTCTATCAGATACAGGATATGGCTGATCAAGGTCTTGGTCTTTCCTGTGCCTGGCCCCGCGATTACGGCTACCGTCCTGGCTGTAGACCGTACTGCCTGCTCCTGCTCGCGGTTGAGCTTGTCAGGCAGCGGTAATGGGGAACCTGAGCCTTGCTGCGTGCCGTCTTCTACTGGCTGCTTTACTTTCACGGGAGTTATTCCCTCTTCTATGGCTGCATTTGCCCCGTCTTTTGCTTTGGCGCCTTTTCCATCGCCTTCGCCCTTTCCTCCCAGCAGATCAAAGAAGTCCATCTGGCCGCTGGTATTTTCTATTTCTGAAGGAGCGAATAATTTTATAGTCCCGTATTCCCCGTCAAACCCGGGAATCCTCTCTACCTTGCCTTCCCGCAGCCTTCCGATTCCCTCGGATATCAGATATCCCGACACGCTGCGTATTTCCTCCAAAGGCATGGTTCTTAAAATATCAAACTCCGGCCCCAGGCGTCGCAGCATGTTCTGATATTCCTTCTGCACCCTGGCGCTGGCTGCCGAGTGCCCTACCGAAGCGCCGATGACTTCCGGCAAAGGCACCAGACTCTCGAATGGCCTGGCATCCGCTCTTACATAGCCTTCTGCCCGGTCCGCCAGCTGCTCTACCCGGTGGGATACGCCGATGGTAATCTTTCTTTTGCACACCGGACAGATTCCCTGATATTTCTCCGTGTCCAGAGGACTCAGGCAAAGGTTGCATTTCCGGTGCCCGTCAAAATGATACTTCCCCTCTTCCGGAAAGAATTCTATAGTGCCAGACAGTCCCCGCCCCTTCTGGATCGCATCATAGAGGCCTTGATAGGAGAGTTCGATATCCAGAAGGTTGGCCTCCCTTCCCGGTTTTGCCGGAGAATGGGCGTCCGAATTGGAGATCAGATGATAGGAATCCAGGGCGGATACCCGCCAGTTCATGGGCGGATCCGAAGAAAGTCCGGTCTCCATGGCATGGATGTAGGGCGACAAGTCCTCGAAGCATTCTTCCACCGTATCAAATCCGGAGAACGCGCCAAACAATGAGAAATGAGGCGTCCAGATATGGGCCGGGACAAAGATCGCCTCGGGACAGAGTTCCAGCACGATCTCCAGCAGGTCGCGGCAGTCCAGCCCCAGGATCGGCCTTCCATCAGAATGGATATTTCCGATGGCCTCCAGTTTCCTGGATATCACCTCCGCCTCCTCAAGGCCCGGAAGCAGAATCAGGCTGTGTACCTTCCTCACTCTTCCGTTCTTTTTATAGATGGAACTGATCTCCCCGGTAATCACGAATCGGGGAATTATTCTATCTGTACAGGTTTCGTCCTGAATCCGGTACTCCTCCTTTAATACATAGAGCCCGTCTTCAGCCGGCACAAGCTTCTCCCTTAGTTCTTCCCTCCATGCGGGGTGGGTAAAGTCCCCGGTCCCCACAAGGTGGATTCCTTTGCGCCTTGCCCCAAGATCCAGATGCTCCGGGGTACAGTCCTTGCTGGTGGCCCGGGAATAGCGGGAGTGGATATGCAGATCTGCTATATACATGCGGACACCTCCAATCCCAGCGTCGCCTCCGCCTGCGCAAGCCTGCGGCTATACTCTTCGTAAAATGCCTGTGCCTGCGGATCCTTTGGATATGCAGTCTGGTAAAACGTCTTTAAGACATAAAGGTTCAGGATCCTTGCCTGCTCTTCATCCAGTCCGTTTAATCCTTCTTCGCACTTTCTTAAAAAATCATGCCAGCTAAAGATATACTTTTCATAAGCCTTCAGGTCCGGCGCATCCACCCATTTTTTCACCTTGATCTTGCCCCGGTCCTTCTTCCTGCACTCGTGAACCTGCAGAAAATACTTAAAACCCTCTTCCTCATAATATCTTCCCAACGGAAACAGCCTGCATATGCCCGGCCGGTATGGGTGGACGGCGCATCTTCCCTGTTCATCCAGAAACGTGCAAGCTTCGCCCTCCCCATCCATTCTCAAGTTTGGAAGTATCATTCCATCCACCACGTGCAGTTCCAAGCATCTTTCCATCAGGCCGTCAAAATCCAGAGAAAGTCCATTGCACAGCCGCCATACATCCAGAGGATCTAAAATGATCGAATTCCCCATCCCTTTACAGCAGGCAGAACACCCCTCGCAGTCATGGCAGTCTGCCCTTACCATGTCATTTGCCGTATATAATTTTCCATCCGATATTTCACTCATGTCTATCTCGCGTTTCATACAACCGTCCCACTTTCTTTCTCCAGTATCTCGTATTCAAATTCCCGGGCTGGCATAGGCTTGTAGAACACGTATCCCTGCACCATGTCGCAGCCTTCTTCCTTCAGGAAGTTCACAAGGCTGCTGGTTTCAATGCCTTCCGCCACCGTTTTCATATGCAGTTCCCTGGCCATATGAAGAACAGCCTTCACTACGTTGACTCCCCGCTCCGTCTCGCCGCCCATAAAGAAGCCTCTGTCCAGTTTCAGGATGTCTACTGGTATATCTTTCAACACATTCAAGGAAGAGTATCCGCTTCCAAAATCATCCATGGAACACCGGTATCCTGCCTCGTGAAGTTCCGCAATAATCTCCTTTAGCCGCGGCAGATCTTCAAACACCATCGCCTCTGTCAGTTCAAATTCCAGCAGTTCGCAGGGAATTCGGTATCTTTCCTGTATTTCCTTATACCGCTGGATAAATCCTGCCTCTCCCAAATGCATCCGGGAAAGATTGACAGAAATCGGGAGCACCTTCTTATGGCTGTCCAGCCAGTTCCTTAGGAGGCGGCACACCTGCTCGAACATGTAATAATCCAGTTTCAGAATAAACCCGTTCTTCTCAAACAACGGAATAAATTCATCCGGCGGTATCAGCCCGTACTCTTCGGACTTCCATCTTACCAGCGCTTCCGCTCCCACAGCCCGCCCGTCTGATAATCGTATCTTCGGCTGCAGATATACCAGGAACTCTTCCGACTGAAGCGCCCCTTCCATCGCATTTTCCAGCGTCTGCTCCTTCAGAAGCTGATGCCGTTCCAGTTCCGTATAGAATACGCAGCCCTTCAAGTAACCGGATTCGCTCTTGCTAATATTGCGCGCCACATTAGCCCTGTCCCGGATGCTTACAACATCCTGCCTTCCATGTTCCACTTGATATACTCCGCAGTTAAGAGAAAGATGGTAATTCTTCTTGCGCCCGTCTCCAACCATCCGGTCAATTCGATCATTGATCTCATCAAGCCGGAATTCGATCTGCCGGATATCCGTCTCGCACAGCAGGATATTAAAAATATCCGACTGAATTCTCGAGACACATTCTCCTGGCCTCAGGCAGCTGCATACCGCGCCATAGACCTCTTTGAGAACCCCATCTCCTTCCGAACTTCCATATACGTCATTAATTAACTTAAAACGCCGGATATCCATGGATGCCAGCGCAAACCTTTTCTCTTCCTGTAGGTATTTCACCATTTCCAGATCAAATCTAGTTGCCGTATATCCTCCTGTCACAGGATCTACCATCTGGATATCCGCAATCTCCTTCTTCTTATCCTGGATCTGGGATATTGATTTATTGAACGCCGAAATCAGGCATTGCAATTCATACGACCCCTGCGGCTTAAGTCCTCGCTCCCGGTTCTTCGCATCATCCAGTTCCCGGCAGCAGGCATGGATCGGGCGGATCACGATCCAGTAGAAAAAAATCTGGAAGCCTATGCACCATGCAAGCAGCAATATCGCCGTAATCTGCTGCAGCCTCTGGGCCTTATCCGTATATCGCATTGCCTGGAATACTTCCTTGCTCTGCCTCTTATCGAGGCTTTCGGTAAATATATCTATCTCATTTGAAATCGCAGCCTTAGCTCTGGCATATTCATCGCCAAACACGAACCGAAGCGCCTCTGCCCTCTTCTCCCCGCCGGAAAGCCCTTGGTCTTCTTCGCTTAACTGCACATTCGCAATAGCCGATGGCAATTCTTCTATCCCCTCAGATTCATATACCAGCTTCATACACTCAAGTTCCTGAACCATCAGTTCATCGGATTCTTCCTTGGCATCTTCCATCAGCTGGAGTTCTTCCTTAGAAAGCCCCTCTTTCCTCAATTTCAAAATCGCCTGGTCCCTGGAGCGCGTGACCTCCACTTCTTTCAGATATTCTTCCGCATACTGCACATCCCCAGTGGCCACGAATCTCCACACGGCATCTGCCAGCACATCTGAGCCGGATTGCACCTGCTGCGCCAGTTCAAGGCAGCGCATGTTCTTTTCCGTCACCGACTTCTGGTGCCCGACGGCCTGGGACGCGGCGTGAAATGTCTCGAACAGCATGACGATCACGCCAAGCGTAACTAGAATCCATATAATCATTAAGTCTTTGATCTTTATTTTACCAAATCTGGCCCGATTATCCTTCATGTAAGAATCCTCCAGCAGCCTCTTGGACTGCCCTATTATTTCTGCTTTATAATTATTATAGCATCCCTCTTCCTCAGAAGTAACCCCATTAGGGGTTTATTTCCTGTACCGGTCAACACGGCGCTACAGATCTAACAATCGAATCTCTTACCATCAATCTGGATATTTCTTCCAAAAATCACGGTAAGAAAATTTTATACAAATCCTATTACATATATAGAAACAGATAATCCTATTTCCTCTGGTGAATAAGGGGTTTTATCTTTATTCTAACTGTGATATTATAGATATATAATGTAACATATACATATTACAGTTTAACGGAGGATGTTATGACAAACTTACAGTTTTCCACAATCAAAGGACAAAATGTTGTCTTTTCTAAATATCGTATTATGGAGCAGGATAAAATACTATATATCACACCAGCCAAAGATGCAATTTCCAAAGAGATCGATCCTATCGCAGACATTGATGGCCTGATCATGGACATCATATCGGTTGCCCAGGTCATCACCTCCTGCAAAGGCTATATGCGCTTTCTCGCAAAAGAAAGTGAAAATTCTATTGTAACTGAGCGCATATTCTGGAAAAAGGACGACTTTTTTCTCGACAGGGACAACCCCGAGGTGACGCTCATCCTCAATACGCTTCTTGCTTTTAGCGAAAAATATGGCATTCCAGAATGGGAGCTGGATCGGGATGTAAAAGCCATACTTCCCCTGGAGTATTCCATACTTACCCAGCATGCGCCCTCTGATGAGGAATCCCCCAACACGTTCCTCAAAACATTTTTATCTACAAAAATCAGCATGCAGGACACCATTATCATCCCGGTCGGAAGTTTTACCCTGTTCTTTTTAGACCTGCTTAACATTTTTACCATCAACCGCACCAGCAAATTGAAGCGAGTGGAGCACTGCCGCCTGTATTTCCGGAACGAGCCTGGGAAATTTCCCGAACTGGCAGCATGTGCCGTGGGATTAAAACCAAGCATCATTCTTGCATTTATCACCTTCTCCACTGGGGACCAGAAGCATGTCCGCATGTGCAAGAACTGCGGAAAATATTTTATTACGCCGGACCAGCGCACAGAATACTGTTCCCCCAAATGCCGCACCTCTTATAACACGGCGCAGACGAGAAAGCGGCAGAAAAGAAATGGAATAGAATTATAATAAAAATAAGCAGGGATACGTTTGACGTGTCCCTGCGCTTTACTTTCTTCACTATTTTGCTAATTTTAGAATCTCATAGCAATTCTTTGGCGTTGCTTTCACAAGAGATCCCCACATGCCATCACCCATCTGAAGCTGAGCCATCTCTACCAAAGTACCAAGCACTGATTCATCCTCCGCATCTATGCCCACCTCCGCAAGAGTCGTCGGCATATGGATCCTCCGGAAGAATTGCTCCAGTCTCGTAATGCCTTCCCTTGCCGTTGCTTCTTTATTTTGGAAGTCAGAGGAAATCCCAAAGACATTAACCGCAAACCTCACGAACAGATCCAGATTGTCCTTATAGACATATTTCATCCATGCGGGCGTAATGACAGATAGCGTCGCCCCGTGCGCAGTATCATTGTAGCTGCTGATAGCCATGCCCACTGCATGCGATACGCAATCTGCTTCTTTGCCAAACCCCAGCAGATCACAGTGCGCCAGAGTTGCCGCCAGCATCACTTCAGATCTGGCCGCATAATCATCCGGTCTTTCCAGAAGCACGGCTGCCGCATTCATAACCGTCCGCAGTAGCCCTTCTGCCATCCGGTCTACCAGATTCGTATCCGTTGTCTTGGAAAAATAACGCTCCATGGCGTGACTCATCATATCTGTAATGCCGCAGAAGGTCTGGTATGGCGGAAGCGTATAGGTAAGTTCTGGATTCAGGATCGCAAACCGCGGCCGGATCCTGTCGTCCACAAGCCCCAGCTTGACCCCTACCTCTTTGTCTGTAATGGTGGATGTGCCGGAGGACTCGCTGCCTGTGGCTGGAAACGTAAGTACTACGCCCGTGGGCAGAGTATCTTCAAGCTGCTTCTCTCCGATCCATAGGCCCCGGATATTGTCGCCCGCCAAGACGCCTGCACCGATTGCCTTTGCCGTATCAATAACGCTTCCGCCTCCAACAGCAAGTATAAACTGGACGCCTTCTCTACGCGCGGTCTCCACCCCTTCCAGCACAGGACCCATCTCGGGATTAGGCTTCACGCCGGTAAAATCCACATACCGGATCTGCTCCTTCTCCAGAGATTCCTTAATTTCATTGATAATCGGAAGTTCATAAGGCTGTCCGTAATATACGACCATGACCTTGTCCGCATATTTCTTGATCTCCTGCCCCACAGTCTTGTGCTTGTCTTTTCCGAAAATCAGTACTGTATGATTATCATAACGATAACTGTCCATTTCTTTTTCCTCCGTCTTCTAATGATTCCAGATTTCTTCCATTGCCTTGGCAATCCGTTTCGATTTCTTCATCTTTTCTTCTATATATTTTGCGCCCCCGGATTCATCCGGGACGAATTCCTCCCTTATCCGGATGGGAAGGCTGCCTGCCTCTGCATGATCCCTGAATACGCCAACCGCGATCCCAGCTGTAAGCGCTGCGCCCCTGCAGCCAGATTCCCGGATATCCATAATACGCACCTTAACTCTTGCAGCATCGGCAATCATCTGAGCCAGGAGCCGGTTAGATGCCCCACCCCCGGTAAGATAGATGGCATCCAGGCGATCTGCCGCATTTCTGGATACTTCCAGAAACAGAGCCGTCTCTATGGCGATTCCTTCCAGCACGGCTCTTAAGAGCTGCCCTTTTGTCGTCCTGGCCGTCATTCCGTAAAAGCCCGCCTGCGCATTTTCATATCCAGGCATCATGAGAAGCGGTTCTGTGTATGGATGGCAGATCACCGAAGATCTGGACGCATTCTCTCCCTCAAGGATCCTCTCTTCCACCACCTCATATACGCTGACTCCTCTTTCTTCTGCTTCACTTTTCTCTTCTTCACAAAATCTGTCCATGAACCATTCCAGAGAACTTCCGGTGCTTCCTCCGTTCATGAAAAGGTACATATCCGGCACAGCACTGAGAATGATCTTTCCATAATGCTCCATCATAGGATGCGGATGTTCGATCAAAAGCAGATTCAGTCCCCAGGTTCCAAGCACGCAGGACAATTGATCCTTATATACACATCCACTGCCAAATGCCGCCATGGCCACATCATGCCCGCCTCCGCAAACCGGCGTTCCCGGCAGCAGCCCTGTGTCTCTTGCCGCCACCTCTGTAACGGTTCCGGCCAGATCCCAGGGTTTTATGAGTTCCGGAAATAGTTCTCTAGCCTCAGATATGCCGTATTCATCAAGCACTCCCAACTGATATGCATACGCCTTGTCGATCAGGAAGCCATTGCTGGCATCCGTAATTTCATAGCGGATACTTCCAGTAAGCCGATACCGGATCCAATCTTTGCACTGAAGCATCCATTTACATTTTCGGTATTGGTCCGGCTCTTTCTCCTTCATCCAATATAGCAGAGCCTGTGGCAGTGTCGAATTGCCATCCTTCCAAAGTTCTAAGAATTCCCGGTGCAGCCCTTCCTGCTTCCATTTTTCTGCTTCACAGGCCACCCGGCTGTCCAGGGATACGATTCCTTCCCTGACTGGCACACCCGATTCATCTACCAGAAACATGCCTCCGCCCTGACCGCTCAGCCCGACCCCGATAACCTCTTCCGGTCTGAATCCATGATCCCAAAGACCACGGATCGCTCTGGCCGTATCCTGCCAGATACGCTCCATATTCTGTTCCGCATATCCTGTTCTTGGGCTTTTTACCTCCTCACACGCCTGTCCTGAAACTGCGGCTTCTGTTCCATCCAGGTGGTAGAGTCCGGCTTTCACATTTGTTGTCCCTCTGTCTATACCCATCAAATATTTCTGCATTGTGTTCCCACTCTCTATTTATGTGCGATATTCTCAAGTGCCAGCGGCTGAGTATGGTATACTTCAAATAAATGTGCCATTTCCTCCCGAGCCCTCTTATGTATGACGCCCAATACTGCAGGAAGCTGCATACGTCCGCCGTTTTCATCAATTGCCTTTCTGGCTGCTTCCGTCGTGCTCAAAAACAGGCCCGTACAGAAATTGATCTTGCTGATGCCATGGGCAACCGCATTCCTGAAATCCTCATCCGCAAGACCTGAACCACCATGCATGACAATCGGGATATCGACCTTGCTTCTAATCTCATCCAGCAGTTGAAGTTCCAGTTTTGGCGTCCCTTTATACACGCCATGTACCGTTCCAAAAGCAATCGCCAGCGCATCTACTCCTGTCTGTTCCACAAAGGCCACAGCCTCCTGTGGGTCTGTAAACGCATTCGTATCCACTTCATTTCCGTCATTGTCGTTTCCTTCGCCTCCTGCTACATGACCGATCTCGGCCTCTACGCTGATGCCGCATGGTGCGGCTGCCTCTACCACCCGCTTGGTCAAGGCCACGTTTTCTTCAAAGGGAAGGGCGGATCCGTCGATCATCAGAGAAGAAAATCCATATTTTATGCCATTCATACATTCCTCATAGGAAGCAGCGTGATCCAGATGCAGGCAGACCGGCACGCTTGACAACTGGATTCTTTGCCTTGCATAGTCAAAAAAGCGGGCATCCAGCTGAGAGAGAAGGACCCCCGGGATCATTAGAATCACCGGTTTGTTCTCTTCCTCCGCCTGCGCCAGCACTGCCTCGAACAGCACATGGTTATCCGCCCCGATAGACGGCACCGCATATTTTTTTTCGCGTGTCTCAAGTAATATTTGTTTCAAAGTAACAAGGGCCATTTTTTATTCCTCACTTTCTGTATTCTCTTCATCCAATACTCTTTTTTCTTCCAGTTCCTCTACTATCCCGTCATACACTTTTTTGCTCAGCTTGTACGGAATGACCGCTGCCGCTCCAAGGATGCCGCCGATGATCAGGACCAGCGCATTGGACCAGTAGATGCCTTGAAGCACTCCCGTCGCCTGTACGGCAGAGCCTTGGGAATATCCGATCACCGTCAGTACGATGCCCAGAATCCATCCGGATGCTCCCTGTGCCAGTTTATTGGCAAAGGTACATGCAGAATAAATAGATCCCGGCGCCCGTATTCCAGTCTTCCACTGTCCATATTCAACCGTATCCGGAATCGTCCCCCACAGAATAGGGAAACTGAAACTTAAGCAGAATCCAAACAGCACTGCTGTTGCATAAAGCATGGGAACACTGTGTCCTCCCAGGAGAAACGCCACTCCGTCAATTACATAAAGCGCGCCTCCCAGAAACAGCATATTCCTCTTCCCGATTTTCTCAGTGAGCTTTGGGATCACGACCAGCACTACCATTGCTACGAAGAAAATCAAAGTTCCAATAATATTGGTCAGGTCTGCCCGGTTCATATATGCGGCACAATAATAAATATTATATGCAAATTTGAAATTGACTGTTGTGTTGAAAAAAAACATAGATACCACAATACACAGAGCCGGTTTATTTGTAAAAATCACTTTCAGGGACTCTTTTACCTTCAGATCATTTTTGGCCGGCTTTAGTCTCTCCTTCGTTCCAGCACAAAGCCAGAAAAGAGCCAAAGTACTGATCACCGCAAAAACGACCGCCGTCATCTGATAGCCTTTCACATCATTTCCGGCTCCCAGATACGCCACCAGCGGGATAGTTCCGTAACTAACCAGCATACTTCCGATATTGGAGCCTATATTCCGGAAGGTTGAAAGCACGGTCCGTTCATTCATGTCCGCCGTCATCACGTTGTTAAGGACTCCGTACGGCACATTGACCACGGTAAACAGCATATCCGTTCCAATATAGGTCACATAGGCCCAGACTAGTTTTCCCGCCATGCTCAGGTTAGGGCAGGTGAATTGAAGGATAAAAAACAGTCCCAATGGTATGGCCGCCCTCTTAATCCATGGCCGGTATGCCCCTCCCTTTCTGTGTTTTGACTTATCTGCCAGAAATCCCATCATAGGGTCATTGACTGCATCCCAGATATTTGCCACCAGGAACATGGTTCCCACCGCCATAGCAGGCAGGCCGTACACCTCTGTATAGAAGAACATTGCATAACTGCCTATAAAGGTGGCCAGCAGGTTTGCCGACACATCCCCCATAGAATAGGCTATCTTTTCATTTAATCCGAGTTTACCATTCTTCATATTCTCAATTCCTTTTTATAAATCTGCGAAAGCGTCTATTTGTCTTTTTTCCTATCCTGAATCTCTTCGAGCATCTTATCGTATTTTTCCGCGGTCAAATCATACGGTATCAGTGCGATAATCGTCAGGATGCCGCCCGCAACTAAGACAGCCGTCATAGCCATGCGGATAGCTGGAGCCACTCCCGCAGCCTGAGCAGCCGCGGTTCCATCAAATCCGGTTGCAGCAAGCACGACGCCTACCAGCCATCCGGAAATGGCAACCCCCAGCTTATTTGCAAATGTTGCTGTGGCATAGATAAACCCAGGCGCCCGAATACCGCTTGACCATTCGCCGTATTCAATGCTATCCGGAACCATGCCCCAGATCGGCGTAAAGGTAAAAGTCAGCGTCAGACCAAAGAGGACTGCCCCCACATATACCATTGCAACGTTGTCTCCGCCAAACCAAAAGGTAATTCCGTTTAGAATCAGAATGATGCATCCCGCGATCAGCGTGTTTTTCTTGCCAATCTTATTGGACACGACCGGCACAAGCGGTTTGGACAACAGCCCTACCGCAAACGCGATTGCTGCCGTAATTCCGATAATTCCCGGATTTCCAAGATAAAATTCGCAATAGAAGGAATTCCATGCAAATTTAAAGATGACGGCAGTGTTCATAATGAGCATTACAAGGATCATGACCCATGCTGCCCGGTTTCCTTTCAAGGCCTTTACAGACTGAGCCAGAGACATCGTTTCTTTTTCGTTCTGTACGACCCGCTCTTTGCAGCCCAGGAATGTGCTCATCAGGCACAGGAATCCAATAACCGCCAAAAGAGCCGCCGCTTTAAAATACCCTTGCGTCTGTTCTCCTTTTCCAAAAAACAGCACCAATGGAAGAAGACAGTAGGAACCGAAAATATTTGCCACGTCAGATCCCATGTTCTTAAAGGTAGACAAAGACATTCTCTCTTTAATATCCTGGGTCATGACATTACACATAACGCCATACGGCACATTCACAGCCGTGAAGAACGTCTTCATGCCAAAGAACATTACATATGCCCATACAAGCTTCCCTCCATCTCCCATACTTGGCGTCATAAAACACAGAACGGAGAATATGGCAAGAGGAATAGATCCCCATAAGAGCCATGGACGGTAGCGTCCCCATTTTGATTTTGTCCTGTCCGCCACCAATCCCATGATCGGATTAAACACCGCATCCCAAATTCCTACAACCAGCGATAAGGTCGCTGTCGCCGCCGCAGATATTCCATATACCGTTGTCCAGAAATAAATCAGATATGTAGAGGCTGTCGTGTAAATCAAATTGGCCGATACATCGCCCGCCCCATAGCATATCTTCTCTTTCATTCCTAGCTTCAGTCTGCTGTCGTTCATAAATATAACCTCCTTTACGTCCCTTTCCCTACTTGTTTTTCATTACGTCCGCTGCAACGTATATAATCTTGCTTCGTTTCTGTAATATTACTTTGCAAGTTTTATATTAATTATTTTATATCATATTACATTTTTCGTGTCAACATTTTTCCCTACTTTTATACATATTTTGATTTAAATATTGACATTTTTACTATATAATGCTATTGTTTCATCAACAAATACCATTAACAAAGGAGGAATTGTAATATGAAAGCAGTAGTATTATATGGCAAAGGAAAAACTGAATTAAGAGACGTTCCTGTACCAGAAATCGGTGACGGCGATATCCTATTAGAAATAAAAGCTGCCGGTATCTGCGGAGGCGATGTTCACTTTTACGACGGCACCATGGACGGCCTCGGCGGATATCCTATGGTATTAGGCCACGAATTCGCCGGCGTCATTGCAAAAGCAGGAAAAAACGTAGATCCATTCTGGAAACCGGGCGACCGGGTCGTATCCGAAAACACAGGCTATGCCTGCGGGCGTTGTCCAGCATGCCAAAGTGGTAATTTCGTCAGCTGCGAACACAGAGAGACCCTTGGCTGCAGCATGGACGGAGGATTTACTAAATATGTGAAGATTCCCGAACAGATTCTGCGCCTTTATCCAAACTGTATGTTCCATATTCCGGACAACCTTTCTTTTGAGGAGGCCACAGTACTGGAGCCAGCCAGCAACGCATACAAGGCAGTAATCCAGGAAGGCGGAATCATGCCCGGCGATAATCTGGTTGTATTCGGTGCCGGAACGCTGGGGCTTATGACTGTTCAACTTGGTAAAATTGCAGGAGCTGCCAAGATCATCTTGATTGGAATGTCCAAAGATAAAAAAACTAGATTTGAACTTGGAAAGAAATTAGGAGCCACACATATCCTGGCTTCTGACGAAGAACCTAATATTGTAGAAAAAGTCAGAGAAATTGCCGGACCGGACGGAGTCGCCGTTGTTGTGGATGCCGCCGGAGCCCCGATCTGTCTGAACCAGGCCACCCAGATGGTCCGGCCAATCGGCAGAGTCATCCGTATCGGCATGAACGATGCGCCCTATGGTTATGGACTGAACGACGTAAATGTCAAGTCCATCACCATCCGGGGCCATATGGGATACAACACCATATCCTGGAGAAACAACATCTCCCTCGCAGCCGCCGGCATCCTGGATTTAAAGAGTATCATCTCGCACAGAATGCCTCTGTCCGATTTTAACAGGGGCTTTGAACTGACCATCAGCCAGGAAGCAACCAAAGTCATTTTAACTCCAATTGAATAGCTTGAGGCGAAGATATGTTAAAGATACTATGTACAGCAGAATTTGACCAAGATTATATAGAAAAACTCGAGGCCTTTGCAGAAGTCCGGCGCAGAGGATTCAGCATTAATCAGGATTTCCGGGAGATGCTGACAAAGGAAGAGTTAAAAGACGAACTTCAGGATGCAGATATTTTTATTGTTGGCTACGACAAAGTCACAGACGACATCATCAAGGCTGCCCCTGATTTAAAACTGATTTTGAGCGTCCGTGACGGCCCGGAAGAGAATATCGATGTCCAGACTTGCAAAGAACTGGGAATCCCGGTTCTGTTCAGCGCCGGAAGATGCGAACGGGTGGTGCCAGAGCACACGATGATGCTCATGCTAGCCATGGCCAGACCCCTTATCTGGGCAAACCAGGCACTCTACAGTGGTCTGTGGTCCAAAGAAACCGAGCAGGAGGATCCCGACCGTTACTATAGTTTCTTCAAAGTCATAGATCAGAGCCGCGAGTTGTACGGCAAAACCCTTGGCCTAGTCGGCGCCGGCCGCAACGGCGTGGGCCTCGCTACCCGCGCGCAGGCCTTCGGCATGAAGATCCAGGCCTTCGACCCTTATGCAGATAGGGAAACCATGAAATCTTATGGCATCGAACTGGTCGATCTCGACACGCTGATGAGGACTTCTGACTATATCAGCCTTCTGGCCCGCGTATCAGAGGAGACAAAAGGCATGATCGGCGCAAGGGAACTGTCACTGATGAAACAGGATGCATGCCTGATCAACACCGGACGAGCCGCCCTCATGGACACATCCGCCCTCATCGCGGCGGTCAGTTCCGGAAAAATACGGGCCGCCCTAGACGTATATGATAATGAGCCCCTCAGCCAGGACGACCCGCTTCTGAAACTGGATCCATCCCGCATCCTACTTACACCGCATTTTGCCGGATGCAGCATTGACAGAATCACCTTCCACTCCAAAGCGGCCACTGAAAACATTATTCGTTTTCTCAATGCGCAGGATGTGGACCATATCTACGATGCTTCTGTTCTCAGCACGCAGGCATTTACAGAACGTGGCGGGAAAATCCGTGGATATCTGAACAATAGATAGCCAAGGATATTAGGGAATTACGCTAAAGGGGAAGAAATCCAGCAGATTTCTTCCCCTTTTAGCCAGCCCTATCAACTTGCTTTGATGATTTCTATCCCTTCCACCTCGAAGCAGGTGACCCAGGGATATTCTACATACTTTACGATAATATGATCCGGGATTTTTATTCCCTCCCTTGGGTAATATACGTTTCCCAACTCGCTTTGGTCCGTCTCATACCCCTTCTCCAGCATCGCCACTTCATCCTCATCGGTAAAACTTACCGACATCTCCTTATACGGAGGCGCGCATCAGCTGGTTATACTCTCAACATTAAGTACCACATGCTTCCAGCCGAACCTTTGCATGTATTCTTTTGCTTCTTCATTTAATTCGACCACTTTTATCCCTCCTTTTGCATTGCTATGACAGGATCCATCCGCTTATACATGCTCAACTCTCTCCCCTATCTTAAACACGTTCCATTAGTCGTATTCTACCACAGCCATGAAAAAAAGAAATGGTATCGCTATTCCAGCAGCAAGATCTTCTCTTCCGGCATCATAAGGAAGTCCGGCATTCCCTTCCTGTCGATCAAAGGCCATTTATCCTTTTGCAGAAACCAGCAGATATCCTCCTCGCTTCCCTCTGCGCCCGCCAGGAAATACTTTCTTTCAAATGGCAGGGCTGCGCTGCTTTTAATGTTCACAGGAATGCAGTTACTCTCCGCCTCACCCCACACGGGGACAAATTCATGGGCCCGGAATCCGACGAACGCCACCTTTTCCGGGATGTTTTCATTCAAGCGCAGAGTAATCCCCCATTCCGGCACTTCAAGATGACAGTGGTCTATCCTTCTCGCCCCTGTAATGTTCTTGCACCCGGTCAGGCGTGCCGTCTCCTTCCTCCCTGGGTTTGCAAAGATCTCCCGGGTGTCTCCGTAACTAATCTGCCTTCCATCCGCCATAGTCAGAAGTTCCCTGGTAAACCGGTAGATCTCGTCCCGGCTGTGGGATACGAGAATGACCGTTCCCCGGTAATCCTTCAGCAGGTCCAGCATCTCCTGCGCAAGCCTGTCTTTCAAGAATTCATCCAATGCGGAGAACGGCTCGTCCAGCAGGATGGCTTCCGGCTCATAGGCCATGATCCTTGCCAAAGCCACCCTCTGCTGCTGGCCGCCAGAGAGTTCCCCCGGCAGCTGCTTTCCAAGCCCCAGCAGCTGGAACTTTTCCATCATCTTTGCAACCTTTCTTCGTTTCTCCTCTTTCCCTCCCTGTAGTCCTGCTGCTATATTCTCCTCCACCGTCATGGTAGGGAACAGGGCGTAATTCTGGAAGAGGTAGCCGATATGTCTCTTCTGGGGCTTCAGGCTGATCTTTTTCGCCGAATCATACAGCAGCGTCCCATCCACAATGATCCGCCCCTCATCCGGCGTCTCGATGCCTGCGATGCATTTCAAAGTCATGCTTTTTCCGCAGCCTGAGGCTCCCAGGATGCCGATCCGGTTCTCATCCGTTTTAAAATCAATATCCAATTGAAAATTTCCCAATTTCTTCTTCATCCTAACTTCGATTGCCACTGCCCTTCTCCTTCTGTCCGTATTTTTACCAGCGCTTGACGTTTTTCATATTCCTGCCGGTGAAAAGATTCATCAGGAAGATGACGACAAATGCGATGATAAGCACGATTATTACCCAGACTCCCGCAGTCAGATAATCGCCATCCTGGATGACCATGGCAATCTTCTGGGAAATAGTCCCGGTCTTGCCGGGAATGTTTCCGGCAAGCATGGAAGTGGCCCCGTACTCTCCCAGTGCTCTCGCAAATGTCAGGATGGTTCCTGAGATAATCCCGGGCCCCGCCGTAGGAATCACTACTTTCCAGAAAATCTTAGCCTCGCTCATCCCCAGAGTCCGTCCTGCATAGACCAGATTTACATCGATCTGCTCAAACGCTGCCCTGGCATTCCGGTACATCAGCGGGAATGCGATCACCGTCGCCGCAATAATGCATCCAAGCCAGCTTTGTACCACTTTGATATCGAATTGATCATACAGGAACATGCCAAGCGGCCTTCTTCTGCTGAACAGAAGAAGAAGGAAGAAGCCCGCCACTGTAGGTGGCAGCACCATGGGAAGCGTAAGCAGCCCATCCGCCACAGCCTTTATTTTCGGACCTGCCTTGATCACCTTCCTGGCTGCGAATAACCCCAGGAAAAAGGAGATTACGGTTGCCACCGCTCCTGTCTTCAGTGAGATATAAAGCGGGCTCCAGTCCAAGTCCCGCAGGACTGCGCATATTTCCTCCATAGATGATTCCTCCTTTTGGTATCTCATTCTGTTTATCTCTGTACGTTGGTGTCAAAATAATAATTGTAGAAAATCTCGCTGGCATCCTCGGATAACACATAATCATAAAAATCTTTTGCAGCCCTGCTCTGGGCCTCATCCGCTTCTTGATTATCTACCAGGCAGATCGGGTAAATCACGTTTCCTGTCAGATCGTAGCCTACCGTCTCCAGTATATCCAGATCATCCTCATAACCATAGGTATCGGAATAATACGTGGTGCCTACTTCGCAGGAGCCTTCCACCACTGCTGCCAGAACCTTGCTTACATTATCCTGCTCGCTGATCTCCACGCCGCCAAGCGCTTCTGATACTTGTTCCGTAGTGACTGCATCGGGCTCATCCGTCTTTTCCAGGATGCCCAGATTCACAAGCGCCTGCCTGGTGTACTTGCCCACCGGAACGCTTCCGCCTGCCAGCGCGATGCTCCGGGCATCCTTCAGGTTCTCAAGTCCGCTTGCCTTGGTTCCGCTGTCCTTCCGGGTCACAAGCACCACCTGGTTATTCACCACATTTGCGCGGGTTCCTTCACGGACCAGCCCATCCTGTTCCAGCTGATCCATCTGCTTCTGGGCAGCCGAAAAGAAAATATCACATTCATACCCTTCCTCGATCTGGGTCAGCAGGGTGCCGGAACTATCCGCATTGAAGGTAATCTTCACATCCGGATTGTCTTTATTATACTTTTCCGCGATTTCCGTCATGACGGTATTCAGGCTTGCCGCGATAAACACTTGGATCTCCGTCTCATCTGCGTCATCCTTCTTGGATTCCTCCGAGGCCTTCTTGTCCTTGCCATCCGTCTTCTTTGCCTCGCTGCTTCCGCAACTTGCAAGTCCTAATACCATCATTGCTGCCATAAATACTGCCACCACTCTCTTTTTCATAAAACTTTCTCCTTTTATTTATCGTATTCCCAATACGGCTTCTTTTGAAAAGCAAGATGCTACGAAAAAAGGCCTTCACTTCTCAATACTTCTCTCTTCACCTGCCGCTATCATGCCGCCCGTTAAAACCTTTGCAAATACGCCTTGGGCCGGCATAATGCATTCCCCATCTTCTGATAGATCTGGCAAGGGGAGTGGCGTTCCTTCCCAAACTGCGTCATCTCAAGCAGCACATCATTGCAGCGAAACACCGTTCCCACCGGCAGGCTTGGAAGACCAAAGCCTGAGTACCTCTGCGTTCGCCGATACAGACTGTTTTTACTATTCTTTCAGTCTGGCATCGTCTGCTCTATTTCTCATCAATGCCTTTATATTCCGATCGCTCTCGTAATGGAGGCATAGTTTTAAGATTCCGCCCGAGCCAGGTAATCGATCTCCCTGCCATATTGATCCTTCATCGATTACGCTCCTTTTCCGAACCCGCAATTTGGAAACGTACAAGTAGGACAGGACAAGCATAAGCCTCCCTGTCCAAGTCTGGACAAATCTTCTGCTTTTAACTTCTCGTTGCACAGCACTCTTGGAAGCACCAGATCAAATATGGTCCTTTTCGCATACATGACGCAGCCCGGCAATCCCATGACGGGAATATCTCCATTGTAATAAGCCAGCATGAACATTGCCCCCGGAAGAACCGGCGCGCCATAAGTCACGATATCCTCCGCCACGTTCTTGATCGCCAGCGGCGTACGGTCATCCGGATCCACGCTCATGCCTCCTGTGCAAATGATCATGTCCATTCCTTTATCGAGCATCTTATGTATGGCTTCTGTAATCATTTCCGGCTTGTCATCGCAGACCGCATGGTCTTCCATCTCCACGCCATATTCCTTTAGCTTAGTTTCGATCACGGGGGTGAAATTATCCTCAATCCGGTGCTTATATACTTCACTTCCGGTAGTGATAACTCCTGCGCGCTTCTTTTGGTAAGTCACGATCTGGAAAATCGGTTCTCCCTGTGTCAGGGCCTCTGCCCGCCTCATCTTCTCTTCTTCAATGACCAGCGGGATAATCCTGGTTCCCGCAATCTTGTCGCCTTTCTTTACCGGAAAGTTGCCGTGACGGCTGGCAATCATCATCTCTCCCAGACGGTTTACCGCATTCATCTTCTCCACATCAATCTTTAATAAGCCGTCGCAGTCTGCGATCAGTTCAATCTTGCCTTCCTTGACCTCCGTCGGGTGCATATTGGCCCCCTTGCACATCCGGCACAAAATCTGCGCGGCTTCATTCTCATGCAGGATACCTTCCTGCTTCTCCCAGACATAGAGATTCTCTTTTCCCACGGAAAGAAGTACTGGGATATCCTCTTCTCTCACGATATGGCCTTTTCTGAATACGGCATCCTTGGTCACTCCCTTGATGATCTGCGTGATATCATGGCAAAGCACATGGCCAGCTGCTTCCTCCGTCTTAATCAGACGCATGGCTCTTTCCCTCCTTCGTTTGGTCTCTCGATGTGATTGCGGCGGGCTCGCTCCATAATCATCTCCGCCGCAATGCTGACCGCTATTTCTGCTGGCGTCTCTGCCTGGATATCCAGCCCCATCGGCGTCTTGATCCTTGCCAGATCCTGGTCTGTATACCCCTCCTGGCGGAGTTTTGCAAAGACCGCCTCCTTCTTTTTTCTGCTTCCGATCACTCCGATGTAAGATGCCGGCGTGCGCAAAATCTGCTTTTCTACCAGAAAGTCGTGCTGGTGGCCTCTGGTCATGACACAGATATAGTCATCGGACGTGATATCCCTGCATACTTCTTCCAGATGCTCCATATCAACCAGCCGCGTCCTTCTCGCCCCCGGAAATAATTCCGGCTTTGCAAAGTCTTCCCTGTCTTCCAGTACAATACAGTCAAAATTGACCCTTGCAAGCGTAGGAACCGCCTCCTGGGCCACATGGCCGCCGCCGAAAATATAAACTTTGCTGCCTTGCACTAATTTTTCCAAATAGTATTTCGCAGGACTCTCCTGTGGCTCTGACCTTGCTTTGGCACATACGGCTACTTGCACTTTTTTTGGCAAATCCCCTTCTTCATAAAGATACATCTGCCCCTTCCCTTCTTTTGAAAGATCCATTGCCAGCCAGCACTTTCGATCCTGGTCAAACATCCGGATGGCTCTTATGGCCAGATCTATCATCTGTTCGTCTCCCGATGAAATGTACCTGAAAAAAACACTTATATCTCCTCCGCAAACCATGCCAAGATCCGCTGCCTGATTCGGGCGAAGCCTGAATTGTTCCAAATGGGAGTTCTTGCTGTCAAGCACTCCCAAGGCTCGCTGAATGCACTCATGCTCTACCGCGCCGCCGCCTACCGTCCCTCTGACGCGCCCCTTCCTTGTAACCAGCATATGCGCTCCCGCGCCCCGGGGCGCGGAGCCCGAACTTGCCACCACGGATACCAGCACGGCATCCTGCCCGCTCTGCAGCGTATCCTTTAGTATAGAGAATAATTTTCTCATCTTTCCCCTTCCTCTCTTTACAGCCTTATGCGCCTCTTCAAACTTCAAGCCTATCCCAGAATGTCCGATAGATACTTTTGAAAACTTATTTCCGCAGCAGCCTGCACTTCTTCCCTCATCTTCCGGTATACCCGCAGCAGCCTTTCGCCTTCTTCCGTAAGTTGAGAGCCTCCGCCCTCCCGGCCTCCCGCAACTCGTTCCATCACCCGGTAGCCTAATTTCTTTTCAATGCGGTTAATCATCTTCCAAGCCTTGGTATAAGACATCTGCATGGCCTGGCAGGCCGCATTCACAGAACCGGTGACCCCAATGAGTTCCAAAAGCTGTTCCGTTCCATTTCCAAAAAACTTCTCATCCGTAGCAAGCATCGTCTTGGTAATAACCCGAACCTGGTCATTACGGCCTGCCGCGTCCAGATAAAGCCTCAACGCCTTCTCATAGTCCTTCTGCGAATTGATCTGAAGCGTTACTCCCACATCTTCTACTGCCAGTTTTGTAACCGGGATATCCAACCCCTTCATTATTTTCAATAGATGCTCTATGGCATTTGGCTGAGTTGAACCTTGAGTTAAACCTAGAGTTGAACCTTGTTCTGTTGATATGGCATTTGTTACCCGAGAGGCTGCCTGACCGCCTAATACGACAGGGTATCCGGGCTCTCCCTGAAATGTCGGGTATGTGAATCCCCCCGCCTGTGCAAGCAATTCCCGTATCGTGTTTTCCGTTACCATGGGAACATCTCCCGGAATGACTAATACCTTATCGCACTTATCATCAAGCCATTCCAGCCCCATCTTTACCGAATCAATCCAGCCGCCCTGAATGAAGCGTTCGTTTTTCAAAAACATAACGCCCGCATAATTTAAATTTTCTTCGATTACCTCATGGCGATACCCCGTTATAACAACTACATTCTCTACGTCTGCTTTCCTAAGCGTCCGCACGACCCGCTGTATCATCGTTTCCTTCCCGATTGGCAGCATCGGCTTAAACTCGCCCATCTGAGAAGAAATCTCCGCCACTGTAACCACCGCTCCGTAACGCAATCCAATCACCTCGATTTTTCCTGCCTGTTGTGCTTTGTATGCTTATAGTAGCATATTTGCGGGGGAAATGGAACTAACTAACACGTAACATTTTTAAGTTGGACACGTAACAATATTTAAAAGTGTTACGTGTCAAACCTACATAACTGGTGTGTAAAACTGCAAAATTCCCTGTGTCAATCTGAAAATAATAGTGCGCAAAATTAAATAAATCTGCAAAAGCCTATATTTCTATGAGGCTAGTCAGCATTTCCTGCTAAACTATCGTTTGCCACTACCTTTTTTCATTTTGACACAGGGGTTTGTTCAAATTTACACACCAGTTGTAGAAGGTTAACACGTAACACTTTTTAACTTTGTTACGTGTCCATCTTAAAAATGTTACGTGTTACCTTCTTCGTGTTACTTCTTCCAGCAGCCCTTGGCATCCCTCATAAATATCCTCATACGTTCTATCAAAGTTTCCTGTATACCATGGATCTGCAATATCTCTTGGCGATTCAGAAAAATCCAGTAATCTATATACTTTTTGCTCCGGATCGCCTCCTAGAATCCTCAGCATGTTTTTCACATTTCTCTGCTCCATGCCAATCAGGTAATCGTATTTTTCATAATCTTTCTTCGTCATCAAAGTGGCGTATTTCCCCTCTGTGCTAATGCCACATTCTTTTAATTTCTGTACAGTGCCATAGTGTACCGGATTGCCAAGTTCCTCCCGGCTGGTGGCTGCTGAAGCAATGGTGAACTTATCTTGCAGTCCGTTTTTTCGGATCATATCACGAAATAAAAATTCTGCCATAGGGGAGCGACAGATGTTGCCGTGGCAGACAAATAGAATTTTTATCATATTTATAAAGCCCCTTACATATCTTATTTTATCTAGACTTCATGCAATCTTCCATACCTTCTACATCGATCGGAAACTTCCTCTTTCTCGATTTATCGATCCCCAATTCAGTATGTTTTATCTGCACTCAATCTTCTTTTCATAAACTATATTATCATTATTTTGCCATCTAAGCACCCCTTTAACTAAATATCTCTACAATAAGTCAAATTAAATCTTTAGTCTTTTAGAATGCGTATTTCAACTCATAAATTCAACAAATCATTCAAACCAATCAGTTTGCAGCCTTTGCTCTCGTAATATCGC
Source organism: [Clostridium] scindens (assembly GCF_019597925.1). Classification (NCBI taxonomy): domain Bacteria; kingdom Bacillati; phylum Bacillota; class Clostridia; order Lachnospirales; family Lachnospiraceae; genus Lachnoclostridium; species [Clostridium] scindens. The sequence continues at coordinate 536,269 of NZ_CP080442.1, read as the reverse complement.
AGCATTTCGTCAATTTTCCTTTTATCATAACTAGTGATGCAATCTGTCAGTACACTAACATCATAATTTGCTTTACGTAAGTTGTAGCAGGTTGATTTAACACAGGCAACAGCATCCGCTCCTGTTATATAGAAATGACATATTTCATTTTTATTTATGAAGTTTGAGAACTCCTCACTGGTTAATGCGTTTCCTTTGAATTTTGTGAAAATATTTTTTGAAACTATTTTCAAATCCGAAGCCAGTTCAGCCCCGCATGTATCGGGTTTGAAAGTTCTGGTTCCGCTTGATAAATTTTCATGTCTTATGTACACAACATGAATATTTTTTTCTACTGCCCAATCTATGGATTTGTTTATATTTGCAATTATTTCTTTGTAATTCTTAGTTATATCATTTTGAATATCTATCACTACTAAAGCCTTTTTTATCATTCCGGATCCTCCTAATATATTGATACCATCACACCGGTACTACAACTTGGTGCTGACGCTTTAACATTTAACATATTTCATTGCATGACGTTCATTAAATTTGCCTATCTGCATTTTGACAAAATATCAGGAAGATTTAGACTTCGTATCACCCCTGCTTTCTTATCCTCGTTTTGCTTTTATATGCAGAGTAGATTATCTATTCTGCTTTATTCATGAGACACCTTGCGTTTGATATGTCGATATGATAGTACCACACATAACTTGCAACACCGTGTCATGTTTTATATTTTTCATAAATCTTTTTTGCTCTTTCAGATATTTTATTGCGAATGTTTTGGGGTGAAATTACTTCCACTTTATCACCCCAAGAAAGGATATGGCTAATTAATAATTCATTATTTGGCATAACGGTTTCCACTAATAAACTACCATCCTGATTTTCGGTTACTTCATCGTCAAACTTATCGTATACTCGAAAAGACATACTTTTATCAAATAAAAGCGTTACTTTTACCGTTTCCATTTCAAATTTTTCTTCTTCCACAAATATTTGTTCTGGAATGGAACGAACATACTCGTCGTTGGTAATTTCGAGATTTCTTATACGAGTTAATTTAAAAAATCGGAAATCGTTACGGGTAGAGCAATAACCATATAAGTACCAGTCCGTACTCTTGAAGACCAGTTTAAGTGGTTCTACGACTCGTTTGATCACTTCGCCTTTGCCGCTGTAATAATGAAATGCAACTATCTTACTCTTAAATATAGCACTTTGTAGTTTTTGAAAGTTATCTTTTCCTGCCCCGCTTTTTGTCCAACTTGAGAAATCAATTTCAAGCCAGTTTACATTCTGCTTTTGAAACACGCTGCTCAGTTTCGATAGGAGAGTTCTCGTATATTCATCTTCAACTATTCTAATTCCCTGCAAAGCCATAAGTATTTGCGTCTGCTCTTGTTCGCTTAAGATAGACTTTTTGAGCACGAAATTATCTTGAATAGATATGCCGCCGCCTTTCCCCCGGGTGGCATATACCGGTATGCCGGCAGAACTTAAGATATCAATATCCCTGTATATAGTCCTTACCGACACTTCAAAATAATCTGCTAATTCTGGAGCAGTCATACTGCCTTTTTCCAGCAACAAATAAATCATTTGAAAATATCTATTTTCTTTCATAAAATGTCACCTCATACTTATTATACAGCATATACATGACATTCCATGTCCTATTTTAAGCAAATGCTCAAAATAGCAGAATTCAAAGCATTGTTGCTTTCAATATCCTTGCTCCCTACAGCAGATAAAAAGCACCAATCCGATCAGGATTGATGCTCTTACAGTCAAAGTATCAATTTTCTTATTGTTTCCTCTTCAGTTTATTCGGACATTTCTCGTAACATTGATCGCACAAAGTTTGTTCCCAAGGCAAATCTGACCTTAGTTTCCCACTCTTCCCACAGTTCTCGCATATTGACATGCTTTTCTCTTGATAATTATGAACGATACATGCAATATCAAAACGCAATTTCTTTTTAGAATCATCGACAGACTCCTTACATGGCATATCTTTAAAACTGTAATAATAACTGAGGATACCGAACTTTTCTTTAATTTGTATCGGGTTCAGATCTATATTTTCCGGTAAGATTTCCTCTTTTACATATCGGTCAGTAATTGATTGGCAAAGTTCATGGATAAGCCCATACCATCCATCGCCACACTCACACCCAAATATTTTATATGTATTTCTTTCTTCCTTGACTCTGCTTTTCTGCATAAATAGAAAATCATGCTCTAACTGCTGTTCTAATTCTTCTTTCATAAAATAGTTCCTCTTTTATCAAGTATCTCAGTTTCTATTATTGATATTGCTCGTTCAACCGTTATCTTGCCAAGGAGAAGTAAAAATATAGGTATGCTCAGATTATTGAGCAACTCTGGCAAACATGCTGTTAAGAAGTCTTCTGTCTCCAGAGGCGCAACATTGTAAAAATCATAATTAACAACTGTTGCAAGCACGATATCAAAGCAATCGTCTTCCGTCATATACAGCCTTGGAGTATACAAATGTTGTGGTTTATATAAATTATTACCCACGCCATCCGCGCCGCATGGCCATATCATAGCGTTAATATAGTTAAATAGTCTGAAAAGGTCATTACGGCAATTACTTCTCCGAACCCATTCTGCTCCGTTTGCGTTATAATAGACTCTACATTCTGCGCAGTCTGAGAAAAAGTAGATACTCGATTCTAAAACCTTATCGGGACAGTTTTCACATCCTCTATACAACATTGTAATCTGAGGAGCGTCTCCACATAAACCTTCCATATATGGAATGTTATGTTCTTTAAGATATTTGATAATACGCCTTTTTGCTTCTAACTGGTTCAAAATCATAGCCCCCTAATCATAATTTAACATAGCCATCTTTCGAGTGCGAGCCAAGGCAATGCAGTGTCCCTTTCAAATTTCCATGGTCAACCTGTTCTAATAGATATCTACCAAGACGCGGGGATGCCGTTCGCTTTGCGAAGAAGTCATCCGGGTAATTCAAATGTGTTCCTGAAGACGCATGAACTATCACGGGGAAAATATGCGAAGCGTAATCATCCATTTCGTTTTGGTTTAATACAACATCTGCCATATCTTATTCCTCCCATTCTAATAAAGCATTTTTGACTTTTTCTATTACTTCTTTATCTGCCTCTCGGTTAAGCAGTAATATTTGTACAAGTCTTTTTACCATGTCAGGTCCAGACAAATCTACGGAATCTGAGATGGTTTTTCCGACAGCCATTTTCCTTTTTTTTAATTCATTCAGATAATTCATCCAGAGCAGCTGCATAAAATACGGTGTCTGCAGCCGCTTTAGATCTGGTATTACATTTTTCAGGTCCAGAAACATCTTCTTACGAATTTCTCGTACTTTTTCTGCTCTTTCTTCATCAGGCTTGGCTTGCATTGATGTAGCAATAGAAATATCCATTCTTTTTAGCAATGCTAAATCATCCTTTACCTTTCCCCAATCTTCGACATTCCTGGCTGCATCAATTGCCCTATTGGTAATGGCGGACCTAGATAAATCTTGATTCGTGTCAATCTCCTTAATCTGGTACTCTAATACAGCGTGTTTCCAAGATGACTTAAATGCTATAGTCTCCATAATGCAACTCCTTTTTTATTTTTCATTGTTTAATGACACCTCTTTTATAAAACTATACTCATTATAATTTATAATTCGTTGTTTGTCAATGACTTTTCTTAAAATTACAAAGGATCGGATTTGTGCCGTCATATGGAAGATATACCCGGATATGATTTAAAGAAGTCCCACCAGACATAGAATACACGCAAACAGAATTAGGCCAAAGTTTTATGTGTATCTTAGAAGTGATAAATCTCTCGCTATACTCTTTTCAAAAACCTCCTTGTGAATAAGGCAATCCACAAAAAGCAAGATATCAGTCCAAGTATAAAGGAAAAGAAACTTGCTCCGTCGAGCAGTATTTTCCCAATCCAGAATGATGGAAGAAAGGCCATTAGAAAATGATAAGGCGCAGGGAGAAACCATATTAGAATGAGTCCGATAAAACTAATCCCCATCAGTTTTGAAAGCGCAAGCCCTTCTACACGGTTTCCAGCAATCGAAACGACCATCATTGCCAGAAATATGCCTGTAAAACCGCTGATTATGGAACAGTCTAGAATGGTGAACGTAGATAAGGATGATATATTGAAAATTTTAGAAACAATCATTGTGACAGCGAATGCCCATATCATCGGCAGGCCAATTCGCGCAAATAGATAGGAGTAGCCTTCTGCCGGTGTAATCTGATAGAAATCGCTTAATCTTTCATCTCTTTCTTCTAAGATCAGGAATGACGATATCATCGCCACAAACATGGGAGTCAGGCATATCAGCATACCATCTATCAGGCCATACCAGGCTATTATAGAAAATGAAAACTCTTTTGTTAATATCTGATTGATAAACGGAATGGCAAGCTTTATAAACAGGCCAACTAAAAATGGTGCTGGAATCAAGGCTATCAGCATGCCATCTTTTAATACTTGTTTCATGCCTATTTCAAATAGTTTCATTGTATGCTTCATACGCCTTCGCCTCCTGCTGATTGCAATGCGACACCGATACGTTTATTTGCCACAATTGACAATACTCCAAACCAGAGAATAAGATTAATTCCAATCCAGTCATTTATACTTTTTCCCCCAAAAATGCGCTTTCAATCATATGCCACAAGGCTGTGCCTGGACATATTTCAAAAAACGGATGAGTGATTCCAAATGCAGTCAGAACAGGCGGTAATGACAGTACTACTGTTGGAAAAATTACTATTATCATATAATGGTTAACCGAATGCGCATAAGAAGCAACCAGAAGTCCGATTAGATTAAATACGATGGCTCCAATGAATATGCATAAGGCCAAAAATATGAATCTGATCCTTCCTCCTATCCCAATCAGGACAATTAGTATGACAGAAATTGTTGACAGAATAGAAAGTGATATGGCTTTTGACCATACATATTCGATCGTCCGAAGCGGTGAAATGCTCCAAAAGCGATGCAGCCCCTCCCCTTTTTCAAGCAGCCATATGCCTCCCATAAAGAAAACACCAAGCATTGCGGGATCCGTCAGTATAATGAGTGATGCTGCCATATTCTTATATTCCGAAGGCGTTATCCTCAATGCAACGATATAAACCACGGTGAAAAAGAAATACAGAAAATAGAAACCATATTTTATCTGAAAACGGATGTCATTTTTTATGGCATTTAAGATTCTCACTGCAATCCCCTTCCTGTCAGTTCTATAAATATATCTTCAAGCGTCTGCTCCTTTGAATGAATACTTGTCAGAATACCTCTTTTCAGTGCAGATTGAAAATCTGGCGAATCAGCCAAGTGGGATAGCGTACAGACGTTTCTTATTTCCTTTCCGCCTTCTATATAACTGTATTCCACCTTTGTATCTGATCCACTCTTACGCAAATCATGCGGCGAACCAATTGTTTTAATTGTACCGTCAACGATAAATGCCACACGGTCACAGAGTTCCTCCGCATCATGCATGTTATGGGTTGTCAGAATGATGGTCTTTCCCATCCTTTTTTGCTCTAGTATCATATCCTTTAATACCCTTGCATTCGCAGGATCAAGGCCGCTGGTGGGCTCGTCAAGAAACAGCAGTTTCGGATCATTCAGCAGAGAACGCACGAATCCTAGCCTCATTTTCATTCCCTTTGAATAACTGGACACCTTCTTTTTGGCGTCGTGATGAAGGCCAACCTTTTCTAAGAGTTCCATTGGATCCATTGTTTTAACTGAATAAAGGGAGGCGAAATACTTCAAATTTTCGATCGCGGTAAACTTTCCATAAAAATTTGGAAATTCAAAATCAACTCCTATATTTTCATAATAATCGCTCGTTCTACGCTTTATCTCTGTATCAAAAACGTGAACGCTCCCTCGATAATCCCTAAGAGTCCCTGTCAATATTTTCTGCATGGTGCTTTTTCCAGCACCCGACGGACCAAGGAAGCCAAATATTTCCCCCTGCTCCACCTTAAAACAAATCCCCTTAATGGTATCGTTTTCTGAAGATGGATATTTGAAAAATACATTTTGGACATCAATCATTTTCATCACTGACAATCTCCTTTAATACGCCATCCAAAATAATTCCCATTATAGTCCGCTGATCTTCAGCATTATCCTGTTGTAAGTTTAGGAAACTAATTGCAAGTGTCTGTAATGTTTTTGTTGCAATTTCAATTCCGCATTTAAAACGAACGCCATATTCCTGCAATTTTACAAGTTCATGACTGTCATCTTTTGTATGCGCCTCAATCACTTCACGGGGCAATTTACGATATAAATAGTCAGCCGTCTCGCCATTAGCCTGCTTAAGCATCGGATAACGTTGCAACTCGTCAAACATCCATAAAAAACATTGTTTGCAAAGTTCCCTTGGTGATAACGAACGATTTTCATTTAAAAATTCATCCATCTCCTGCCACATCCTCATCTGCAGATTCCCCGCAATATCCATATACAGATGTTCCTTGCTTTGGTAGAAGGAGTAAAATGAGCCCTTTGCTATGCCGGTGGCCTGTACGATTTCATCAATGGATACTTTTTTTATTCCGAATGAGACAAATAATCGTTCTCCCTCTTGCATTAGTTTTTGTCTTATAAACTCTTTTTCAGCATCGCTGAATTTTGGCATAATTGTTCCTCCATTCTATATGACTATTTATTCCTATTTAGTCATATATATTGTATTCCTTTTTATAAAGATTGTCAACTATCTATAAATCAAGTTGTCAAATGAATATGAAATAATTACCACCAAGTAGGTCTGCCAGGACTTTTATTATGAATTTATCATTTTAGAATATTGTTTACTTAAATATAGAAATGACCGTCCATCTTCGAACGGTCAATATAGAAATTTTGAAATGTTATTTATGCAGTTTTCTGTATATTACACGTTATTATCTTCCACTACTTTTATAGTATAGCAGCATTTGCTTCTGATGGAATGTATGTGATGCTCATTTTGTTATAAGACATAACCTTAGCTATCAGTTAACTTTTATTATTCGGAGTTTTGCCTGCTGTTATTTTTCTTTAAGAAAAGTTATGTTCTATACCTTTTTATCGCACTTTGAAAATATTTCGCTATTTCTTCTGAACGAAAGGAACATCTCATTACATAATGTATGTTTTGAATAACTCATTTTACTTATACACTACATAGAAAAATGCTTTGGTGCTGGCATAGTCATTAGCATCTGCGACTATTTAATTCGCTCTCCCTTTACAGGGTGAGACGCCTGACAGTGAAGAAGAAGTAAGTATAGATTATATTTCAATTCACTCTCCCTCTGCGGGGAGAGACGCTTTGCTTCCTTGTCTGTCATTTCATTTTCCATGAAATTTCAATCCACTCTCCCTCTGCAAGGAGAGACCAAGAATTCCATCTTTCTCCGGGTGCAGGCATAATTTCAATCCACTCTCCCTCTGCAGGGAGAGACTCGGGCAGATGGGCAGGCATACATCAAGGTTGACATTTCAATCCACTCTCCCTCTGCAGGGAGAGACAAAGAAAAGCCTTTAAAGGCCAGTGACGGTAGGATAATTCAATCCACTCTCCCTCTGCAGGGAGAGACATGGCTATGAAATGTTGTCTAATGTGGTAGTAAGAATTTCAATCCACTCTCCCTCTGCAGGGAGAGACATTAATAATGCATACTTCCTCGTCCGACTCGACATTTCAATCCACTCTCCCTCTGCAGGGAGAGACCAGGTGGATGGACTTCGAGAGAACCGTTATTCTTATTTCAATCCACTCTCCCTCTGCAGGGAGAGACCAGGTGGATGGACTTCGAGAGAACCGTTATTCTTATTTCAATCCACTCTCCCTCTGCAGGGAGAGACCAGGTGGATGGACTTCGAGAGAACCGTTATTCTTATTTCAATCCACTCTCCCTCTGCAGGGAGAGACAGCAATTTTGCACATAAAACTTCTAATATCCCATCAACTCCTTATGCAAAACGCCAAATCAAAGAACTTTTTCCAACACCTACACAACAAATTACAACTTTCCTAACTCTCATATCATCAATATCCAGGTGCGAATCTCCCTGCATTTTCATGTGCACTTCACATTCGCACTAAACCACACTAAAATATAAGAGGGGCAGTCACATCAAAACTTTTCTTTGCTCCTATATGTTCAATCTTGTCTTTATACTTATTACCCAGATTATAGAACCTTAAACTATCAACTTCTTTATCAATTATATCCTCCAGGATAGCCTTTACCTGACGAAGTTTTGCGGCGTCCAGATTGCACTCGAATACGGAATTTTGAACCCGCTGTCCATAATTAACGCATTGCTTTGCTACTTTTCTTAGGCGTCTCTTTCCTGCCTCTGTCTCTGTATTTACATCATAAGTTATCAACACCAGCATTCTATCACCTACTTCCACAAAAATGGCGGATACTCTTCCAAATCTCCACGAACATATCTGGCCAGAAGCATTGCCTGAACATGGGGTACCATTCCCCACTCCATTTTTTCACCCAGAAAAGGATGTGTAATGACTTCCTTTTTCTTCTCCTGCCATGCAGCGAGAAATTTCTTTCTCGTATCATCATCCATAATGACAGCGCCATTTTCTTTCTGAAGGAAACCGCTGGAATCAACAATCCTTTTATTAATCAGCGTTAGTACGAAACGGTCAGCCATTACACTTCTTAGTTCTTCCATGATATCCAGTGCCAATGATGTGCGGCCTGGTCTATCCGTATGAAAGAAGCCAACATAAGGATCAAGGCCAACAGTTTCCAATGCTGACGTACATATACCTGCTAAAAGCGAATAGGCGAATGAAAGCATTGCATTTACATTATCCAAAGGGGGCCTTCTATTTCGTCCATGAAAATAAAAAACTTCCTTTTGCTGCAAGATCAATTCATCAAAGACAGAAAAATAAATGGAGGCTGACTCTCCCTCAAGTCCCAGAAGTTTATCCGGGCTTTCACACGTACGGATTTCTTTTAAGCGGGAATCGAGGAAAGACGATTTTTCTTTTATCTTTTCTACATCCAACCGCAGCGGATAATCCCGGATTGCCCGCTCTAAAATCCACCGGGAATTATACACTTTTCCAACAATACAATTTCGCGCCACTTCTATCTTTTTTTCTGTATTATCGGCGATACGATATTGCTGCCTTCGCAGTGTGACATTCCCCCTGACTTCTCCACATACCCGTGCAAGGAAACGTCCGTGCTCAGTCATAAAAGTAAGGCTGATATTCTTCTGCGCGCAAGTCCCCATAAGTCTCGGGCTTGCTCCTGTATATCCAAATGTAACGATTCCCTCCAGGTTATGTAGGGGTACGCGCCCGATTTCCTTCTGTTCTTCCAGAATAACAACATTCTCTCCATCTAAAGAAAGATACCGATTCGCAGAGGTCACATATAACGTATTCATTAATTTTTTCAACTCTATTCCTCCGATAGCCTGCTATTAATATAATCTGTTGCCGACTTTGCTATTCCTAAAGCCGGCAGACAGATATCCTTTAGAGAACACGCATTACATGCCTTGGAACGTTTTACCCTTGGAGTATATCTTCGTTCATAATACTGATGCATTTCCAGAAACATGTCTTTTGTCTTGTGTCGAATTTCTTCTGTAAATTCTACTATTTTTCTATGTCTTGTCTCACCATAGTATAAGTATCCAAAAGGAATCTGGCAGCAAAGCATTTCTTCCAGGCATAATGCCTGCGCCATAAGTTGAAGAATATCCACATCATTTTCCTTGGGCTTTCCCCGCTTGTATTCGATGGGAATTACTTCATACAGGCCATCCCGTCCAAATAATGTTATTCCGTCCTGAGAACGGTGGAATTCAACAACGTCACATTCACCGCTGATCCCCAATTCTCTGGAATATACTGGCATGCCTCTGCTGATAATCAGATCTCCTCTCTTCTCCGCATTTGTAGGATCATGTGCCTTCTCATGCAAGAGTTTTCCTTCAACAGTCCTCACATTTTCATCCCACTGGAGTTCTATGTAGGCAAGCGCCCATTGACGACGACAGAATGCGAAATGCTGGATACCTGACAATTGCAGGTAATCCTCTTCTTTATACAAATTCATATACCTCCGGTTTTACACAGTTCAGTTCTTCTAACTTGATGGAGTAGTCTTTAAATGATTTAGGCCTGTCCTCCAATGCCTCGATTTTTATGCTTCTATGGATTTGAGCAGTAGATACTGAGGGGGTCTTTTCCTCATGCTGCCACCAGTAGAGTCGGCAGACTTCCATACTTCCTTCCGGCCTTGCGGATGACGCGTCGTTTTCAAACAGGGTCTTCAGTGCCTCCTTTAAAAGTTCAGCGTCTTCTTGAGAAAATCCGGTTTTCTCGGCCAGTTGGACATTCACGCTTCCTTTTACCAGGTATAGGCCAAACCCTATTCTATGTTTGGTTCCCATGGTATCAGAAGCCTTGCTGTCTTTTCCTGCCTCACTGTTGACACTCTTCGTAATCTGCATACTGACAACATCCACTGGTGACAAGCTGACTGCCTGATGGATTGAAACAGGTCCTCGTATTCCCACAGAGACTTCGTCTCCTTTGAACGCGAATACTTGTCCGAACGTCCGAACGTCCAGCCATTCCTGACATGCAATCTGGGCAAAATGTTCCCTATCGGCTTTTTTCTTTTTCTTAATTTCATTATTTAATTCTTCACATCCTTCTGCCCGTTCCTTCAGGCTTGTATAACCATCGTCGGAACGGTCATCCGATTGGACAAATATTTTCTGTCCCATATCCTGGAACCGATTACGGATCTTTCTTTTAATACAGACATCTGAAATTTCCCCATAGCCTTCATAATTCTCTCTTGGACGATTTCCATTCAAAGGATCTCCATTCGGATTAGCATCTGTTGCTGAAACAAGCAATGCAAAATCAATTTTTCCTTTTAAAGTTGTCATTCTTTTTCCTCCTCCGCTTTTTTAGGCTTATATTTTAGTTCATAAGACTGGCTGTGATATCCCAGTAAATATAATCCTTCCAGCCTGTCATTATTAGTAAATTCTTTTTCATCGAACAATTCATAGATTTCATCAAGAGTCTTATTATAAGAATTCCGCTCCTTAATATCTAATTTTTGCAAATAGGGCTGTATACGCTCCTCTAATACCTTCCATGTCTGGTATGGATGCTGTGCAAATGCATTCATATATCTTTTAGCATTCGTCACTCTTTTCCCGTCTTCATCTTTGTCAAATGTACGGTATTCAATCCTGTCAGCCATTGCTAAAAGTCGTCCATACAGATAGTCTCTATTCCTGCTTTCCTCATTCAGCGACACTTTCCACTCCTCCTTTTCCAATTCCATTTTCTGCTTTTTCACCAGAGCGCATGCTATAGAAAGCACTTTTTCCCAATTATACCGATTATCATACGAAACTGGAGATGACGCCCTTTGTACCGCGGTATTTACTATATCTCTCGGCACGCGTCTCCTCTCAGATATGCAGGGCAAAAGCCTCTTGCATATTTCCGCATACATTCTTGTATTGCCTCCAAGGGAAAGAATTCCTTTCTGCTCCGTCCCGTACAGGGCTTCCGCAATATCTTTCACGCCTGCCATTCCAAAATAACGAAAGTTATGTCCGTCCTTATATTTTGACTGCAGCCATCTGCAACTGTCATGCCAGTACTTGATATTATCTACATACCTGCTGGCGGCAAACTCTTTATTTTCTACCATAGCAAGCCTTCCAGTAGTGGCTGCATCAAAGGCAAGAATCATAACTTTCGAGTCCGTCTTCAGATTCTCTCCATATCCGCGCATCGCTGCTTTGAACCTTGCCGCAGCCGCAGCTCCCGTCTCATATTCTTTTTCTTCTTGCTCTTCCTCCTCTCCCCATCCTTCATATTCGCTTTCCTGCACCTCCTGATAGGCTTCCTCAATCTTATCTGTATCCGCGCCCCAATCCGGAATCTGCTCCAGATTAGATTCCCAGATCACGATGCAAAGGTCATCCCAACTGTATCCTTGCTTACGTATAATCCATTTAAGCGCATTGTGAGCCTTTTGAGAAGCCTCATATCCTATAGCAAATGCTTCCGTTTTATCCGTAAATCTTCCTTTAAATGTATAATTGTCTTCATCATTTGAGGAAATAAGTTTCGCCCCGTCTCCTTCATTTCTGATTTTCTTAGGCTGAAGATAAGAAACTGGAACATTCTCGCCAGTAAGATAGCAGAAATCTGTCTGCGTTAATCTGGAACGGTGATACTTGATATAACTTTCCTGCAAGGTCCTATCCAGCCAGCACTCCGAAAAATACTTCCCGGAAGGATCGTTTAAAATATCCTGGCTTAAATCTGCTTTTTCTATGATACGAAATCTTACAAACGCATCTGCCTGTAATACAATCTGTATCTTTTCCTTTTCTAAAAGAACTCCTTTTTCATCTGTAATCAGGACTCCTTCTTCAACCAAATCAGACATGAGCGTCCCCTTGCCTAAATAAGCATAAAGCGCATCTACTTTTGGATGTGTATACTCAGACAGATGCCAGGACTTTAGGCCTTCTATGTAGAGTTTACGATTTTTGGAAAAGTCTTTTTTTCCATTCTTTACATATCTTGCATAATCTGCAGCCAGGTATTTTAGGTTGTCACAGAAAGGATGCGCCTCAACACCTGATGTCCGGATGCCAGAAGTCTCCGTCACAGGGATGATTGTCATCTTATCTTCATCCGGCACTCTTGACGCTCCCAGAAAATTCCCTTCGCTGTCAATGTCAACCGTAATCTGTGCTGCTACCGTCGTATGATATATTGGCAAAAGAACCAGCGGAACCTGCTCTGGTCCCTTTTTTCCCTGGCGTGTCTTATATTCTACTCTTCCAATTTTCTCTTCATTTTTCTCATATAAATCATACAATTCGCTAAACCAACTCAATGTCTTCCTCCTCCCCGTCAAATTCTCCAATGCCTGTAAAATTATCCTCTCCAAATATCTTTACTGTCATTTCCCTAATGTGTCTTTTTTTCACACACTCCTCGGGACGGGTAAATTCGATGATTCCCTTTTTCATGACCGGGTGCCAGAACCTCACAGTCATCTTTCCCTCATCTTCTGGAAGAACTGCCTCATCCGCATAAGTAATGCCATGATACATAAGCCCGTAGGACAAATCGCCCTCCTGGCTGTCATAATATCCTTCCCCTTCTCCAAACTCGCAGGGTACCACGTATCCCTGACATTCTCTTGTGCCCAGGAAAATATCCCTTCTTCCGCCTCGGCTTATCATTCGCCTGGCAATATTATGATGCTTATTTTCATTACGGTCCGATTCCAGTTCCGGCCTGTTTCTGTTCCATTCAAAATGTGCCCGTACCTGATAACTGACATCCTTCAAATAAGTATAATAGGATAAATCATTTCCCCCATTATAATTAATGGGACGGATAGCCTTTGTCTCCGTCTGGATTGGCTTCATAATTCTTACCGCATCGATAATCCAGACCAGCGTAGGCTTCCAGTACACGCTTTGCAAAATCCCTTTAAGCGCTTCATACGTGGGCACATGATAAGAACTTTTCTCCCCTCCTACGCGGGTCACGGGATCCGAAAACAACGCGTAGTCTCCATATACTTCAAATTCTACTGTATTGCGATACTTCACCTTCTCACCCCTTTTCTAAAAGTTTATAAATTCCATTCCCAGTGGTTCTTCTGAAACACCAGTTTCTCTACTATAATAGTTCTGACTCAGGACATAGACGGTTCCTCCGCATACGGATGTAATTGCATTTCCTAACTTCTGACGAAGTTGCTCGGATATACCCACCGTATATGGCTGAAGCCTTCGAAGCGCTTTCTTATGCTCTGCCAGCGTAGCATATTCGTCCTCAAGAACGGCTATCTGCTCCTCTGCTTTTTCATCATATCTAACTACGACATCTACCTTTCCATCTTCCAGTATCACTTCGAATACATCCCCCGCCGTTTTAAACGCCTGCTTTAACAGCAGATTCTTACTATCCTTCTTGGTTGTCTCTGACATGCTTTTCCACATCGTCCTGCTGGTGGATAGCAGGTCAAGCAGTGTAACATCCACTCCATTCACCGATTCCAAATATTCCATTTCCGGCATTCTCTTCTTTAGGTATATCTGATAATAGTACCGGATTGACTCCTCGGACGACAGACTATGATCAAATATTTCCGGATTCTTCCTGAATTGATTCAGCACTTCTGCCATGCTCTCCTGCATTTTCCGAATCTCCGCAAGTCTTTCTACATTTTCTAACTCGCTGCTTATTCCCACAATATAGACGTATCCCATCCCCGCTTCCCCATGCCTGTTGCATCGGCCTGCCGCCTGAATGATATTATCAAGGCCTGCCAGGGAACGTATGACGCACTTGAAGGATAGATTCACTCCCGCCTCAATCAGCTGAGTGCTGATACATATCACCTTCTTCTCATTTTCTAAATTCTCTTCCAGTCTCTTTAGTACATCCCTCCTGTGTTCTGCGCACATATTAGTGCTCAGATGAAATAATATATAATCCGATCCCTTACATTTTTTCTTGATCTCTTTATAAAGCCTTTCTGCACATTTCTTTGTATTCACAACGACAAGAACCTGTTTAAGCGTCTCCGCCTTGTCCCAGATAAACTCTTGTAATTCTTCTGCCGCAAATCCACTGCCTGCTCCTTTTGTAGCATCTATAATTTTCGTTCTTTTAAATGCCTCAGCATATTCTTTGGGACTGCCTGCCATGGATAGTGGCGGCAGCAGCCTGTTTTCATCCAGTTCATCAAATAACGGCTGCGTCGCTGAACATAAAACCACTGTTGACTTCCCAAATGCCGTCAGAAAGTTCACAGAAAGATTAAACAGTTTGGTAATCTTTACTGGTAAGGCTTGAACTTCATCAAATATAATCACACTGTTCAGAATGCTATACATACGCCTGATATTTCCAATTCCTGAGGCAAACAACGTGTTCAAAAACTGTACCGCTGTAGTGACTATAATCGGCGAATCCCAATTTTCTGTCAGGATTTCATAACGTTCCTTCTCCATTTCATCATCATGGATTACATTACAATGGTGCTCCAGAACAATTTCATCATTATTAATTGCCCTGCGTATTTCCTCCGCGTTCTGGTCTATTATACTCTGATAGGGCGCCACATATATGATATGTCTCTTATGATATTTCCTGGCATGATACAACGCAAAGCGCAGGCTGCTGAGCGTCTTTCCCGCACCGGTGGGCACCGTCAGGCGATAAAGCCTTTCTTCTCTTTCTCCGGCCTCCATACATTTCCGCGAGATATCCCTGCGATATTCATTCAGCCTTGATTCTGATTTTATGGACTTTAAATACTGTTCCAGATATGTAATGCATTTTTCCCAAATCTCTTGCATCATTTCATCACTTTTAGGATTGGGTAATTCTCTCTGCTCCATAAAACACGCCGTATCAGTCCTGTCTGCATCTACCAGCAGCGACATAATCGTCCTTTCATACATACCTAGGAAAAAATCTCTGTTTCCATACATATTTACGCTCAAATTCTTGCTACGAATAAACCCTAAAATCTCCTGGATAATACCTGCTACTTCCCGTTTTGCTATTAGGCCTCTTTTCTCCAAATCTTCCTTCTTTATATATTGATAATAACGTTCCTCTACATTTTGGGAATTCTCTTTTTTGGACAATCGCTCTTTAATGTAAATAGTGGATTTTTCAGATGAAAAGCAGTCATGCAAACCATGATGGCAAAATACCGCCATCTGTACCAGTACAGATAGATTTGTCGCAGGAAACATTTTTTCTATCAGAAATCCACCGCCTGTCGAGTGGTCTTCTTCCCCGCGACGCACTTGCTCTTCATTCATTGCTCTTCTGAGGTAATTTTGAACACCTTCTCTATATTTTCCAGCATCATGAAGTACACCACTAACCCAGGCGACAGAAGATAGGCATTTCAATGGGGAATTACTCATGGCAAGATAAGCCACATTAAGATTGTGCTCGGAAACGGATTGTATCTGTATAGCATTATTACTGCCTTTATAAAAATGTGCAATGTATGGATCGTT
Source organism: [Clostridium] scindens (assembly GCF_019597925.1). Classification (NCBI taxonomy): domain Bacteria; kingdom Bacillati; phylum Bacillota; class Clostridia; order Lachnospirales; family Lachnospiraceae; genus Lachnoclostridium; species [Clostridium] scindens. The sequence goes on along the minus strand of NZ_CP080442.1, from coordinate 520,129 downwards.
CATATTTACTTACTTCCTGTTATTTGTCAATTATTATCATTTTCTTTATTTTATCACACATTTTTGGCAATTAAAACAAAATATCCAACATATTGTCGGACACTAAATATAATTAATACCTAATTCTCATCATGTAGAACTGCTATCCCGTTTGATGATTATAACTTTATTGTCAGTTGGTCTTTCTACTTAATTATTATTAAATTTTCAACTCCCCTTCATAGATCACACCCTCCAGCTTCCGCACTGGCGCTTCTTTTTTACCAAAAAGTAAGACATAATCTTACATACTTCTCAAATACAAATATCGAATATTTCCATAAACGTTCAAAACTATAATATTTCGTTTTCTCTCTCCTTCCTCATAAAAGGCAACTTGGCAATATTGTTATTTATCTTGAGCATCCCCTATTTCAATCCTCTCTCCCTCTGCAGGGAGAGACGAAATCACAAATGGAAGGCTTGAGATAGACTTCATTTCAATCCACTCCCTCCTCGCAGAGGGAGACGAAAGATATATGAGAAGAACCGCAGGCGGAGGCCATTTCAATCCACTCCCTCCTCACAGAGGGAGACGATCATCTTCGCAAGGGAATATTTGGAAAAGAATATTTCAATCCACTCCCTCTTCGCAGAGGGAGACAGAAGGAAGCCCCTCAGAAGAAGTCAAACCCTTAATTTCAATCCACTCCCTCTTCGCAGAGGGAGACGAAAGAGCATCCTTTTTATAAAAATGCATATATATTTCAATCCACTCCCTCTTCGCAGAGGGAGACACATTTGAACTGCGAAAAAACGACCGAGGTTATATTTCAATCCACTCCCTCCTCGCAGAGGGAGACATAAGCCGTGGCAGTTTCCTGACATCCGAACTCATTTCAATCCACTCCCTCCTCGCAGAGGGAGACCCTAAAATCAGATAGTGCAGTGCAAGGCACGATATTTCAATCCACTCCCTCTTCGCAGAGGGAGACAAATAATCTCCTTGCATTCTTCATAAGCCATAATATTTCAATCCACTCCCTCTTCGCAGAGGGAGACTTCTCGGACCGGCTCTGGATGTATCAGGATATGCTCATTTCAATCCACTCCCTCTTCGCAGAGGGAGACAATGACCATGTATTCGCCGTCATCAACGCTTGTATTTCAATCCACTCCCTCTTCGCAGAGGGAGACAGCAAAAACGCACAAAAATACCTCTTGCCCACTTACATATTACACACAAAACCCACAATAACTCAAGCAAATCCTTCTTTAAAATTAATTTTTTCTAACCTTTTCTCCAAATTAACCCCTTTTTCCAGGTGCGAATCCCCCACGCATTTTATGTGCACTTACCATTCGCACCTGAACCATATTTCCAATTTCTTCAAACCAGTCCCAAGCCCACAATTATTTCCGCTTTTTCGCTATTTCGATCCAGGCTGATCCTTCCCACTCTATCGGAAACGTTCCTGGAAATTTATCTTTTATCCCCTTTTTTAATTCTTTTTGGAAATCATCATATTCTTCTTCCGACCATTTACTCCACGGCTTGGTCTTCTCATCAGAATATGGCCCCTTGGCAGGCAGTTCTACTTCTTTTCCATTTCGCACAATCATTTTTCTATTGGGAATTTCCATGTCAAACCCATAAGCCTTTTCACAATCTTTATATTTTTTAGAGGCGCTTTTTAGAATATAACTATCAACCGGAACATCAAGATCGCACATCAAAGTATCTATCTGATCTCCATATGTATTGCAAAAATCACACTTAGCGGCTTTCTCTTTATAGACAGCATGCAAGATATAGATATACTTCATTGTCATATTGACCCATTTCTGTGCATTTCCATATGAAAATGCCTTCTCTTTATTCCCTTTTTTGTTTATAAATATGACTCCTTCATAAAGCATGCATATCTCTTTACACATCTTTTGATGCCATGCGCTATATGATTCTGCCAGAACTTTATTGCTTAGCAATTCATCTACTGCTTCTTTCAATCTTTGTATTGCCTTATCCTTTATTTCTTTTGATGCATTCTTATTTTCCCCTTTCAACATAGCATTATAAGAGGCTTGCTGCGTTGCATCACTATACGCTCTCTTTACCGCGACATCAAGAATCTGCTCTCTATCTTCGCCATCCTCTAACGATATTCCAAAATAACTGAACATTAGAAAATCTATGGCATTTTCAAACCCTTTCCTTATCTCTTTGACATTTTTCACTTCCTTCAGCCAAGCCTTTCTTTTTATATTAATAACGATTTTCAAGATACGAAATAATTCTTAACTTAATCATACATCTTCTTACCGCTCAAATCCAATGCCATTTAACAAACGACCCCAGGGGGATTCGAACCCGCCGCTCCTGCCGTGAAAGGGCAGTGTCTTAAGCCACTTGACTATGGGGCCTCATCCGCCGGGCCTGCTGCCCGGCTTTCACTCAATCAATTCTAGAGCAGAGGAGCGCCTTCACGCCCCTTTGCAGTCATACATCTCATTTTGCACAATCAGGATATCGTCAATCGAAACCTGCAGCACCGCTGCCAGCGCCACCAAATTATCAATTGACGGCAATGCCTTCCCGTACTGCCACTTGTAGATTGCCTGTGGCGTCTCGAAGCCGAAGAGCCGCTGCAAGTCTTTTACCGTCAGGCCTTTCGATATCCTTAAGTTCCTAATGTTCTGTCCTGTTTTTGCCATGTCTATGACAGGCATCGTTATCATTTTATTTTCCTCCTGTTCCGGCTTCCAGCCAGAACAGTCACTGCTTTAGCCGTGCTCTAGTCAGAAGCCTTAAAATTATAGATTGGTTTTAATATTTCTATCACATCCACGGATTCCTGAATCACGTCTATGATGTCTCCCAAAGATTTGTATGCCATGGGTGCCTCATCCAAAGTCGACTCGTTTACAGACGTCGTATAGATTCCTTTCATCATCTCCTGATACTGCGCCATACACAATTTTTCCTTTGCCGTCCGCCTGGACATGACCCGTCCTGCCCCATGGGGTGCGGAATAGTTCCACTGCGGGTTGCCTTTTCCCACAGCGAGCACGCTACCATCATGCATATTAATGGGGATCAGCACCTTCTCCCCCTTATGCGCCGCAATAGCGCCTTTTCTTAGAATCATTTCCTCCACGTCAATATAGTTGTGCACGGTGTGGAACGTCTCTTTTGCCTGCAGGCCTGTTTTTTCCAGAAGAATTTCCGCGATCAGTTCCCGGTTATTCCGGGCAAACTCCTGGCAGATACGGACATCTTCCAGATAGTCTTCGAAATATCTTCCATACAGATAGCAAAGATCTTCCGGTATCAACAATTCGTGGTTAGCCCAGTGAAGTTCTTTCAATGCCGCCTGGATCTCTTTTCTTCTTCCCGCTGCCTTGTACTCTGCAATTAAGGCGTCTTTCTTTTGAAAATATTCCTCTTTTCCCTTGTGCAGGTCTACTGCCAGCTGCTGGTAATATTCTGCCACCTGCTTTCCAAGATTCCGGCTGCCGGTGTGAATGACAAGATACTTGGTTCCATCCGCTGCCTGGTCCACTTCTATAAAGTGATTTCCGCCTCCCAAGGTACCCAGGCTTCGCTGCAGCCTTTTGGTATCCCTGAGATTCCGGTAACACCGGAGCCTCTCCAGGTCAAAATGCGCCCTTCTCCCTTCCCACACGTTCATGCCCGAAGGAATATCATGAGCCGCTGCGTCAAGCTTCTTCATATCGATCTCATTATCCCTTAATTTCACCGTATACATTCCGCAGCCAATATCCACTCCTACCACATTCGGAACCGCCTTATCAACTATCGTCATGGTCGTCCCTATGGTACATCCCTTTCCTGCATGAACATCCGGCATAATCCGTATCTGGCTTCCTTTTGCAAATTCATAATCGCACATGCGGCGAATCTGCTCTATCGCTTCATCCTCAACCACCTTTGCATAGCAAATGGCTGTATTTACCTTCCCTTTGATCTCAAACATTTTCAACACCTCCTACATTTTCCCATGCTATATTTCCCCAAATGAAAAGAATCCTTCCTATAGGAAAATCAATCTCCTATGGCATAAAAAATACCGCCTATCCGTATAAGATAAGCGGTACCAGAATGCGATATGCCATCATGGCAAACTTACAGTCTTCCTGGACTCTGTCATCTTACCGGAATGCACTACAAAGAGACTCTGTCTTTCCTCCAGAGCATCCATGCGTTCACTGTTAAGTTGAAGATCCGCTAAAATCGTAATGTTCGCCATTTTCTTTTCCTTTCCCGGATTGCCTGTGTTTCCAAGCCTCCACTCT